>DATEGE010000238.1:0-8780 GCA_035280265.1 Gemmatimonadales bacterium | reverse complement strand
CGCGATCAGCTCGATCCAGCGGGCATACGTCGAGTCGTCCGGCGGGAACTCGGAGGGGAAGTGCCCGGGGAGCGCGGCGCCGAGATTGACGCCCTTCACGTAGAACGGGCGCCACTCGCCGTCGCGAATCTCGAAGCCATCGCCCGCTGTACGGGCCGGGACGACGGCGCTATCGGGTCGTGGAACCGGCGGGAGCGTGAGACCGCGGTCGATGCCGAGCGCCAGTATCTGTTGCTCGGCATCGGAGTACGTGGGAGCGAGGCGCAGGGTCCGTCGCCAGGCTGCGACGGCCGCCTCACGCTGGCCGAGCCGCGCGCGCGCCAGGCCCAGCCCGTACCAAGCGTCCGCGTCGCCCGAGTCGCTCCCGACGGCCGCGACAAACCGCTCCAGCGCCGCGGCGGCATCTCCTTGCCGCAGCAGGACGAAGCCGGATCCCACTTGCGCGGCATGATCACCGGGACACAGCGAATCGGCGGCCGCGAAGCGGGCGCCCGCGGCGGCCACCGCGCCGCGGCGATAGGTCTCCCACCCCGCGGTCGTCTCGCGCGCCGCATCTGCGGAGCGCGGGCACGCCGCGGCGACTTGCGAGACGAGCGCCACGAGCACCATGAGCATCGCGGTGGGTCAAAATAATAAAAAGCCGGCGCCGCAAGGCGCCGGCCGCTGGTCGTTCACGCTGTGCTCCGTCAGTGAAACGTCACGCCGAGCCCGAAATCGACCACGTTCTGCTTCCATTGGGAACGGACCGTTCCCACTCCAGCCTTGTTCACGTCCCCGACACCCCCGTACAGATAATTCACGACAGGCGTCAGGGACACGTCCCGTCCGACTCGAATGTCGTAGCCGACGCCACCGCTGAACCCCCACCCGGTGCCGTCGTAGGAGGGATACGAATTGACGTAATAGTTGGAGAACCCCAGGCCTCCCGTGAAGAACAGACCGCTGCGCGCGTCGGGATAGAGATAGAGGGATGCGGTGAGGTTAGTCATGGTTTCCGTGACGTTGCCATCGGAGTGCGACCAGGCGTTGACCGCCGCACCGATCAGTAGATTGCGGCTCGGTGTACCGCCGAGCTTCAGGAATCCGCTGATGCCGTCGACGCGCGGTCCGCTACCGCACACATCGCATGTCACGTTCGACGAGCCGTATCCCAGCCCGAACCCGATCCAGAAACCGTCGCGCCGCTGTGGGTACTGCGCATTCGCCAGCGAGGCTGCGCAGGATAACGCGATAACCATGGCGGCGACTCGCGTTGTCGTCAGCATAGAATCCCCTGGTGACGGTAACGGCCAGGGGGAAGGCGAATTCTGTGCCGAGTCTCGGGAGCGTGCCGCGAGCGTGGCGCTGTCCTCGCGCGTGGTCAACCGACCGCGCGCCAGTTCAGTGAGAAAACGATGCCTAGAACGGCGCGCGGAGGCCCAACCCGCCACGTATGCCGATCCCGATTGGGATGGCGAGAAACGGCCAAGGGTCGCGTCGGTGGTGAGACAGTGACGTTTCTAAGATTCTGCCTAAACGGTCGATTCGATGACACGGCACGCAAGATGCGTTGACGCCGGCTAGCTCAGTGCATCTGAATTCATGCACTCCATGCACGTTTCGTTTGACATTGAAACAGAACCGAAGTTAGCTTCTCGACATGAAACTCATCACTACCATCGTCCGCCCCGAACGGCTCCCCGAGGTCAAGGCGGCGCTGTTCCAGGCCGGCGTCACCGGAATCACGCTCAGCCGCGTGAGCGGGCACGGGGGTGAGCAAGAGATCGTCAGTCAGTACCGCGGCACCACCGTCGTCATGGAATTCCACGAGAAGGTGAAGATCGAGATGGTGTGCTCCGAGCCGTTCGTGGAGCCGTGCATCAAGGCCATCCTGTCGTCCGCCCGGACCGGAGAGGTCGGCGACGGCAAGATCTTCGTCCAATCGATCGAGCGCGTCATCCGCATCCGGACCGGCGAGCTCGACAATGCCGCGCTCACCGCGGTGAACGCGGATGAGGTGCAACGCGCCGCACTCCAGAGCGCGCACCACGCTGGCGCCGTCGCCGGCGAGGAGGAGCAATGAACAGCGCCATCTCGGCAGGCGACACCGCCTGGGTCCTCGCGTCGAGCGCGCTCGTGATGGTGATGACGGTGGGCTTGGCGTTCTTCTACGGCGGCCTGGTGCGTCCCAAGAACGCGCTCAACACGATGATGATGAGCGTCGTCGCGCTGGGCGTGATCAGTATTCAGTGGGTGCTCGTCGGCTACTCCATTGCCTTCGGCCACGGCACCCCCTTGTGGGGCGGACTCGGCTGGGTGGGCTTCAAGGGCGTGGGCGTCGATCCCGATCCGGCGTACGCCGCGACCATCCCGCTGCAGGCGCACGCGATGTTTCAGCTGATGTTCGCGATCATCACGCCGGCCCTCATCTCGGGCGCAATCGTGGAGCGCATGCGGTTCCGCGCGTACGTGGTCTTCCTCGTCCTATGGGCCACGTTCGTGTACGACCCGCTGGCGCATTGGGTGTGGGGCACAGGGGGATGGCTGGCGAAGCTGGGCGCGCTCGACTTCGCGGGCGGCACGGTGGTGCATATCAGCGCGGGCGTATCGGCACTGGTCGCCGCCCGGATGCTCGGCCCCCGCAAGGACTTCAAGCGCACCGCCATCGTGCCCCACAACGTCCCGCTCGTGCTGCTCGGCGCGGGGCTGCTGTGGTTCGGCTGGTTCGGGTTCAACGCCGGCTCCGCTCTCGCGGCGAACGGCCTCGCGGCGCTCGCGTTCACCAACACCAACACGGCGGCCGCGACGGCGATGTTCACGTGGATGTGCCTCGACTGGCTGCGCACGGGGAAGGCGACCGCCGTCGGCGCGGCGACCGGGCTCGTGGTCGGGCTCGTCGGCATCACGCCGGCGGCGGGCTTCATCACCGCGCCGGCCTCCCTGGCCGTGGGCGCGCTGGCCGTGCTCGTGAGCTACACCGCGATTCAGATCCGTGCGCGGACGCGGCTCGACGACTCGCTGGACGTGTTCTCCTGCCATGGGCTTGCAGGAATGGCCGGGGCGCTCTTGACCGGCGTGTTCGCCACGAAGCTCGCGAACCCGGCCGGGAACGACGGCTGGGTCGCCGGCAACGTCGCCCAGATGGGCGTGCAGGTCGTCGCGATACTCGCGGCGGTGGCGATCGCCGCCGCGGGCACCGCGGTCCTCATGGCGCTCGTGCAGGCGACGATGGGCGCCAAGGCCGACGTCCGCGAGCAGCTCTCCGGGCTCGACCTGAGCGAGCACGGCGAGGAGGCGTACTTCGGGGAGCAGGGGGCGACGCCGGCGCCGGGTGTGGCGCTCGGGCAAGGCGTGATCGTGTCGGCCGCCCCGCCCGAGACGGCGAAGGTCAGGGCGATCGCGGGCTAAGGAGCCCCGGCCCGCTCCGCGAGCAGCGTGGAGACGAGCGCCACCAGCTCCGCGCCCTCGAACGGTTTGCTCATGAAGCGGTCCGCTCCCAAGGCCACCGCGTGTCCCTGGACGTCGAGCGAGCCGGCGCTCGGTAAGCCTGACATCGCCACGATCTTCACGCCCGGCCACGCGCGGCGCAGCCGGTCGATCGTCTGCAGTCCCCCTTGCCCCGGCATGAAGATGTCGACGATCACCACGTCAGCGGCGTGTCGCTCGAACGCGCGGATCCCCGCGTCTCCGTCCGCCGCCTGCCGCGTGTCGTAACCGGCGCGCTCCAAGTGCTTCGTCAGCGCCTGTCGGAGGGTCACATCGTCGTCGATGATGAGGATGCGCGCCATACCGGTGTCAACTTGGCGCGGCCCGTGACGTTTCTCAACCGTGCGTGATGCGTGTCACATGACGACGGGTCACATGTCAGCATCGGATTATGCAATGCATCACGCGCCAAGCGAGAGCTCATCTCGTGGCCCCGGTCACCCATCCCGCGTGTAACCCGCTGTCCTACCTGAGCTAACCGCCGACGCCCCGCTCCGGCATATCGGTTGCTTAACAGTGCCCACCGCCGACGCGCTCCTCATACCCAGGCGAGGAGCCCTACCTCTTCGGGAGAGGATGCAACCATGGCTGCGTGGAAGCTCTTCGGCCGCGACGTCACGACAGAGCAGCTCCCCGCCGAGCTGCGCTCCATACTCGCCCAGATGCAGCGCGAGCGGGTCGCGTTCGAAGCATTGACGAACGCCGCCCGTGAGTCCTCGCAGAGCCTCACGCAAATCACCCAGCCGATCACGGACGCCCAAAAGACCATGGCCGAGCTCCAAACGCGCGTGAAGGCGCTGGAGCGGCTCGTGCCCGTCCTGGCGACGCTCGACGAGCAGACCGAGGCGGTCTCCAAAGTGCAGCGGCGCACCGAAACACAGCTCTCGCACACGTCGGAGGATGCGAAGCGCCTACGGGGAGAGATCGATGAGCTGCGGAACGCACTGCAGCAGGCGCTCACCCTCAAGAACGATCTCGTCGGGTTCCTCGAGCTGGGCGGGGGGTTCAAGGCGCTGCGCCTTGACGCGGACAAGCTGACGGCCGAGGTGCGCGACATTACGCAGGGATTCGACCGCGTGCGCGAGCGGCAAGAGGAGCTGCGCCGGGCCGGTGACGCGGTCGCCACGCGGCTCAGTGCGTTCGAAGACAGGCAGCAACAGGTCCAGGGCAACGTCGCCACCACCGAGTCACGCGTGACCTCGCTGGGTCAGACCCTCAAGGATCTGACGCAGGCCGCGACCGACGCCGCCCAGACCAAGCGGCAGCTCGGCACGCTCAAAACGCTCGCCGACGCCGTCACCCAGAAGGTCGCGGGGCTCGAGCAGCAGCGCGAGATCGTGGAGCGCACGACGAGCCAGGTGGCACAGCTGCACGACGTCATGCGCGAGATCGACGCTAAGATCCGCAAGCACGAAGACAGCGCCAAGGATCTGGACGAGCTCGAGGCCAAGGTCACCGACTTGAAGGCGCTGCACGGCGACGTCCTGCAGACCACCGAAGAGATCGGCGCCCGTCACGACGAAGCGAAGCGTGCCGACGAGGAGCTGCGCGGCCGGCTTACGGCGCTCCGGGACGACGTGCAGCGCACGGTGAAGCGCTTCGAGATGGAGAACCAGGGCCTCGACGCCGTCGGCCAGCGCATCCTCGATCTGCGCGGCGGGCTCACGGACATGGAGACTCGCTTCCGGTCACTCGACGAGTCGAGCCGCGGTATTACCGACGTGCGCTCGCGCGCCGACGGTCTCGTGGCACAGCTCGGCGGCATCGTTGAAGACGTGGCACGGCTCGAGACGCAGGCAGAGCGGATGAAGGCGATGGACGCGAGCACCCAGCGTCTCGGCGGAGCCGTGGACGACATGACGCAGCGCGTCGTGCGGCTCGAAAAGGCGCAACCGACGATCGCCGCGGTGTTGCAGGACGTGGCGAGCCTCAAGGGCACCCACGAAACCGTGAAGGACGCGATCGAGCAGGTGCAGGTCGTCGAGAGCGAGATGGCGCGCGTGCGCGAGGGCCAGGCCGGCACGAAGGCATGGCTCGCCAGCGCGAGCGAGTCGCTCAACGCGCTACGCGCCGAGCTGGCCGCCGTCGAAGAGATGAAGCCGACCGTCACCCTGGTGCGCACGGAAGCCGACCGGCTCTCGCAGTCGCTGACCCAAATCGAGGCCCGGCGCCAGCTGGTCGAGGACCTCAACAAGCGGCTGTCCGACGCCTCCGCGCTCGGGAGCCAGCTGGAAGAGCGGACGCGCGGCCTGATGACCCGGATGGAAGGCGCCGACGAGCGCTTCCAGGCGCTGAACGCGCACGCCGAGGAGGCGTCACGGATCGAGCAGCTGGTGCCCGCGGCCGTGGCGTCGGTGGAGCGGGCGGAGCGGCGCGCCGAGGAAGTGGATGCCTCGGTCGCCTCGCTCGAGGCTCGGGCGCAGAATCTCGAGGGCCTGGCGGAGCGGACCCGCGCCCTCGGGCAGGAGCTGACGCTGAGGCAAGCGGCGCTCGACAAGGCGACCGAGCATTTGGCGCAAGCGTCGCAGCTCCGCGAGCAGGCAGCCGCCTCGGCGCAGCAGCTCGAGGACCGCACCGGCCAGCTCACCGGCTCGCTGGCCGCGGCGGACGGCCGGCTCATCGAGCTCACCGCCACACTCGACGAGCTGGACAACCGTGCCGGCAATCTCCGGTTCGCTCAGAAGCGGATGGCGCAGTTCGAAGAGCGGCTCGCCAAGTGGGAGGCGGTGGAATCGCACTTGACGCGCGCGTTGGAGCAGGTGGCGCAGCGGCAAACCACGCTCGACGCCCTGCAGGCGGACATGCACCGCCTGTTCGAGGTGTCGGAGCGCACGATGGACGACGTGCGGTCCATCGCCGCCGCCAGGGAAGAGGTGTCCCAGACGCGCGAGATGCTAGAGAGTGTGTTGGGCCTCGTGACGCACGTGCACGACGCCGCCAACGGGTTGGACCATCGCAAGCGCCAGGTGGAGCAGGCCGAAGAGCGCCTGGGGCGGGTCGAGGCGCTACTCGCCGACGTGCAGGCGACCTTCGAGGTGCTCCATAGCCAGAAGGCGCTGATCGATCAGGTGACGGAGCAGGCCGGGTCGCTCGAGTTTCACGCCAGGCAAGCGGAGGCCCTGGTCCACGCGCTGCGCGAAGAGCGTGACATCACGGAGCGGGTGCGGGCCGCGACGCGCACTCGACCAGAGAAAACTATCAAGAGCGCGTAGCGCAGATTTGGCCGGTCGCTCCGCACGATTCCGAGCACGCGTGCGGCCACTTGCCCCGGCGCAATGCCCCGCGAGACTGCACCGCCGATCGCTCGCAGGGCACGCTTCTGGAAATAACGCTTCGGCATACCCTTCGAGCGCAAACGTCGTGGCGGAATAGAACGCGCCGAACAGAATGGCGGTCAGCCCCGCGAGCGAGCCAATGATGATGATGTTGCCCGCCTTGGAAAACAGCTCGTCGAAGCAGGCCTTCACGGAGTCATCTGACCGCACGTCGAGGACCAGCATGGGGAATTCCCGTTGACCGACGGCGCCCCGCCGACGCGTCGTGCCGAACACGCTGCCTCCCTCCCGCTTCAGAAGTAGCGCCGTCGCCTTGCCGATGCCGGACGACGCGCCCGTGACAAGAACCGCCTGCGTCATTGTGCCTCCTGGTCGACAGCCGGAGCCAAGAGTTTGTACATGACAGGCGTAACGATCCGTGCGAGCAGGGTGCTCGACACGAGCCCGCCGATGATCACCCACGCGAGCGGCGCGTATAGCCCGCTGCCCTGAAGGGCGATCGGTAGCAGCCCGCCGATCGCGGTGAGGCTCGTGAGCACGATCGGCAGAAACCGCACTTCGCCGGCTTTCCGGATCGCCTGCTCCAGGCCCATCCCTTCGGCGCGCAGCCGGTTCGTCAGGTCCACCAGCAGGATCGACGTCTTGATCTCGATGCCGATCAGGGCCACGAACCCGATGGTGGCCGCGAACGACAGGGTCTGGCCCGCGAACAGCAGCGCCAGGACGCCGCCCGCGAGCCCCAGTGGAATGACCGATGCCACGATGAGGGTCGACCGGAACGTGCGGAACTCGAGCACGAGGATCGCGAGGATCGCGAATGTCGCCACGATGATGGCTCCGCCCATGTTGCCGAAGCTGTCCTGGCGGCTCTCGATCTCTCCGGCCGGCACGATGCGATAGCCGGACGGTAGCCGAACGCCGTCGAGCTGGCGCAGCGCCCGGCGCGTGACGCGGTCGGTGTTGTACCCGGTGCGCACGTTGGCGGTTACCGTCATGCTGCGGGTGCGATTGTACCGCTGGATCTCCGACACGGCGCGCTCGAACGCGACGTCCCCAACCTGCGCGAGCGGCGTGAGCGACCCGTTGAGCGAGCTCACATAAACCTGCTGCAGCTCCGCGGGGCTGGCGCGGCCGGCGCGGGCCAAATGCACCACGATCGGTCGCGCGTCTCCCGCCCCCTCTCGCAAGCGTCCCGCTTCCAGACCCGCCAAGCCCAACCGAACCGTGCGGTCGATCTCCACCGTTGGGATGCCGAGCAGCCCCGCCTTGCCGCGGTCGATCGCCACGCGCAGGTCGCTCCGCGCCAACCGCACCGGGTTCGTGACGTACTGCGTGCCGGGCGTGGCCTTGAGCAAGGTTTCGACGCGCGCCGCGATGGCCCGGAGCGTGTCCAGCGACGCGCCTTCGATCCGTAGCGCGATCGGCGCGTCGATCGGCGGTCCGTTCTCGAACTCGCGCAGCGCGATCACGGCGCCCGGGTAAGTCCCTAACGCCGCGCGCAGCGAGTCCAGCAGACGCGGCGTGGTCCCCGGATCGTAGTGCTCCAGGAGGACGAACAGCTGGCCGATGCGGGGGTCGTCCGTACGGGAGCCGACGTTGTAGTAGATGCGCGGGTTGTCGTGACCCACCGAGGTGTAGATCGCCTTCACACCATGGGTGCGACCCAGCACCCGCTCGGCGAACCGGGCGGCGGAGTCGGTCGCCGCGATGCTCGCCCCTTCCGGCGCTGTAATGTCCACATGGAACTGCGGCGTTTCGGCCTTGGGGAAGAGCGAGAAGCCCACGATCGGGATGACCGCGAACGACAGCACGACGAATGCCGCGCCCAACGCCAGCGCCCGGACCGGGTGGCGCAGGGCGCGATCGAGCAGCGGCGCGTAGGTCGAGTGAATCCCGCGATCGAAGGCACGGAGGAAGCGGTTCCCTTCGGGTCCTTCGTCCTTGGCGAGCAACAGGCTCGACAGCCACGGGATGATCGTGAGCGACACGAGCAACGACGCGACCATCGCGTAGATCACGGCGACGGGGAGCGACCGGATG
>DATEGE010000237.1:0-7523 GCA_035280265.1 Gemmatimonadales bacterium | reverse complement strand
CGGTGGCGGCCGCGGCGCCGCCCGCGACCCACGCCCAGGCGGGCGCGTTGCCGTGCAGCCACTCCGCGGTCGCGACGGCGACTGCGCACGCCGCCAGCGCTACGTGAGCGCTCCTGCCCCGCTGCATCTCAAGACCCTCGTCCCCGAGGAGGTGCGCTTCATTCTCGAGCGCGATGCCCGTCTCCTAGTCCCGGTGGGAACCTGCGAGCAACACGGCCCCCACCTGCCGCTCGGCTGTGACACGATCATCGTGGAGCGCCTCGCCGACGACCTTTCGGCCACTCTCGAGATCCTGCGCGCCCCCACGATCGAATACGGCGTCAACACGGCCACCGACCGTCCCTTCCCCGGCAACGCTGCGGTGCGTCGCAAGACGCTGCACCGCTGGATGAACGATCTGCTCGGGTCGTGGGAAGAGGCCGGCGTCGAGAGCTTCATTATTCTGACGGCCCACGGCCACGACCCGCACCAGGAGGCACTCTCGACGTTGCGCACCCGTCGGGCCCGCGTCTTCACGGTGGACGTGTTCGCCCTGGATTTCTCCGGCGCCCTCGAGGACGCCGACGGACCGATGCACGGCAGCGAGCTCGACACGTCGCTGCTGTTGTTCCTCGCGCCGGAGCTCGTCCGCATGGAGCGCGCGAAGGACTTCGTGTTGCCCGAACGGCAACGCACCCGGTACCTGCGCACGCGGCGAGGCTCCGTCCCCAAGCACTCCCCCGGCTCACTGGGCCGACCTTCGATCGCCACGCCCGAGAAGGGCGAGCGGCTCTATAAGATGATTCGCGAGCGCCTCGCCACGCGAGTGCTCGGAGCACCCGTGGCATGAGCCCGGCCCTGCTGGCCCCGCTGGCCCTGCTCGCGCTCCAGGCGCCCGTGGACGAGGGCACGCTTGTGGTGCGCGAAGACACGCTCGTGATCGCCCGCGAAGCGTTCCGCTTGACGGCGATGCGCGCCGGAACCGGCGCAACTCGCTGGACGCTCGCGACGACGGTTCGGTACGACCGGAGCCGGCCGGTGGTGGTGCTCGATCCCATCGTGGAACTCGGCCCCGACTCGAATCCCGTGAGCCTGGAATACACCGTTGCCGATCCGCGCGAGCCGCTACGCATCCTCGGGCAGCTCACGCGCGGGCGGTTCACCGTGCGATTGCTCGGCCGCCGCACCGAACGGGCTCGCGAGTTTCCCGCCCCGCCACCAACCGCCGTGCTCGACGATTCGGTGTTCGCGCTGTACCTCGCGGCGGCATGGCAGGGGCGGGCCCGGGCGACGAGCGTCACCGGCGTGTTTCCGCGCGGTGGCCGACGCGAGCTGTTGACGGTGCAGGAGGAGCCCGGTGAGGGCCCGGCACGGCACGTCACCATCAGCGGCGGGGAGAACCGCCTCGTACACGTCTGGGTGGGACCCGACGGCAAGCTCACGAAGGTGGAGATTCCCTCCCGGCGCCTGGTCGCGGAGCGCTTCGCGCCACCCTAGCCCCTTCGTCCCGGCTCGACCCCGGGGTAGATTCGTCGCGTCCCGAAACTCGTGGCTGGCGCTCCACGTATGAAGACGCTCATGAAGCCTCTGGTTCTGTCCGTCGGGCTCCTGGTCTGCCCCCTGCTCGCCGCCAGTCAACAACCTGTTCCAGCCACCCTTTCCCTCGCCGACGCGGTCGCGCTCGCCCGGCAGCACAACCCCGCCTATCGGCAGGCGATCCACGACCGCTCGCCAGCCGGGTGGGGGGTTCGTAACGCCTGGTCGAGCCTGTGGCTCCCCACCGTCACCGCGTCGGGCGGCGTGGGCTACGCGGGGCCGGGGCAGCAGAACTTCCTGACCTCGAGCTTCTCGCAGAGCGTCTCCACCTGGTCGTCGAGTTACAGCTTCCTGCTCGACTGGACGCTGAACGGTCAGACGCTGAGCCAGCCGGGGCTCAAGAAGGCGCAGCTGAACGCGGCCGACGCGGAGGTGAGCGGCGCGGAGACGAACCTGGTGACGGCCGTGACGCAGCAATACCTGACCGTGCTCCAAGCGCGGGACAACAACGAGGTGGCGCGGCAGCAACTGCAGCACGATCAGGAATTCCTCAAGCTCGCGCAGGCGCGCTACGACGTCGGCCGGGCGTCGCTGATCGACGTGCGGCAGGCGCAGGTAGCGCGCGGCCAGGCGGAGGTGACGCTGCTGCGGGCGCAGACCGCCGTGCAGGTCGAAAAGCTGCGGCTGTTCCAGGAGATCGGCGTGACGGCGCCCGTGGACCTGACGACGGTGCAGCTCACGGATACCTTCAGCGTCCAGACGCCGAGTTGGAAATTGAACGACCTGTTGACGATGGCCGAGCAGCAGAACCCCGCCCTCAAGGCGCTGCGCGAGCGCGAGAGCGCGGCCGGGTGGGGCGTGAAAGCCGCGTCCTCGAGCTACGGCCCATCGCTCTCGCTCACCGCGGGTTGGTCGGGCTTCACCCAGAAGCTGTCCGACGTCAACCCGACCATCGCGGGCATTCGCCAGACCGCCCAGACCGACTCGTTGGCCTGCGCGTACGAGAACAGCCAGTGGCTCAACGCGGGTGGCACGGCCCTTAACTGCGCGCTGCTCACCAACACGGCCGTGGAGGAACAACTGATCCGCGACCAGAACGCCCGCTACCCGTTCCACTTCACGCCGCAGCCCTTTCAAGCCCGGCTCACGGTGACGATGCCGCTGTGGGGCAACTTCCAGCAGCCCCTTCAGGTATCTCAGGCCAAGGCGGCGCAACAGGATCTTCAGGAATCGGTCCGGGCCCGGGCGCTGCAGGTGCAGACCGACGTGAGCCAGGCATATTTGACGCTGGAGACGGCGTTTCAAGCGATCGCCATCCAGGACACGAGTCGCACCGCGGCGCGGGAGCAATTGCAGCTCGCCACCGAACGGTATCGGGTCGGGTCGGGAACGTTCTTCGAGCTGCTGGACGCCCAGGTGGCGGGGCTACGCGCCGAGACCGACTACATCAACGCCGTGTACGATTATCACAAGGCGCTGGCCGCACTGGAAGCGGCGGTCGGCCGGCCGCTGCGGTAACGCGAGGATCCGAGGGTCATGTCGAAACGTGGCAAGATGCTGGTAGGCGCAGGCGCGGCCGTGTTGATCGTCGGCCTCGTCGTGGTCAGCGCCGGGGCGCGCCGCGAGCGCGGGCAGGAGGTCCGGTTCGAGAAGGTGACGAGCCGCGACCTCGTCGCCGCGGTGACCGCCAGCGGCAAGATTCAGCCCAAGAAAAAGGTCGACGTCTCGGCCGACATCACGGGTCGGATCACCAAGATCGCCGTGCGCGAGGGCGACCTCGTGAAGCAGGGGCAGTTCCTGCTCCAGATCGACCCGACCATCTACCAGGCGAACCTGCAGCAGGCGCAGGCGACGATGGCGTCGTCCCAGGCGGCGGCCGTGCAGGCCAAAGCCAATTTGGATCAGTCCGAGCGGGCCCTGCGGCGCACCAAAGAGCTGCATACGACGAGCCCGAACCTGGTCTCCCAGGAGCAGCTGGAGCAGGCGCAGACGGCGTTCGACATCGCCCAGGCGAACCTCACCGCCGCCGAGCATCAGGTGGACCAGGCGCGCGCGGCGGTGCAGTCCGCGCGCGACAACCTGCGGAAGACGACGCTGATCGCGCCGATGACCGGCCGCGTGACGCGGCTCGCGGTGGAGGAAGGCGAGGTAGCGGTGCCGAGCACCTTCTCGAAGGACATCGGTCTGCTGCTCACCGTCTCCGACCTGTCGGTGATCCAGGCGAAGGTGAAGGTCGACGAGACCGACGTGGTGCGAGTCCATCTGGGCGACTCGGTGGATGTGTCGATCGACGCCTTCCCCGACACCACGTTCGTCGGCCGCGTTACGAAGGTGTCCGATTCGAGCGTGCGGGACGCCACCTCGACGGCGACCGGCCAGAACGACCGCGCCGTAGACTACGAAGTCGAGATCACGCTCGACAAGCCGCCAGCGGACATCCGGCCAGATCTGTCCGCGACGGCGCGGATCGTGACCGCCACCCGCAAGGAAGTATTGTCGATCCCGATCATCGCGCTCACCGTGCGCGAGAACAAACCGGTGTCGACCGAGCTGAAGCCCGTGGACACGACCGCCGCCCGCCGCAAGAAGGAAACGGAAGGTGTGTTCGTGGTGAAGGACGGCGTGGCGACGTTCCGGCCGGTGAAGGTGGGGATCGCAGGGGACGAGTACTTCGAGGTGACCGACGGCCTGAAGCCCGGTGAGACGATCGTCGCCGGGCCGTACCAGGCGATCCGCGATCTCAAGGAAGGCGCCCGCGTGCGCGCCATGAAGCAGTCCGCCGACTCGGCCAAGAAGAAGACCCCGGCATGAGCGAGCTCCAGCCGTTCCGCACGGGGGACACGCCGCTCCCCGAGATCATCATCCTGACGCACAAGCTGACGCGTGACTACGACATGGGTGGGGAGATCGTGCGGGCGTTGCGGGGCGTGAGCCTGCAGATCAAGCGGAACGAGTACGTGGCCGTGATGGGGCCGTCGGGCTCGGGCAAATCGACGCTGATGAATCTGATCGGCTGTCTCGACACCCCGACCGCCGGCGAGTACTGGCTGAACGGCCAACAGGTCTCCAACCTGGACGACGACCAGCTGGCCCGCATCCGCAACAAGGAAATCGGCTTCGTGTTCCAGACGTTCAACCTGCTGCCGCGCGCCACGGCGCTGCACAACGTCGAGCTGCCGCTGATCTATGCGGGACTGCCCGGCCGCGAGCGGCGCGACCAGGCCGCGCGCGCGCTCGAGCGGGTCGGCCTGAGCGACCGGATGGAGCACCGCCCCAACGAGCTGTCGGGCGGGCAGCGCCAGCGCGTCGCCATCGCGCGCGCCCTCGTGAACACCCCGTCGATCCTGCTCGCGGACGAGCCGACCGGGAACCTCGACTCCAGTACCAGCGCCGAGATCATGGAGGTGTTCCGAGCGCTGCACCGCCAGGGCCAGACGATCGTGATGGTGACGCACGAGCACGACATCGCGGCCCACGCCGCCCGCGTCGTCACGCTGCGCGACGGCGTCGTCGCCACCGATCAGCGCCAAGCCGCCTAGATGCCGGTCTTCGAGGCGATCCGGCTCGCCCTCCAGACCATCCGCGCACAAAAACTGAAGAGCGGCTTCTCCCTGCTCGGCGTGTTCATCGGCGTCGCCTCCCTGATCGGCGCGTGGTCGATCGTGAACGGCGTGAACCGCTACATGACCGTCAAGTTCGCGCAGACGCTGTACGGCGTAAACACCTTCCAGCTGCGGCGCCGGCCGATGTTCACCCCCAACGTGCCAGACTCGGTGTGGCGGGCCTGGCGGCGCCGGCCCCGTATCAAGTTCAGCGACGCCGAAGCAGTCACGGCGGCCATCACGGGGCCGGTCATCACGGCCTGGCAATCGGACGACAACGTCTCCGTGTTCTACGGCGGCAAGGAAGCACGCGACATCTCGTTGACGGCCGCGAGCGAGCGCTACTTCGAGATCAAGAACCTGCGGCTCGCGACGGGACGCGCGTTCACCGCTCAGGAAAACCGCTCTGGCGTGCCGGTGGTCGTGCTCGGCGACGCGGTGGCGAAGCGGCTGTTCGTGGACCGCAACCCGCTGCTCCACAGCGTGCGCATCGGCGGCATCGCGTATCGGGTGATCGGGGTGGTGGAGAAGCAGGGCAGCGTGCTGGGATTTCCACTGGACCGCTTCGTCGTCGTGCCCGCCCTCTCACCGGCGCAGAACCTCGTCAATCCGCCCGGCGTGGTGGACGCCCTCCTCGTGAAGGCCCCGTCCGAGGAAGCGATGCGCGACGCCATGGACGAGGCCGAGGGCGCGATGCGCAGCCGGCGCCACCTGCGCCCCGGCCAGGACGACAACTTCGCGCTCGACACGTCCGAGGGCGTGCAACGCTTCTGGGCCGGTATCAGCCGGATCCTGATCGTGGTGCTCCCCGGCGTGGTGATCGTGTCGCTGGTGATCGGCGGCATCGTGATCATGAACATCATGCTCATGTCCGTCACCGAGCGGACTCGCGAGATCGGGCTCCGCAAGTCGCTCGGCGCCCGGCGGCGCGACGTGCTGCGCCAGTTCCTCGCCGAATCCGCGGCGATCGCCACCGTCGGTGCCGCGTTCGGCATCTTGGCCGGCATCGGCCTTACCGTGCTCATCAATGCCGTCAGCCCGCTCCCGGCGAGCCTGTCGCCCGCGTCGGTCTTGCTGGGCGTGGTCATGGGGACGGGGGTCGGTGTGGTCGCCGGCGTCTATCCGGCGAGTCGGGCCGCGCGGCTCGACCCCATCACCGCGCTGCGACAGGAATAGCCGCGTGACCGCGCTGTTCGAAGGCGTTGGGATCGCCCTCTTCTCACTGCGCGCGCACAAGATGCGCGCCGCCCTCACGATCCTCGGCGTCGCCATCGGGGTCACGGTCGTGATGGTGATCGGCGCCCTCATCAGCGGATTCGACAAGGGCATCTCCGACATGCTCGCGTCGCTCGGGCCCAAGACGTTCTGGGTCGGGCGCTACTGGGGCGGCCAGAACGACGTGGACCCGGAAGACCCCGATCCGTGGCGGCGCCGGCCGCCGATGAAGATCGAGGAAGCGCGCCGCCTGGAGCAGCTGCCCAGCGTCGCCTTCGTCGTGGTGGACGAGAATACCAGCGCGGACATCGAATTCGAGGGGCACCGCTTCTCGGCCATGACTATTCGGGGGCGCGACGCCAACTGGCCCATGATCGAAGGCGGGCACGTCCAGCCGGGCCGCTCGTTCAGCCATCTCGAGGACGCCGCCAACGGCCACGTCGCCGTGGTCAACACCAAGCTCGCCGAGAACCTGTTCGGCCAGCGGGACCCGATGGACCGGCGGATCAAGATCGGTGGCGTGCCCTACGACGTGATCGGGGTGTACGATCCGCCGCCCCGCCTGTTCGGCGACGGCGACCGACCCGAGGCCATGATCCCGCACGGGACGTTCGTCAAGGACCTGCCGTACTTCCACGGCTGGATGGACATGTTCGTGGTCCCCGCCGATTCGGTGACCACGGAGCGCGCCATCGACGACGTGACGATGGCCCTGCGTACGATGCGGGGGTTGCGGCCGGGGCAGCGCAACAACTTCGACGCCGTCACCCAGCAGGTGTACACCCAGGCGGTCGACAGCTTCACGCTGGTCGCCCGCGTGCTGATGATCGTGCTGTCGCTCGTGGGCCTGCTGGTCGGCGGGATCGGGGTCGTCGCGATCATGATGATCTCGGTCACGGAGCGCACCCGCGAGATCGGCGTTCGCAAGGCGTTGGGAGCCACGCGGCGCGAGATCCTGTGGCAGTTCCTGGTCGAGGCAGCCACGCTGACGCTCGTGGGCGGCGTCATCGGGATGGCGGTCGGCTGGCTCGTGTCCGTTCTGCTCGCGACGGCCACGCCCGTGCCGACGTATGTGCCGCTCGGGTCCGTGATTCTCGCGCTCGTTCTCGCGGCGTTTACGGGGCTGCTGTTCGGCATCTATCCCGCGAGCAAGGCGGCGCGGCTCGATCCGGTGGAAGCGTTGAGATATGA
>DATEGE010000236.1:0-4009 GCA_035280265.1 Gemmatimonadales bacterium | reverse complement strand
CTAGTCATGACCACCTTGCGGCTCGTAGGCGGTGGGAAAGAACATTTTAAACGCCGCTCCTCCCTCGCGTGCCGTATCGACCCAGATGACGCCGCTCATGTCGTGCACGGCGCGCGCGACGATCGCGAGTCCGAGCCCGGTGCCGCGGCCCGGCGGCTTGGTTGTGTAGAAGGGATCGAAGATCTTGTCGCGATCGTCGGGGGGCACACCCGCCCCGGAGTCCGCCACGAACACCAGCGCGCCCGGTTGACCGGCCGAGAACTCGGCGCGCCCCGGGCGCGGCTCGGCGGCCCGTGAGAAGTCGGCCGTGATCGGGTCCGTCTGTCGTCTCGGGGGAACCCGCCGAGGCTCGTATTCCCAGGGTCGCGCTCCCACGATCACCACCCCGCCGGGCGCGGCATCCACCGCATTCAACACCAGATTCACGATCGCCTGCTCGAGGAGATGCGCGCGGCCGAGCATCGGGGGCACGCCGGGCACGAGGTCGAGGCTCGGGCGGACAGGCTTGAGCGCTCCTTGAGCCTCGAGCAACCCGTACGCGCCGCGCACGACCGCAACCGGGTCGAGGAGGGCGAGCGGCTCCTCTCGAGGGCGGGCGTAGTCGAGCAGCCCGCGTACGATGCGGTCGATGCGCTCGACCTCGCGCGTCATTCCCGCGAGCAGTTCCGCGTCCGCTCCACGGCGGCGCAGCACGTCGACGTACGTCCCGATGGCACCCAAGGGGTTTCCGACCTCGTGGGCGATGCCCGCCGCGAGCCGGCCGATGCTCGCGAGCTTTTCGGAGCGCACCAGCTGACCCCGCGCGTCCAGCAAGTGATCGGTCATGCGGTTGAGCCGCTCGGCGAGCGTCGCGAAGTCTCGCGTCTCGGCGTCCGGGGCGCGCCGGGCGAGATCGCCGTCCGCCACCGCGTCCGCGGCCGTCACCACACGGTCGAGCGGCCACAGCACCAGGCGGGTCACGAGGTATCGGCCGAACACGACGAAAATCGCCACCTCGAACGCGGCCACCAGGAGCATCACCACCACGAACGCGCGCGGCGATACGTACGTGCTCACGACGAGGATCGTCGCCTCGCCGACCAGCAGCGCGGCGGCGGCGAGGAAGGAGACGTAGAACAGCAGCTCGGTCCGGAGCGCTGGCTTGGCCGGCATGTGGCAAATACTCAGTCATAAGGCGCAAGCCGCAAGCCGAGGCATGAACGACCCCCGGCTTGCGGCTTGCACTACGACTTACGGCCTACGGCTTACGACTAGTACGTCTAGTACGTCGGCCAGTTATCGACCCAGGCGTTCGTATAGGGCACGAGCTTCGCTTGCTTGGCCATGGCGCTCGCGACGTTGCACGAGTTGTATTGATACGTCTTGGTCCCGTTGCCGATCGAGGCCACCGGGAGTGACTGTCCGAACTGCACGTTCAAGCCGCTGACGACCGCGCCCTCGACGGTGTTGTTCCCGTTCGAGGTCAGGTTGCCTCCAGCGAGAATGACCCCCTGCCACATGTTGCTGCCGCTGATCGTCAGGTCACCCGTCACAATCAACGTGCCCTGGCCCGCCCCGGGCAGCGTGAAGTTGCCGATGATCTTGATCGTCGGCCAGTTGCTAAAGTTGATGGACCCCCAGCTCGCCGGCGGAATCGTGTAATCCGGCTGGATGGCGTTTTTGTTGACGATGCCATCCCAGTCGATGTGCGTGGACTGCACGGCCTGCTGCTGGGTGCCCAGGTTCAAGACCGGCGGGTTGCCGCTCACCGGCCCCGGCGGTCCCGTGTACCCGGGGTTGGTCGGCACCGCCACGCCGGCCACCGGCGGCATCTTGTTGCAGCCGTCGTCGCCGGTGAGCGTGCCCGCGGCACCGTTCTTCTGAAGCCCCGTCAGGCTCGTCCAACCAGAAAGCACGTTCATGTTCCCGATTTGCCAGACCGCATACTCCCCCACGGTGCGCTCCCCTTGAGGCGTGCCGCTGAGGGCTGGGTCGGTGCTGACGCTGTGAGCGCGAATCGCGTAGCCGTAACGGTTATTGGCCGCGTCCGCGCGCACTTGCTTGAGCACCACGTCGACGTATCCCCCACCGAACGTCACGCGCGTGGACTCCGTGGCCACCGGGGGCGACGTAAGAAAGCCGAACGAATCGCGCTTCGCCATGAACAGCTCGAGCCCGTTCTCGGCGAGCGTGAAGACGTCGAGCGACGTTTCGTCGTTGGCGACCACGCGGCGTTCGCCGCTCATCGCGGCGAACCCGGCCGCGAGCACGAGCGTCAGCACGACGGTCACGAGCAGCACCATCCCCAACGCGACGCCGCGCTCCGATTGGATGCGATTCATGTGGACTCCTCGTTCCTCCGTCACTTGACCCGGTTGTTGAAGAACACCGCCGTCACGACCTGCGACGAGTTGAGCGCCCCGGATCCCTCCGACACGCGGTCACTCTGGGCGTTGAAGTTGAGCTCGAAGCCGCGGATGTTGGTCACTGGAGCTGGCACCGCGTTCTGCGCGGTGTCGCTGTTGATCACGAAAAACCGGAACTTCGCCGATGTATCGAACGGCGCGACCAGCTCGTCGGTTTGACCGGTGGCCTGGATCGTCCGCCACAGCGCCGTGCGGCCGGGCATTGCGGAGGACGCCTTGAACTCGTAGGTCATGCGCTGATACAGGAGTATCGGCGACCCGATCTCCGTCACGACGGGGTATGTGCCCGGGAAGCCCACAGGCGACACCGTCACCACGCGTCCGGTGGGCAGCACCGTGACGTTCGCCGCGTTACACGTGGCCGCGACGCCGACGCCGAGCGTCACGCCCGCCTCGACATAGGTGTAGCTGCCGAGCGAGTCGCGCCAGGCGAACCCGGTGAACCCCGCGTTCGCGTACAGCGTGGAATCCGACGGGAACAGCGCGACCGTCTCGACGGCGCCCGCGTGCCCGCAGGCGATCCCCATGGCGTAGGGGACGCGCACGACCACCTGGGTCGGCGTCGCCGACACGATTCCATTCGTCGCCTCGACCATGCGCAAGTCCGACAGCGCGGCGTTGACCGCCGCGCGCGACACGAACCGCGCCCGCCGCCGCTGCGCCTGGTTATCGTAAAAGCGCGACTGCGACAAGATGAGCGTGCTCAGCGCGACCCCGATGATACCCAGGATCACCATGCCGACGAGCAGCTCAGCGAGCGTGAAACCGCGGCGTGTGCTCATGTGCTGAACGGGTTGGGCGCAGGTTTGGTGCGCTGCAGCCTGATGGTGTCCGATTTGTACACGGAGTTCTGCGGCGTGATGATGATCGTTACGCGCCGCCACGTCGGCGTCAGGCTGTCCACGATGACCGTCCTCGTGTAGGGAAATGGCGGCTTGCTGAACGTGACCGACCCCGCCTTCGCGTTGAGCGAATCGAACGGCACCGCTGCGAATTGATTGACCGCCTGCGCGATGGCGCCGTCGCGAGCCGGGCTCTGCGACAGCTTGTAGAAGCGCTGTGCGAGGACGAAGTTCAGCCGCGCGACACCGACCAATAGCACCGCAAGCAGTGTCACCGCCAAGAGCAGCTCGACGAGCGAGAAGCCCGCCTCGGTCCGTTTCATGGCAGCCTCACCCACCCCGCCTGCGACATCGTGACCTGACGGGAATACCCACCGGCCGTCACCGTCACGGTCAACGCGCTCGAGGTGAAACCATTGGGAAAGATGTCGACCGTCGCGGGCGACAACGACACGGAATCGATCGAGAAGGCGTCTCCACTCCCCAGCGCGCGCTTCGAAAGCACCATACCGGTCGCGCGGTCGCTCACGGTAATGGACTTGAGGTCAGTCCCGCGCGCGAGTCGCACGGGCTTGCGCTGGCGCACCGCGTCGGCGACCGCCTGGGCCAGGTCCTGCGCGACGACCATCGCCCCTTGGTTCACGCGGGAATGCGTCGTGACCCGGGAGATCGTCGGGAAGGCCGCGACCGTCAGCATGCTGAAGATGATGATGACGATCAACAGCTCGATCATGGAGTAGCCACGACGGTTCATGCCCCGAG
>DATEGE010000235.1:0-3138 GCA_035280265.1 Gemmatimonadales bacterium | reverse complement strand
GCCTGATGGCCGACAAGAATCTCGTGTCGTGCGGCATCTTCAGCGGTCCCGACATCCTGCAGGAGCCGGGCGGCGTCGTGCCGTTCGCGGCCGCGGAGGCGACGCCCAAGTACCCGGACGACTACCACTGGGAGGACGAGGTTGCGCAGGGCGACCGACTGAAAATCACCCTGCTCAACGGCAACGCCGCGACGACGATCGTCAACTGGGTTCTCCGCGCGACGCCCGCCTGATGCGACTGCGGCGCACGAGGCTCGGCGGCGCGAACCGGCAGACGGGCGGCGCCGAGCACAACCTGATTCAGCGGCCGGACCTTCTCGCGCGGCTTCGCGTCGCGCTCGGGATGCGGCAGATGCACGTCGCGCCCGCGCTGAACGAGGGCGTGCAACCCGTGGTGATCGTCGCGGACGTCTCGCGCGAGCCCACGCAGGCGGCGCACCTCGGTTACTACGGCGGGAACGCCTCAGGATCTCCCGGCGGCGCGGGTCCGCAGTACTCCGCGGTCGCGCTCGTGAACGAGGCCACGTCGGGCGTTCGCGCGCGCATCCAGTCCGTCACCGTCTGGACGAACACCGGCACCGAGGCCGTGTCGGGCTACTTCCACACGGCGGCCCTCACGCACGCCGCGCTCGGCATCCGTTCGCCGACGGGCCCGATGGAAGGAAACGTGCAGTTGATCGCAGCGAACAACCGCGACGTCGTGACGCGCGGCGGGCTGATCGACTCGGCGACCTTCCCGCCGGGCGCGTTGATCTCGCTGATGTGGGCGTTCCCGTTCACGAACGCGCCGTTCGTCTGGCGCCCCGCGAACGTCATCATCCCGCCGGGGCTCGGCCTGATCCTGCAGGCCGACACCATCCTCGAGACGGGCGTGCGCGCGCAGTTCGAGTTCGAGCTGATCCCGAACGAGCCCGTGTCGCCGAGCATCCGGTGACGTGGCCAGCCTGCGAACGCTGGACGCACGCGCACGGCCCATCGCGCAGGCATTCGTCCGCGCGCTGCAGCGGTACGGCGTCAACGTCACCGTCACGAGCGCGCGCCGTGACCTCGAGAAGCAGCGGCGCCTGTACGCGGACTACCTCGCCGGCCGGAGCAAGTACCCGGCCGCGCCGCCGGGCAAGTCCACACACGGCGCGGGCATCGCGTTCGACTTGCATCTCGATCCCCCCATCTACGAGCTGGCGGGACGCGCGTGGGAGGCCGCGGGGTTCACGTGGGGCGGGCGCTTCAACGACGAGATTCATTTCGACCTGAGACGCCGCTAGGATGCGTCAAGCACGATTTTCGACAGGGCGGGAGGAGAGGACGCCGGTGAAGTAGGCACCTGAGCGGAGCCCGCGCCCGAAGGGCGACGAGGGCACCGGCGACACCATCCGAACAGCACCCCTTGAGCCGCCGTGTCGGCGCTCCCAGTGCCGATGCCGCGGTGACCACCATTCCCGGCGGGGTCCGTCGCGCCGGGGACCAGCGCCTGCCACACACCCCGCGCCTACCCGCGGGGGGTGGCGGGGTGGTGGGAGCGGGTAGGCGCGGGGTTTACCCCCCGCGCGGAGTTATCCACAGCGCGCCCCGTGCTAGAGTTGCGTCGTGTTCGGGTTCCGGAAAGGTCAGGGCGACGCTTCGCTGATCCAGCGCGTCACGGTTCTGGAGGCGGAGCTATCGAAGACGCAGAGTGTCGTCCGGCAGCTGGAGGGCGAGCAGCTGCTGATGCACGACCAGGTGCGCAAGTGGATGCGGCGCGCAGTTGCGGCCGAACGCGCGGTCGAGCGGAATCAGGAACCGGCGGAGGACGGCACCCCGGCACCCCCCGCTCGCCGCGTTCGGCTTTCGAAGGGCCTGCTGTGGGGCGCGCGGGCGCGGCGCCTCGCGCGCGGCGCGCCGGACCCCGTGAACGACGCGCCGCCGGAGGTGGAGGCCAATGGCGTTCATTCGTGAGTACGGCGCGGCGGGCGATCCCTTCTCGCTGCGGATTCCGAAGAAGCTCCGCAAGCTGAAGGTCGGGCGCGCGCTCGGGAGCGTGGCGCGGCTCGGCGCGTCGTTCATCCCCGGCGTCGGCGGGATGGTGGCGCAGGCCCTCGCGCCGCCGGAACCGGAGCCCGTGCCGGTCGAGCCGCCGCCGCAGCCGATGCTGCCCGACTGGCTGCTCGAGCTGCTGCAGGCACACGCGCCGACGTTCGCGCGCGCCTACGGGTACGACATGGGCGACCCCGGCGCGCCGCGTCCGCAGAAGAAGCGCAAGGCGGCCGGCGCGGGACCGAAGGCGAAGGCCGCGAAGAAGGCGAACGTTCGAACGCAGCGCGCGCAGCGCGCCGTGGCGAAGGCCGCGCCCGCGGCGAAGGGCAAGCGCGGGAAGAAGGGCGGCGGCGTCGCGATCGACCCCGACCTGGCGGGCGGCCTGATGGAGTTCGCGCAGGGCCAGCTGCAAGGTCAGCAGGAGGGCGGCGGCCTGTTCGGGGCGCTCGGCCTGCGCGGCAAGAAGGGCGGGGCGGCCTTCGGCGGTCACCGTCGCACGATGAACGTCGCGAACGTCAAGGCGCTTCGCCGATCCATGCGTCGTGTCGAGGGATTCGAGAAGCTCGCGCGCCGCGTGATGCCTCACGTGTTCCGCCACTCGCGCAGCGGATCCCGCGCGAAGGCCAGCGGCCACAAGCGCGGGTGCAAGTGCGTCGTGTGCTCGAGGGCGGCATGAAGACCGAGAAGGCCCCGGAGCGCGACGAGCGGGGCGGCGCAACGCCGCGTCCCGGTCGCCGCGTGAAGTTCGCGCTCGGTGACAGGCCCATCGGGTACGTCACGCAGGTTCACGGATCGAACGTTCAGGTGCAGCTGAACGACGGCAGCCTGACCTGGCTGCAGGGCGACCAGCTGCTGGAAGTGGAGGACTAAGGCACATGCCCACCATCAGCGGACGAGTCAGCATCGCCGCGGGCGCGACGGTTTCCAACGTCCTGCTCGGGTCGCAGTACGAGCTGGCGCCCTTCGACGGGACGATCGAGATCGGCCTGATGGCCGACAAGAATCTCGTGTCGTGCGGCATCTTCAGCGGTCCCGACATCCTGCAGGAGCCGGGCGGCGTCGTGCCGTTCGCGGCCGCGGAGGCGACGCCCAAGTACCCGGACGACTACCACTGGGAGGACGAGG
>DATEGE010000234.1:0-2241 GCA_035280265.1 Gemmatimonadales bacterium | reverse complement strand
GGCCCGGGGAAACCGGCCGGCGGGGGAGGGTTCTCACCTACTACACGTACAGCGGCCGGCGCTTCCGGGTCCGGCGCCGCTGGGTGCGGATGTTGCGGTCGATCTCCTCGGTCGCGATGGACTTCAGCGTCTGGACCACCGGGTCGACGGACGGCACCTTCGAGACGTGGCTGTTGTAGATGACAGGGTCGTGGCCAGCGGCGCGCATCGCGGCGTAGAGCACGTTCGTCGCCGTCGACACGTGCGTGCTCTCGGTACTGTTCAGTACGCCGCCGGTCACCTTGTCCTCCGCGGGCGCGGGGTAGTGGATCCGGCCGCGGTTCTTCCGCCCGACCTCCGCCGCGCGCAGGGACACGACGATGCACGACTGCTCGGGCAGAGAGTCGGTGGACAGGGCACCCGCGAGCGAGTGGGTCTGCTCCAGCTTGGCACCCTCGCGGAACGGGACCCCCGACAGAGCGGCCACCGTGCTGAGGTCGAAGGTGGTTCCGGTGGGGTAGATGCCCTGCATGCCGTTGGTCCCGTCCGTCCACCATGTGACCAGGTGGGCGGACCAGTCGGCGGAGACGGTCGCGATGGACGACGTGCTGTTGAAGTGCTGACGGAAGCTCCACGTCAGCCCGGAGGCGAACGCCCCGGAGGCGGTGCAGCGGTAGACGGTCATGGCACGATCCTAGGACCCCCGGTCCGTCAGGTCGACGCCTGTTTCACGTGGAACGCGGCCACGCGATCACCCAGACCGCCCCCACAGGGCGGACAGCTGGATCGACATGGAGATCTCGGCGGCATCCGGCGCGGTGAGCCAGTACACGTAGGCCCAGACGGCCGAGATCTCGGTCGCCCCTGCGCTCCGCCTCGTGCGGTTCTCGAACGGGGTCAGCAGCCTCCACGTGGCGGATGAGGCGGCGACGCCGCCCGGGTCCCCCGCCACGGAGCCGACCAGGTGGCGCTGCCCCAGGACGCCCTCTGACGTGTCGTTGCGGTCCATCCCGGGGTCGGTCGTGTCGGGGGTCCATTTCAGGCCGAGCCGCAGGTTCGACGCGGCCTCCTGGGCAGCCTGCGGCCCGGACCCCGCGGGGAAGAAGGCGGACACGACGAGCTCCGCCTCGGTGCGGATCAGCGTCCAGGGAACGAACGCGGAGAAGGGCGAGGTGACCCGGGTGAGCAGCACGAACACGTCGTTCGGGAAGCCAGTCGAGGTGAACGGCCCGGGGGCCGTCCTGGTCCACTCGTAGATGTTCAGCGCCACGACCTGCCGCCTCCGTTCGGGCAGAGACCTCCGCGAGGATCTGCGTAGATCTTACCCCTGGTGTCAACCGGGCGGGGTCTGCGACCCCTGCACCCCGCTCCCTGCCGGGGGCTGAGAATCGTGCTCGCTGCGCTCGCGCTGGCCATACGGCCCGCCGGTTTTTGCTCTTTGTAGTACCACACGCCTCTGACAGGAAGACCCCCGCCCAGGTCGGGACGGGGGTCTCGTCGGCGGGGGCTCAGCCCTGGAGGCCCGCCTGCTCCGCCAGGATATCCGCCAGCGCGCGGTAGGCCCACTCCACTAGCTTCGCGGGGGTGACCTCGCCCGGACGGAACTCCGCCTCGCGCAGGACCGTCTGGCGCAGCCTCCGGCTGTCCTTGGGCCACTCGCTCACCACGACCTTGAGCTTCATGCACAGGGTCGTGTTGTAGATCAGCACCGACAGGGTCGGGTGCCCGAGGGATACCCAGTTGTTCCGCTGCCCGACCGCGGCCATCTCCGCCCGGGTCGCGCGGTAGGCGGACAGCCCGGGCGCGACCTCATGCCCGCCGATCCGGCCCTCCAGCGGCGTCTCGGCGCTCACTCGCCCAGCTCCTGCGACAGGCGCGCCACAGCAGCCTCGATGAGGTCCTCCTTCGACCACTTCGCCATAGTGAGGACGACGTGGGCCGCGGCGTGGTGCGCGCACCCGGGCCCGTGGGAGACGAGCATGTCGAGCAGGGCCTCGGGGGAGTACTCGATGAGCATGCGCAGGGCCTCCAGCTGCGCGGGGTGTAGGTCATGTCGCTGAGCCATGGTCCCTCCTCGCGGGGGCGCCAGCCGCCCCCTCGACATAGACCTCCCCCGCGGCGGGCCCGGGGAAACCGGCCGGCGGGGGAGGGTTCTCACCTACTACACGTACAGCGGCCGGCGCTTCCGGGTCCGGCGCCGCTGGGTGCGGATGTTGCGGTCGATCTCCTCGGTCGCGATGGACTTCAGCGTCTGGACCACCG
>DATEGE010000233.1:0-5800 GCA_035280265.1 Gemmatimonadales bacterium | reverse complement strand
CGCAGCTCCTCCACCGCGTCGGCGCCGCGCCCCGCGGCGAACACGATGCGGCCCAGCAGCAGGTGCACGCCGGCATCGTGGGGGTGTACGCCCGCCGCCTGCTCCGCGACGGCCCGGGCCCCATCGAAGTCGCGCCGGGCGAGCGCGTCTTCGGCGCGTGCCACGAGCTCGGCCAGGTCGGCGGCGAGGGTGGTGCGCTCGCGCTTCGCCGTGCCCGGATCCGACAGCACGATCACGCCGGCGCTCTCGAGCCCGAATAGCGTTTTCGCCACCTCGAACTCCGAGCGCCCGAGCTCCGACGCGATGCCCCGTACATCGCGAGTGCCGTCGATCATCGCCAGCATCTCCCACTCCGGCGGCAGGAGATCGAGCTCGCCCTCGCTTCCGCCCGGGGGCGGAGCCAGCATGGGCACGACGCCGAGGTGGGGGATGCGGCCTTCAATGCGGGACCACTCGTCGATCCGGCGGGCGCCTTCCATCAGCAGCGCCTCGGTGGGGATCCGCACTATCGCGTCGGTGGGCACGGCGGCCAGCGGCCCTTCCGTGAACGAGAAGTATCCTTCGCGCCAGCTCATCACCTCGAAGACGACTTCCTCGATCTGAAACCGCACCTGCCGCTCCAGCTCGCGCGGCGTGAGGGCACCCAGCGAGACGAGGATCTCGCCGAGCCTGCGCGTGTCCCCCAGGCGTTGCTGCATGTCTCGCGCGCGCTCGAGGTCGGCTTCGGTGATCTTGCCAGTACGGAGCAGGAGCGCGCCCAGCGGATGCGGGTTGGAGCGGATCTCCGCGGCGATGATGGCCCCGCCTTCGAACGCGATGGTGCCCGCGTTATGGCGCAGCTCCGAGGTGACGCGCAGCAGCCCCGTCTTCCGGCTCAGGTCGAGCAGCTGGAAGACGTCGTGGATGCCGAGCTCGCGAAGCGGACCTTCGATCGCCATGGGTCAGGCGGCGTCCGAGTCGAAGATGTGCTGCAGGTCGAGCGCAGTCCGCGCGTGCACGCGGGCGCGTTGCGCGAACGGCCCGCTGGGATCGATCCGCGTCACCTTCTCCCACGCCTGGACCGCGTCGGCATAGCGGTGCACCCGGGCCAGCACCACGCCCAGCTGGAACAGTGCCTCCACCTGCTCGGGATCGAACTTGAGCGCCCGTTGAAACGCCTCGAGGGCCTGGGGGTCGCGCTTATCGTCGAGCAGGGCGCGCCCGAGCAACAGCAGTGCCGCCAGGTCGTACGGATCCTGCTCGAGGAGCTCGGCCAGGCGCTTCACCGCCTGCTTGATGCGCCCCGCGCGCCGTAGCAGGTCGGACAGCGCCAGCGCCGCTTCGTGAAACGTCGGCAACACGTCCAGCGCCCGCTCGTACGCCTGCTGCGCCTCATCCCACTCTTCTTTCTCCTCGTGCAGCCGGCCCAAGTCGAGCCACACCTGCACGAAGCCCCGGTCGAGCTCGAGGGCCGCCCGGTAGGCGGCGAGCGCCCCGGCCTTGTCGCCGACTTTAAGGGCGACGTCGCCCTGGAGCTTGTGGAGGTCGGCGCGGCCGGGCGCGCGCGTCTGCGCCTGCTGCAGCGCCGTGAGCGCTCCAGCCGCGTCGCCCTCCGCGGCGCGTCCCTTGGCTACCGCCACGAGGGTATCCACGTTGTCGGGCGTCAGCTGCAGCAGCTCTTCGGCGAGCCCGTGCGCCTCTTGGGCCCGCGGCCCGCCCAGCGCGAACAGCGCCTTGACCTCGCCGAGCCGCGCGTCGGCGCGCGCGGGGTCGAGCGCGCGCGCCTCCCGAAACCGCTCCAGGGCTTCGCCGTGCAGTCCCCGCTTGGCGAAGATGTCGCCGAGCAGGACCGCGGCGTCCGCCCGGTTGGCGCCGCGTTGCACGGCGCGGACCGCCTCGGCCGCGGCGACGTCCATCAGGCCTTTGCTGACGTAGTCGCGCGCCAACGCGAGCGGGTCGTCCGCCGACTTGGGGGCGGGGGGTTCGGCGGCGGGCGGCGCGAGCTCCTGGAAGATGTTGTCGAGCAGCCGCTGATCGAAGTTGAAGTCCTCGCCGATCGTCTCCGCCATCACGTCGGCGGAGATCTCGGGCGCGATGCCGATCGTGGCTTTCTCGTACTGGAGGTCGATCGTCAGCGCGAACTTCTGCGACACGTAGTAGGGATCGAGCTCCAGGGCCCGCTTCGTGGCGCGCAAGGCGCCGTCGTAGTCGCCGAGGTTCGACAGGGTGAAGCTGAGGTTGTAGTGCGCGCCCGCGTGGTCGGCATCGGCCTCCACGGCGCGCACGAAGGCGTTGCGGGCATCGGGGAACCGTTTCAGCTCCACCAGCACGAGCCCCACCCCGTTCCACGCGGCAGCGGAGCTGGGCTCGCTCGAGAGCACCTGGCGGTACGCCTCGAGCGACAGCTGGAAGCGCCGCAGCTGATACAACAGCAGCGCGAGGTTGAGGCGGGCGGCGGTGAACGTGCCCTGCAGCTGCAGCGCGGCCCGAAACGATTCGATCGCGCCGTCGTTGTCGCCGCCATGGGTCTGCACCACCCCCAGGTTGTTCCACGCGAGCACGTATTTGGGGTCCACCTCCACCGCCTGGCTGTAGGACGTCAACGCGTCGTCGCGTCGGCCCCATTGGTGCAGCACGACGCCGCGCTCGTTCCAGAGCTTGGGCGAGTCCGGGACCTCGCGCAGCAGCGTATCGTACAGCTCGACGGACGCGGGGAAGTCGTGCTTCAGGAGGTGCAGCTCCGCCATCGCCTGCAGGGTGAGGCGGCGGTCCTCGCCACGCTCGAGCGCCAGGCGGTATTCGCGCAGCGCCTCCGCATAGTAGCCCTTTTGCCGGAACGCCAGTCCCAGGTTGTAGTGCGCCAGCTCGTTGCCTTCGACCACCTGCGGCTCGGGCACCAGCCGTTGCCGCTGCTCCTGCCGGCGACGCTCGGCGTTGTAGCGCTCCAGCGAGAGATTCGTCTGCGCCCGGGCCAGCGGCGGGTTGAGCTGGATCGCGCGCTTGGAGGCGGAGCGCGCGTCCTGATGGCGACCCATGTCCCCGAGCACGAACGCCATGAGGTAGTGGGCGTTGGCGTTGTCCGGATTGAGCTCGACCGCCCGCTCCAGCGCGGCGAGCGCCTCCACGTTCAACCCGCGGTTGTAGTAAATCTCGCCGAGATAGAAATGGACGACGCTCGAATCGGGCTCGAGCTCGACCGCGCGCAGGAACCATTCCGTCGCGGCCTCGGGGCGCCCGCGGTTCTTTTCCGCCAGCCCGAGCTGGATGATCGCGGCCACGTCGTCGGCGCGGTGCGCGAGCAGTTGCTCGAACTCGCCCACCGCGTCCTCGTACGCCCCCAGGATCGCATAGGCGCGCCCCAGCTCCCAGCGCGCGTCGCGATCGTCGGGCGCCTGGCGCAGACGCTCGCGCAGCTGGGCGACCCTTTGATCGTAGTAGCCGGTGTCGTGATACGCGATTTCGAGATTGCGCTGCGCGACCTGCATCTTCGGGTCGAGCTCGAGCGAGCGCGTGAACTCCGCAATCGCTTCTTCGACGAGGCCTTTTTGATAATAGAGGACGCCGAGATTGTTGTGCGCCCCGGCGTCGGAGGGATCGATCCGGCGGGCGAAGGATCGGAGGACCGCGAGGTCGCGTTCCGAGACCGCCGGCGCCGTCACGGGTCAGCTCAGGCGAATGGCGTCAAAGATGGCCTTGAGCGACGCCAGATCGGGGAGCAGCAGGAACTCGCCCCGCAGCCCCTCTCCCGAGTCGATACGGAACTCGGTCTCGACGCAGAACACGAAATCGCGCTCGTGTCCGAAATTCAGATATGTGGTGGTGAGCACCGCCGCCGACAGGTCCACCACCAGGCTCGGCACCGACGGCAGCAGCAGCATGCCCATGAAGTCGGAAAGCGCGTTCATGTACGCGCCCGAGAGGATGTTGCCCGCCTCCTTGAGGCACGACTGCTCGAGCGCATCGAACCCGGTGGTCGTCCCGACGGGGCGACGCAGCAGCATGTCGCAGAGCCGCCGCCCCACCGCCTCGGGGAACAGCAACAACGTGCGCCCGGTGAGATCGCCGAGCATGTGCATCAGCACCGCCGCCACCACTTCCTGCGGGTTGCCGAGCAGGTCGGGCACCTCCTCGAGCCGCGCGATGTTGATCTGCGGGACGCTGATCATGATCTTGCAGTTCGTGAGTTGCGACAGCGCGGTGGCGGCGTGGCCGGCGCCGATGTTCGCCACCTCGCGCAGCGCGTCGATCTGCAACTCCTTCAGCTCCCGCACGTCCTCCATGCTGCCCCCCTGACCTCCCGGCTACAGGAGTCCCCCGGCGTCGAGGATCAACGCCGGCAGCCCGTCGCCCATGATGGTCGCCCCGCTGAACACCGGCAGAGTGCCCTGGGGCGCGTCGAATCCCTTCACGACGATTTCCTGCTGCCCCAACATCCCGTCCACGACGATGCCGCTGCGCCGGTCGCCCAGCTCGAGGACGATGATCGGGCAGCGGCTCGGCGGATCTCCCGTCACGCCCAGCAATCGCCGCAAATGCACGAGCGGCACCACCCGCTCCCCCAGCACGATCGCCTCCCGCCCCTCGACCGTGGTGGTGGGTTGCACGCCGAGCTCCACCGTTTCGGACACGTAGGTGAGGGGCAAGGCGTAGCGCTCGCGGCCCACCCCGGCGATCAGGGCGCGCACGATTGCGAGCGTCACCGGGAGCCGCAGTACGAACGTGGTCCGTTTTCCTTCGTCCGACCGGATGTCCACCGAGCCGCCGAGCGCGCGGATCCGCGTCAACACCACGTCGATCCCGACCCCGCGCCCCGACACGCTCGTCACCGCTGCCGCGGTCGAAAACCCCGGCCGGGCGAGCACCCGGAGCAGTTGATCATCCGTCAGCCCCTCGGCGTGCGAGTCGACCAACCCTTCCCGCTTGGCGCGTTGCAGGATCTTGGCGCGGTCGATGCCACGGCCGTCATCGGTGACGCTGATCGCGACGCTGGCCCGCTCGCGCACCGCGGTCAGCACGATCTCCCCTTCCGGCGACTTGCCCCGGCGGCGCCGCTCGACCGGCGACTCGATGCCGTGATCCACCGCGTTCCGTAACAGGTGCAGCAGCGGGTCTCCCAACTCGTCCAGGATCGCGCGGTCGAGCTCGATCTCCTTGCCCTCCACGCGAAACGCCACCTGCTTGCCGAGCTCGCGCGCCAAGTCCCGTACCAGCCGCGGAAACCGGTCGAACACCTGCCACACTGGCGTCATGCGCGCCTGGATGATCTCGTCCTGCAGCTCGGTGGAGAGACGTGAGATCTGAATCGCGATGTCGTCGATCGCCGGGTCGCGGGCTTGGGCCGCGAGCTCGTTCAAGCGTCCGCGCGCGGTGACGAGCTCGCCGATCAGGTCCATCAACCCGTCCAGCCGCCGCAGGTCCACGCGGATGTGCCGGCTCTTCCCGTCCGAGGGCGCGGTCGCCGCCCCCGCTTCGCTGGACCCCGGCGCCTGCCGCTCCACGCCACCCACCGACACGTGCTCCACGTCGCCCGCGCTGCGCACCACCCCTTCGAGGTCGACCGCCGGTGGCGCCCCATCGATCCGGAAGCTGAAACGGCCATCGAACTCTTCAGTTTCGAACGCCGCCTGGGATGGGGTCACGCTGTGCACCGACCCCAGGGCCTGCGCCTTCTTGAGGACGAGCAGCGCGCGCCCCCCCTTCATCGGGGCTTCGGCACGCAACGTCACCTGTACCAGGCGGCCGGCCGTGATCGGGACGTCGACGACGGGCGCCGGCGTAGGTCGCGGTGCTCTGCCCACTCCGCCCTCGCCACCCCCACCCC
>DATEGE010000232.1:0-12219 GCA_035280265.1 Gemmatimonadales bacterium | reverse complement strand
CCCCTCCCCCTCCTCCTCCCCGCTGGTGGCGAGCACTCTGCCACTCCCGCTAATTCGCAGCGGCAAGGTGCGCGAAGTGTACCAGGTAGACGCCGAGACCTTGCTGCTGGTCGCGAGCGACCGCGTCAGCGCCTTCGACGTCGTGATGCGCGAGCCCGTCCCCCACAAAGGCACCGTGTTGACGCAACTCAGCGCGTTCTGGTTCCGGCGCCTCGCGAGCGTCATGTCGAGTCACTTTCTCACGGCCGATGCGGACGAGATCGTCGCCCGCATTCCGGCGCTCGCCGAGCATCAGGCGGCGCTCGCGGGCCGGGCCATGCTGGTACGGCGCACCGCGCCCGTGCCGTTCGAGTGCGTGGTCCGGGGATACATCACGGGCTCGGCGTGGGCCGAGTACCGCAATGCGGGAACGCTCGCCGGGGAGCCGCTCCCCGCCGGACTGGTGGAGAGCGCACGGCTGGAATCGCCGATCTTTTCCCCCGCCACCAAGGCGGAGGTCGGGCACGACGAGAACGTGACGTTCGCCCGTGTCGTCAGCGCGCTGGGCCGCGCGCTCACTGAGCAGCTGAAGCGCGTGAGTGTCGAGCTGTATCTGGCAGGCCGGGGGTACGCGACGCCCCGCGGCATCATCATCGCCGATACCAAGTTCGAGTTCGGGACCGTGTCCGACGGCCGGCTGCTTGTGATCGACGAGATCCTGACCCCCGATTCGTCGCGCTTTTGGCCGGCCGCCCGCTACGCGCCCGGGCGCAGCCAGCCCAGCTTCGACAAGCAGCCGCTGCGCGACTACCTGGCGGGGCTGCGACAGGACGGGAAATGGGACGGCGAGCCGCCGCCACCGCCGCTGCCGGCTGAGGTAGTCCGGGCGACGAGCGAGCGGTACTTGGAGGCGTATCGGCGGCTGACGGGGCGCGCGCTGGAATGAACGCCGAAGGCGGAACAGTGGCGGTGAGGCTGGCTCCCGAGGGTTGGCCCTTCATCGTGCCCGCATGGGCGCTGGTGATGCTGGGCGTCTGGGCGGCGCGGGGAACGCCTTGGCTGTGGGTGCCAGAGACCGCGTTGGTGCTGCTCGCGGTCTGGCTGCTCGTGTTCTTTCGCGATCCGGAACGAACCGGTCCGCGCGGCGACCGCTACGTGATCGCGCCGGCGGACGGCAAGGTCGTGGACGTCCGGGTGGTGAATGAGCCGCTCTACCTGAAAACCGAGGCGACGCGCATCTCGATCTTCATGAACGTGTTCGACGTGCACGTGAACCGCTATCCCGTGACGGGAATGGTCGAATTCACCCGCTACAATCCGGGCCGGTTCCTGCACGCCGCGTCCGACAAGGCGAGCCTCGACAACGAGCAGTCGTCCGTAGGCGTGCGCGGCGCGCGGGGGCCGTTGCTGGTGCGCCAAATCGCCGGCCTGATCGCGCGGCGCATCGTCACCGATGCGACGCCGGGCGCTCGGGCGGCACAAGGCGCGCGCATGGGCATGATCCGGTTCGGCTCGCGCGTGGATGTGTTCCTCCCGGCCGCCGCCCGCCACACGGTTCGCGTGGCGATGGGCGAGCGGGTGCGGGTGGGCGCTACGGTGCTGGCGGAGTACGGCGCATGAGACCGTTCCCCCGTGGCGGTATGCGACGCGTGGTGATCGTGGTGCCGAGCCTGTTCACGCTCTTCAACCTGTTCTTCGGCATCTGGTCCATGGTGCTGGCATCGCGCGGGGAGTTCTATCGCGCCGGCTGGTACATCTTCTTCGCGGGCGTGCTGGACGCGCTCGATGGCCGGGTGGCGCGGCTCTCGCACACGGGCACGCGTTTCGGCGCCGAGCTCGACAGCCTGGTGGACATCGTGAGTTTCGGAGTCGCACCCGCATTTTTGATCTATGAGCTCGAGTTCTCGAGCGCCGGCCAGGCGGAGTGGATTTTTTGCTACTTTTACGTAATGGCCGCGGCCATCCGGCTCGCGCGGTTCAACATCACGCAGGCGGGACGTGCAAAGCGGTACTTCATCGGCCTGCCGTCGCCGGCCGCGGGCATGACGCTGGCCACGTTCTACCCCTTCACGACCACCGACCTGTACCAGCAGGTCTTTCGGTTCCTCCCGCGCCATCACCTGATGCAGTTCCTGATGATCCTGCTCACGATTCTGATGGTCAGCAACGTGCGCTACGCGACGTTGCCGCGCGCCGGCATCCGGACGTTGAAAGGGCTCTTGGGCCTCGCGACCCTTCTGTTTATCGTGATCTTCGGGATCCTCGAGCACGACGCCTTCTTCTTCCCCCTGGGAATCGCGTACATGGGGTACGGCATCTTGCGGGCGACATTGCTGGGGTTCCTCACCGACGCCGAGGACGAGCGGGAGGCCGACATCGCGGGACCGATCGTGATCGCCGACAGCCAGGAGCCGGGCGAGACGTATGCGCCGCCGGCGCGCGGGGTCGCACCCCGGGGGGGGCAGGGGTGAGTGCGTTCCGCGTCGAGGTCCGCGTGATGCCTCGGGCGGCGCTGCTCGATCCGCAAGGGCAGGCGGTAGAGCACGCCCTGCAGGCGCTCGGATTCGGGGAGGTCGATCGGGTGCGCATGGGGAAGCACCTGGTGCTCGAGCTCAAGGCGGCGTCGCGCGACGAGGCGCTGGCGCGCGCCCGCGCCATGTGCGAGCGGCTGCTAGCAAATCCGGTGACGGAGGACTACGAGGTGGCGGTGGACGGCGAGGCAACCCGATGAAGCGCGTGGCGGTGATCCGGTTTCCCGGCTCGAACTGCGATCTGGACACGCTTACGGCGGCCCGCGAGGCGGGTGCTGACGCCTACTTCATCTGGCATCGCGACACCGACCTGCAGCAGGCGGATGTGGTGATCCTCCCCGGCGGCTTCAGCTACGGCGACTACCTGCGATCGGGGGCCATCGCCCGGTTCTCCGCCGTCATGGCCGCCGTGACGGCGCACGCCCGTGCCGGCGGCGCGGTGCTCGGGATCTGCAACGGGTTCCAAATCCTGTGCGAGGCGGGACTGCTCCCGGGCGCGCTGATGCGCAACGCGCGCCTGCGCTTTCTATCGCGCCCGGTGTTGGTGCGCGTGGAACAGACCGAGACGCCGTTCACCTGCCTGTACGAGAAGGGCGAAGTGTTGGAGCTGCCCATCGCGCACGGCGATGGACGCTACGTGGTGGATCCGCACACCGCGGCGGAGCTCGAGGCGACGGAGCGGGTGGTGTGGCGCTACGTGCGCCACAACCCGAACGGCTCGGTAAGCGACATCGCCGGCGTCACGAATGCCGGCCGGAACGTCCTCGGGCTCATGCCGCACCCGGAGCGGCGCATCGCCCTGGCGCTGGGCGGCCAGGATGGTGCCCGAGTCTTTCACTCGATGGAGGCTCGACATGCGACGCAGCACGTTGTGGATGTGCGCGCTGGTGACGATCGCCACCTCAGGGTGTAAGCAGATCAACGAGCAGTGGGCGGTCGTGAAGGCAAAGTTCGAGGCGGCGCGCAATCGCCTCGCATCGCGCAAGCCCGCCCAACCCACGCCTGCTCCGGCCCCGGCACCCGGGCCAGCCGAGCCGCCCTCGACGATGGACCGGCCGGCTGGCAGGCATGGCGTGCCACGTCAGGAGCCTCCGGTGCCGTCGCGGCCGGTGGCCGCTACCGATGTACCGTACAACTCCGCCGATACCGGGACGATCGCGCCCGGCATGAGCGAAAAGGACATCTACTCGCTGTGGGGGCCGCCCGCGGACGTCCGCCGCCAGGGCCAGTACACGTACCTGTTCTTTCCCAACGGGTGTGAGCACACCTGCGGCACGGCGGACGTCGTGATCCTTCAGAACGGTCAGGTGGTCGACGCCGTATTGCGCTGGCCGGGACATGGGTACAGCGGGCAGTCGTCCTCGCCGGCGGCCACGCCGCCGCATGGACCCGCCCGGCCCGGTGGCGACACGCTCACCACCAAATCCCCTTCGACGCCGTGACCAGTAGAAACGAAGACGAATACTTCGCGAAACGGGACGCCGAGCTGCTGCGGCAGCAGCGGGCCAGCGCCCAAAAGGCCGCCGCGGACGCGGAGCGGCGATCACACTACATGAAGTGCCCCAAGTGCGGGTACGATCTCATTACGGGCGAGTGGCACGGCATTCAGATCGACCAGTGCACGCACTGTCACGGCCTGTGGTTCGACACCGGCGAGGCCGAGAGCGTCCTGGCGCATCCCGAGCCCAACGTGCTGGCACGCGTCTTCCGCGCCGTGCTGCGGGGCGTCTCCGGGGCGAAAGCGTCCGACACGTGAGGCTAGCAGGCTCCCCGACCCCGTTCCCAGGCGACCCCCCGATCACGCCGCAGCTGGTCCGCGAGCACAACCTCAGCGACGACGAATACCGCCGCATCACGGCGCTGCTGGGACGCGTGCCGACGTTCGCCGAGCTGGGAGTGTTCTCGGCGCTGTGGAGCGAGCACTGCTCGTACAAACACTCACGGCCCGTCTTGCAGGGCTTCCCCACCACCGGGCCTCAGGTGATCCAGGGGCCCGGGGAGAACGCGGGCGTGCTGCGGCTTCCCGATGGCTGGGCGGTGGCCTTCAAGATCGAATCGCACAATCACCCGTCGGCCGTGGAGCCGTACCAGGGAGCGGCGACCGGCGTAGGCGGCATTCTGCGAGACGTGTTCACCATGGGCGCCCGACCCGTGGCGCTGTTGAACAGTCTCCGTTTCGGTCCGCTCGACGAAGCCCGGAACCGCTATCTCTGCGCCGGCGTGGTGAAAGGCGTGGGGGATTACGGCAACTGCGTCGGCATTCCGACGTTGGGGGGCGAGGTGGATTTCGCGCCGGGCTACAGCGGCAATCCGCTCGTCAATGCGATGTGCGTCGGACTGCTGCGCGAGCGCGACGTGATCACAGCCGCGGCGCGCGGCGTCGGAAACGTCCTGCTGGTCGTCGGATCGCGCACCGGTCGCGACGGAATCCACGGGGCGTCGTTCGCCTCCGAACAGTTGACGCACGACAGCGCACGGCGCCGACCCCAGGTGCAGGTGGGAGATCCATTCACCGAGAAGCTGCTCCTCGAGGCGAGCCTCGAGCTGATCGCGTCAGGCTACATCGTCGCGATTCAGGATATGGGGGCGGCCGGCCTCACGTCGTCTTCGGCGGAGATGGCGGCCCGGGGTGGCGTGGGAGTGGAGATCGACCTGTCGCTCGTACCCACCCGCGAGCCGGGCATGACCCCGTACGAGATCCTGCTGTCCGAGTCACAGGAGCGCATGCTGGTCGTGGCGAAGGCCGACCGCGTGGTCGCGGTGCAAGCCATCGCCGCCCAATGGGAGCTAGCGGCGACGCCCATTGGTCGCGTGACCGAAGACGGGATGTACCGCGCCACGTGGGGCGATCGGGTGGTCGTGGAGATTCCGGGGAAACGCTTGATCGACGACTGCCCGGTGTACACGCCCGAGGCTCGCGAGGACGAGGGCATCGCGCGGCAACGGTCGGAGCGCCCTGCTCCCGGCTCCCCATTTCCTGCGCTCGCCGACGTCTTGCTCACGCTGCTCGATCATCCGCCCGTGGCGTCGAAGCGCTGGGTGTACGAGCAATACGACTCGACGGTACAGGCGAGCACCGTGATCGCCCCTGGCGGCGACGCCGGCGTGATTCGCGTGCGGGACGCCGACTTCGGCATCGCGGTCACCACGGATTGCAATAGCCGCTACGTCCTGCTCGACCCCTATGAGGGGGGAAAGGCAGCCGTCGCGGAGGCGGCGCGCAACATCGCGTGCAGCGGCGCCCGGCCCCTCGGTATCACCGACTGCCTGAACTTCGGCAGCCCCGAGCGGCCGGCCGTATTTCACCAGTTTCGCGAAGCGTGCCGTGGCATTGCGGACGCGTGTCGCGCGCTCGACACGCCCGTGACGGGCGGGAACGTCTCGTTCTACAATGAAAGCCCGAGCGGCGCGGTCGACCCCACCCCGGTCGTGGGCATGGTCGGTCTTCTGGCCCGGGTGGATCGCGCCGTGCCGAGCTGCCCCGTCGAACCGGGAGACGCCGTGTTCGTGCTGGGCGACACGCGAGACGAGCTGGGCGGATCGCAGTTGTGGGAGGCGCTGTACGGCTTCATGGGCGGCTCACCCCCACGCGTCGATCTCGCGGCGGAGCGCCGGCTGGTGGACTACCTGGTGACCGCAGCCGAACGCGGATTGCTGCGGTCCGCACACGACTGCTCCCAGGGCGGTCTCGGCGTCGCACTCGCTGAAGTCGCAATGCGCGGGCCTTATGACGAGACCGGGTTCGGTCTCGACATCGATCTGACCGCCTACGGCTCACCTCTCACGGCCGTCGAAGTGCTCTTCAGCGAGTCGCAAGCGCGGGCGGTGGTCACCTGCCGCGTCGAGCGCTGCGCGGCCGTGACGGCGCTGGCGCAGGAGCTGGGCGTGCCCGCGTACCGCGTGGGCGATGTGGGCGAGCCGCGCGGTGTCGTGCGGTTTCAGCTGCGGGACGCGGTCGTCGAGCACCCCGTCGACCGCCTGCGACAGGTATATTTCTCCAGTCTACCTCGACGCATGGGGGACTGACTAGCGGATGTGCGGCATCATCGGCGTCACCGGCGTTCCTGAGGCGGCCCGCGTCGCCTATCTCGGCCTGTATAGCCTGCAGCATCGCGGGCAGGAGTCGGGGGGCATCGTAGCGGTCGACGGGGAAGGCGTGGCGCGCTCCCACCGGGGGATGGGCCTCGTCTCGGACATCTTCAATGAGAAAGTGCTGAGCGAGCTGCCGGGTGACGTCGCCATCGGGCACACGCGCTATTCCACCGCCGGGACGTCAGTCCTCGCCAACGCGCAGCCGATGCTGGCACGCTACCGCGAAGGTCCTCTGGCGCTCGCGCACAACGGGAACCTCACCAACGCGGTTTCCCTCCGGTCGGACCTCGTCGCCAAGGGCTCGCTGTTCCAGAGCTCATCGGACAGCGAAGTGTTGGTCCACTTGATCGCGCGCTCCGAAGCACGCGAGCCCGAGGACCAACTGCTCGACGCGCTCGAGCGAGTGGAAGGCGCCTACTCGCTGCTCGTCACCATCGGCCGCGCGTTGTACGCGATCGTCGATTCCCGCGGCTTCCGGCCGCTGGTGCTGGGACGCTTGGGGCGCGGCTGGGTAGTGGCCTCCGAGACGTGTGCGCTCGACATCACGGGCGCGACGCCGGTGCGGGAGCTCGAGCCCGGAGACTTCATCCGCATCCACGGCGAGGACCTGGACCAGCTCTCCCGCCTCCCCGCCCGGCCGCGCCGCCGCTGCGTGTTCGAGCTCGTCTATTTCTCGCGACCCGACAGTACCGTGTTCCACCGCTCCGTGGATGGCGTACGGCGCGCCTTGGGTCGCGAGCTCGCGCGGGAGCATCCGGCCCCGGGCGCAGACTGCGTCTTTTCCGTTCCCGATTCGTCGAATGCGATGGCGCTGGGCTTCTCGGAGCAATCGGGCATCAAGCTCGAGCACGCGCTGATCCGCAACCATTACGTGGGACGCACCTTCATCCACCCCGCGCAGGCCGGGCGGATGGCCAAGGTCAAGATCAAGTTCAACCCGGTGCGCGAGGTGCTCGAGGGGAAGAAGGTGGTCGTGGTGGACGACTCGATCGTGCGCGGCACGACCAGCCGGGCGCTGGTCCAGCTGATCCGCGCGGCCGGAGCGGCCGAGGTTCATTTCCGCGTCGCGTCGCCGCCCATCACCGGGCCGTGCTACTACGGCATCGACACGCCGAGCAAACAAGAGCTGATTGCGTCCAGCAAAGACGTCGAACAAATACGTCAACACCTGGGCGTCGACACCTTGGGCTACCTCTCCTTGGATGGAATGCTCCGCGCGGCGGGCGGCGATCCCGCGGAGTTCTGCCACGCCTGCTTCTCGGGCGATTACCCCACGGACATCCCCGAGGATCTCGAGCGGGCCCGCAACGCGGCCCCGCTGCTCGCCGCAATCTCGAGCTGAGACCGCCGTGCCGGCGCTCGAGCGGTGGGTGTACGCCTTTGGGCCCGGACGCGCCGACGGCTCGGCGGCAATGCGCGACATCCTGGGCGGCAAGGGCGCCGGCCTCGCCGAGATGGCGAACCTCGGGCTGCCGGTCCCTCCCGGCTTCACCATCTCCGCCAAGCTGTGCGTCACGTACCTCGAGCAAGGCACCTTCCCGGACGAGCTCCGTGCCGAAGTAGACCGCCATCTGAAGCAACTCGAGCAGGCGAGCAAGAAGCGGTTCGGCGACCCACGGCACCCGCTGCTCGTGTCGGTGCGCTCGGGCGCCGCCGTGTCGATGCCGGGGATGATGGAGACGATCCTCAACCTGGGCCTCAACGACGCCACGGTGCAGGGATTGGCCACGGGCTCCAAGAACCAACGGTTCGCCTACGATTCGTATCGCCGCTTCGTGCAGATGTACGGCGACGTCGTGTTCGAGCTCGGCAAGGCGCCGTTCGAGGAAGTGTTGGCGGAAGCGAGGCAGCGGCGGCGCGTCGAGCGGGATATCGACCTTCCCGTGGACGACTTGCAGGCCATCGTCCGCGAGTTCAAGTCCATCATCCAGGCGAAATCGGGCTCGCCGTTCCCGGAGGAGCCAGCCACGCAGCTGTGGGGCGCCATCGAGGCGGTGTTCAAGAGCTGGCGCACCCGTCGCGCCGCGGACTACCGCCGAGTGCATGGCATTCCCGACGACCTGGGCACCGCCGTCAACGTGGTGGCGATGGTGTACGGCAATATGGGCGACGATTCGGGGACCGGCGTCGCGTTCACCCGAGACTGCCGCTCCGGCGAAGCGGTTCTGAACGGCGACTTCCTGTCCAATGCACAGGGGGAGGACGTCGTCTCCGGGGCTCGCACGCCTGACTCGATCGCCAAGCTGCGCCGCGGTGCGCTGGCCAAAGTGTATCGCGAGCTGGAGCGCGTCGCCGCCAAGCTCGAGCGACATTTCCGAGACGTGCAGGATATCGAGTTCACGTTTGAGCACGGCAAGCTCTACCTGCTGCAGACGCGGCGTGCCCAGCGCACCGGCCTGGCCGCGGTTCGCATCGCCGTGGACATGGCCGAGGAAGACCTGATCACGGAGAGCGAGGCCGTGCAGCGCGTGCCGCCGCAGGACCTGGAGCAGGTATTTCATCCGATGGTCGATCCCCGCGCCGCGGTTACGCTGGTCGCGAAAGGACTCCCGGCGTCACCCGGCGCGGCGATCGGCGAGGCGGTGTTCGACGCCGACGAGGCCGAAGCGCTCGCGGCGAAAGGCAAGAAGGTGGTGCTGGTGCGCCCCGAAACGAGCCCGGAGGACTTCCACGGGATCGTCGCGGCGCAGGCCGTCCTCACGGCCCGCGGCGGGATGACCAGCCATGCGGCGATCGTGGCGCGCGGCATGGGGAAGACCTGCGTGGTGGGCGCCAAGGACATGGAGGTCGACGCCCCCGGCGGCCGGTTCCGCGCCAACGGTCGGGTCGTGAGGCACGGCCAGGTCATCACGGTGGACGGCACCACGGGGCGGGTGCTGCTGGGCGCCGCGAAGCTCGTGCAGCCGAAGATCGGCAGGCACTACGCCAAGCTGATGACGTGGGCGGACGAGCGGCGCCGGCTCCGGGTGCGGACGAACGCCGATACGCCGCACGACGCGCGACGTGCGCGGGAGCTCGGGGCCGAGGGAATCGGGCTGTGCCGCACCGAGCACATGTTCTTCGAGGGCGACCGCATTACCGCGATGCGCGAGATGATCGTCGCGCGCGATGAGATCGGCCGCCGCAAAGCGCTCGCGAAGCTCCTTCCGATGCAACGGGGCGACTTCGAAGGGATGTTCGAGGCCATGACCGGGCACCCCGTTACCATCCGGCTGCTCGACCCACCCTTGCACGAGTTCCTGCCGCACACCGATGAGGAGATCGTCACGCTCGCGCGCGCGATGGGCGTAGCGCGGGCGGAGCTCAAGCGCCTCGTCGAGTCGCTGGTGGAAGCGAACCCGATGCTCGGCCATCGCGGATGTCGTCTGGGGATCACCTACCCCGAGATCACCGAGATGCAAGCGCGGGCGATCTTCGAAGCGGCGTGCCGGGTGATCGCGCGTGGCAAGACGGTGGTGGCGGAGGTGATGATTCCGCTCGTGGCGCATGTCGAGGAGCTCAAGCGCCAGGTGGCGATCGTCCGCCGCGTGGCCCATGAGGTGTTTCACGCCGAGGGACGCGCGGTGCCATACCTCGTCGGCACCATGATCGAGCTGCCCCGGGCGGCGCTGACCGCCGATGAGATCGCGCGGGTGGCGGAATTCTTTTCGTTCGGGACGAACGACCTCACCCAAACGACGTTCGGCCTGTCGCGCGACGACGCCGGCAGGTTTCTGCCCTGGTACGTGGAGCACGGCATCCTGAAAGACGACCCGTTTCAAGTGCTCGACCAGGAGGGCGTGGGCAAGTTGATCGAGATGGCGGTCCGGCTGGGACGCGCCGCCCGCAGCGACCTGAAGGTCGGGATCTGCGGCGAGCACGGCGGCGAGCCCACGTCGGTGAAGTTCTGCCACCGCGCGGGCATGAACTACGTGTCGTGCTCGCCGTTCCGCGTCCCCATCGCGCGCCTTGCCGCGGCGCAGGCCGCGCTCGAGGAGCAGGGGGTGATCGACCGGACGCGGGCGACTGTTTAGGGACTAGGGACTGGGGACTGGGGGGCCGGCCGCGGCGGGCTCTTAGACTCTTGCGGAGAGCACCCAGCATGCGACCTATCTGGTCACATGCCTGCAATAGTGATTGTAACTGCTCCGGCGGGAGAAACCGAGACGGCAGCTGAGGATGAACTGCGTCTCCATTTCGGTAAGCGATCCACTGGAAACCAAGAGATGCCGTAGAAAATCACCCGTGGAACGGGAATGGCCCTCTGCGATGTTCGAAGCAACCGAGACAGCGGCGCGACGCAGTTGAGTCACAAGGCCATAACGCTCGTCGGTGGGGAACCGCTTGGTGACGCGATAGGTACCCTCCACAAGGTCCATCGCCTGCTGCCAAGCTCGTAGGTCGCGAAAGCTGCGAATCGGGCTAACCGGGTTCGTCGCCACCATACAGGACTCCTAGCAAGTCTCAACAATCCTGTGGCGGTAGTTTCGGAAGGCTACATCAATTCTTGGCAGCACCGATCAGTTTTGCGCAGCTTGGTCAGCGTCAGGGCGTTGCCTCCCCAGTCCCGAGTCCCTAGCCCCTACCCCCTCGCCAACGCAGCGCCGAGCAGCAGCGCGATCAGAAACTGAATAGTCGCCGCCGTGTACGCGGTGCCCTTGGACGTGCGGTGGGTGACCGTGATTCCCACCCCTGTGAGGAACAGGCCGTACAGCGTGAACGGGTTGATCCCCCGGAGGAACGCCAGCAGGAATCCCTTCGCGTCCGGCGCCAGCAGATCGAGCCCCACGGCAGGCTGCAGGTCCAACATGCTCGCGATCTCGCTCGTGCCTCGCATCATCAAGATGATCACGCCCACGATCTGAAGCAGCGCGTATGTAATCGACGCGTAGGTCGTGACGCTGAGCAGCGTCGCGAACTTCGCCTCGCCGCCCAGGACCGAAACGCTCACCCACAGGATGAAAGCGTTGAGGAGCAGGAACAGGCAGTAGAAGATCGGCGCGATCACGATCCCAATCGACGCGAACTTGAGGCCGGTCTGTGCCTGCTCGGGCGTCATGTTCGGCGTCTGGGCGAACTGTGCCGTGAGCGCCGCTTTCACGTAGGGAAGCTGCACGATGCCGATCAGGATGGTGATGACGGCGAGGGCGAGGAACGGCAGCAGGAACCGCGGCTTCTCCCGCACCCGCTCGAAGACAGCCGTCGGCTCGAACAACACCCGCACCAGGTCGAGCACCGCGTTCATACCGGCTCCGTCGGAAGGTTGGTGGAGGTTGGTGAAGGTTGGGGGAGGTTAGAGGAGGTTGCACCATGCAACCTCCACCATCCTTCCCAACCTCCACCGACCTCCTAAACATGCTTCTCGCAGTGGAGGCGCGGGGAATCGAACCCCGGTCCGAGAATGACTCCGATGTCGCTACTACGTGCGTAGGCGAAGCTTAGGCGGTCTCACCACCGAGGCGCTTCGCCGGCCTCGGCAGCGACGAGCCCTTAGGAACTCTTACGCGACCCGTTCGGGCCCCGGATCACGCCAGCCCGATTTTACGATACGTGAGCGCCGCCTCAGGCGGGCTGCCACTCACGCAGGTGCGTGAAGCCGAAGCTTACGCAGCCAGTGCCAGGTTTGAATTGGCAGTTA
>DATEGE010000231.1:0-11447 GCA_035280265.1 Gemmatimonadales bacterium | reverse complement strand
GGGGGGGGGGGGGGGGGGGGGGGCCTCGAGTGAGTCATGCGAGCCGATGAGGCGCACGTCTCGATCCTCGCGCAGCGCCGCTTCGACCGCCCTGCGGGCGCGAGCGGTCCGCGACACCACCAGCACGCGAATCACCGCGCGGCCCCGGCCCCGGCCCCGGCATCCGCCGGCTGCCATGCCCGTGTCACCCAGCGCGCCACCACCGGGGCGGGGACTGCAAACGCGAGTCCTCCCTGCATCAGCGTATTGATGCCGATCACGCGACCGGCCGCATCGGCGAGCGGGCCGCCTGAGAATCCCGGTGCCAACTGCACATCGGCGCGGATCCATCGCGGCGGCCGATCGGCGTCGCCATCAACCGCATGGATGATCCCGAGCGTGGCGGCGGCGGCGGCCGCGGCGGCTCCCCCGGGATGACCCAGCGCAATCACGAGGTCTCCTACGCGCAACGACGGCGAGTCTGCGCGCACGGCCGAGACGGACGCGCCCTGTGGGGGTCGGGGGGGGCGATCGGCCAGCTCGAGCGCCGCGAGATCGCGCCGCCGGTCTCGCGCCACGACGCGCGCGCTCGCGACGCTGCCGTCACTAAACTCGATCTTGGTCCGCTCGCCGCGCACCACGTGAGCGTTCGTGATCACGAGGCCCATCTGGTTCCACACCACCCCCGCCCCTTGTCCCGAGCCTCCCCCTCCCGTTCGCACCTGCACGGTCACCCGGCGCAGCGCGTCGACCACGGCCGCAAGCTCCGCACCGAGCAACGTGGACTTCCGGCCCGCCATCATGCGGCGCGTGACTCCGGTCGCTCGCCAGCCGTCAAACTCAGTGTGCTCACTTGCCCTCCCCGGATCACGCGGGCCGCCAGGGCCTTGCCCACGCGGTCGCGTCCCAGCTTCGCCAGGATGTCGCCCGCGTCGTGCACGGCGCTGCCATCGAGCTCGAGCAGCACGTCGCCGATCAGCAAGCCCCCCTTATCCGCCGGTCCGCCGGCCTCGACGCTCACCACCAGCAGCCCCAGGTCGCTCGCGAGCGCGAGCTTGCCGACCAGCGACGCGGGGATCCGCACCGGTTGCGTGCCGATGCCCAGATAAGCGCGCCGGACCGCCCCGCGTTCCAACAGCTCGGCGGCGACGCGCTCGACAGTGGCCACGGGAATCGTCAGCGCCGCCCCACGCGCCAGGGCCGACGTGTTGATCCCGAGGACTCTGCCCGCGGCGTCGACGAGTGGTCCACCGGAAAAGCCGTCGTAGATGGCCACGTCCAACCGTACCAGGGTGTCGATCTCGCCCCCCTGCCACGTGCGCCAGGGGCCGGCCACGCCGCTCACCACCCCCCAGCTCGCGGTCAGCCCTGGCCCCGGCCGGCCGAGCGCCAGCACAAGCTCTCCCACGCTGGGTGTGTCGGGGCGCGGGCTCACGGTCGGCAGGTCGGTACGCGCCAGCTTCAACACCGCGAGGTCGGTGCTGGGGTCACGGCCAGCGAGCGTCGCGACCGCCGTTGTGGCATCGGGCAGCGTCACCGTGATGCGGTCGTCGCGGGTGATCGTGTGATTTGTCGCGACGATCACGCCCGGCTTCCAATGAACACCGCTCGCCGGGATGCGCCGCCGGGCATGGATCGCCACGACGGCTCGCCCCGCTGATGCGACTGCGTCGGCGAGCTCGCTCGAAAGGGATTGCAGTGTTTCACCCATCATGTCCTCCGGCGTGCGGCAGGCGGGAGCGCCTGCTCGATTACGGCGGAGTATGATGGGGCCGGAGGACGAACGGTATCGGTCGAACGGGGGAGGTTATCGCCTCAGGGCTGCTGCAGGACGACGTCGCTCCCAGCATCTCGAACTGATCGTTGCGGTTCCTCGCGCGTCGGCCGCCCGGATGGTGGCCCTGTCGAAGTCGAAATGGATCAGCGTGGGATCGCGGCGCAGGCTGATCGCTCCCGCCGCGGCCGAGCTCGCGCTCGATGACGTAACGATCGGCCAGGGCGGCCCGCGGAAGGTCGACGGATGTCTCCAGGGAAGCCTCAGCGGTGAGGCGGCATCTATGATACGAGTCGGCCGAGCACGGGGCCAGCGCATCCATCTTTACAAGTTCTTGAGACAGGACACGCCATTCCTGAGACCGTCCTGACAGCGCGATCCCTACCTTTTTCCCCATGCGTGACCTCGCCTACATCGCCCTAACGCTGGTGTTTTTCGCGCTCATGCTGGCGTACGTCGCTGCTTGCGAGCGGCTCGGCCACAGGGAGGACAGCGAGGAGCGGACGCCGTGACCCCCGAAACGTTGATCGCCGGCCTCACCGCGGTAGCCCTGCTCGCGTACCTGCTCTACACGTTGCTCCGTCCGGAGCAGTTCTGACATGACCCTCAACGGCTGGCTGCAGATCGGGTTCTACTCGATCGCCCTGCTGCTCGTGACGAAGCCGCTGGGCCTCTACATGGTGAAGGTGTACGATGGCTCGTTCACCTGGCTGCGACCGGTCGAGCGTGTCCTGTATCGGCTCGGGGGCGTCGACCCCGAAGAGGATCAGCACTGGACGGCGTACGCCACCTCGGCGCTGCTCTTCAGCCTCGCCTCCATGCTCCTGACGTACGTCGTGCTGCGCCTCCAGCACCTGCTGCCGCTCAATCCGCAAGGCTTCGCGGCGGTGCCGGACCGGCAGGCGTTCGAGACGGCGGCGTCGTTCACGACCAACACGAACTGGCAGTCGTATTCGGGCGAGTCGCTGATGTCGTACTTCTCGCAGATGACGCAGCTCGCGTTCCATAACTTCGTGTCGGCGGCGGAGGGAGTGGCGGTCGCGATCGCGTTCACCCGCGGGTTAGCGCGACGCTCCGGGGGCAGGCTCGGCAACTTCTGGGCGGACCTGGTGCGCGGCACGCTGTACTTGTTCCTGCCGGCGAGCCTGCTGTACGCACTGCTGTTCGCGCAGCAGGGCGTGATTCAGAACTTTGCGCATTCCGTCACGGCCACGACGCTCGAGGGAGCGAAACAGATCCTCGCGATGGGTCCCGTGGCGAGCCAGGAGGCGATCAAGCAGCTCGGCACCAACGGCGGCGGCTTCTTCAACGCCAATTCCGCTCATCCGTTCGAGAACCCGACGCCGTGGACCAACTTCTGGCAGATGCTCGCGATCTTCGGGGTCTCGGCCGGCCTCACGTACACGTTCGGCCGGATGACGAAGCACCAGAAGCACGGCTGGGCGCTGTGGGCCGCGATGTACGTGTTGTTCATCGGCGGCGTGGCGACGGCTTACTGGGCGGAGGCGCGTGGCAACCCGATTCACGCCGCCCGCGGGGTGGATATCGTCGCCTCGGCGACGAATCCGGGCGGCAACATGGAGGGGAAGGAAGTCCGCTTCGGCATCGCCAACTCGGCCCTCTACGCAACGATGACGACCGACGCCTCCTGTGGCTGCGTGAACGCGATGCACGATTCGTTCACGCCGCTCGGCGGTCTCGTCCCCCTCGTCAATATGCAGCTCGGCGAGCTGGTGTTCGGCGGCGTGGGCGCGGGGCTCTACGGCATGCTCGTAATGGTGGTGCTGACGGTGTTCATCGCCGGCTTGATGGTGGGCCGCACGCCCGAGTACCTCGGCAAGAAGATCCATGCGCGCGAGGTGCAGATGGCCATGCTGTACGTGCTGGTGTTCTCGGGGGCGGTGCTGACGCTGACTGCGATCGCAGCGGTGACCAAGCCCGGCCTGGCCGGGCTCAACAACGCGGGCCCCCACGGGCTCTCGGAGATCCTCTACGCGTTCACGTCCACGGCGGCGAACAACGGCAGCGCCTTCGCCGGGCTCACCGGCTCGACCTACTTCTACAACACGCTGCTTGGCCTCAACACGCTGATCGGCCGGTTCGCCATGCAGGTCCCGATGCTCGCGTTGGCGGGGTTTCTCGCCGAGAAGAAGATCGTCCCCGAGTCGGCCGGGACGTTCCCGGTGACGACGCCGCTGTTCGTCGTGCTGCTCGTCTCCGTGATCCTGATCGTCAGCGCCCTGACGTTCTTCCCGGCCCTGTCGCTCGGCCCGATCGTCGAGCATCTGCTGATGCAGGGGGGGAGGGTCTTCTGATGTTCAGCCTGGGAACCCTATGGCCCTGACCAAACGTCCCCTGTTCGATCCGCCGATCGTCAAACGGGCCGTCCGTGACGCGTTCGCCAAGAGTGTGAACCTGGCGCACATGGTGCGGAATCCCGTGATGTTCGTAGTGTTGGTCGGGAGCGTGCTCACGACGCTGGTGTTGATTCGCGACGCGGCGACCGGTGCCGGCAATGTGGGCTTCACCCTCCAGCTCGCGCTGTGGCTGTGGTTCACCGTGGTGTTCGCGAACTTCGCCGAGGCGATGGCCGAGGGACGGGGCAAGGCGCAGGCCGAGACGCTGAGGAAATCGCGGACGGAGACGAGCGCCAAGCGGCTCAAGAACGCCCGAGATCGGGCTACGTTCGAGGGGGTGCCGGGGGCCGCGCTGCGCAAGGGCGACGTCGTGCTGGTGACGCCGGGCGACATGATCCCGGGCGACGGCGAAGTGATCGAGGGGGTGGCATCGGTGGACGAATCGGCGATCACGGGGGAGTCGGCCCCGGTGATCCGCGAGTCGGGGGGCGATCGCTCCGCGGTCACAGGGGGCACGAGGGTGCTCTCCGACTTCCTCGTCATTCGGATCACCGCCAATCCTGGCGAAACGTTCCTCGATCGCATGATTGGCCTGGTGGAGGGCGCCAAGCGCCAGAAGACGCCCAACGAGATCGCGCTGATCATTCTGCTGTCCGGTCTCACGATCATCTTCCTGTTCGCGGTGGTGACGCTGCAGCCATTCGCCATCTATTCCGGTGGCTCGGTGTCGACGCCGATCCTCGTGTCGCTGCTCGTCTGCCTCATTCCCACCACCATCGGCGGACTGCTCTCCGCCATCGGCATCGCGGGCATGGACCGCATGATCCAGCACAATGTGATCGCGATGAGCGGACGTGCCGTCGAGGCGGCGGGGGACGTGAATACGCTGCTGCTCGACAAGACCGGCACGATCACCCTTGGCAACCGGCAGGCGGTCGATTTCGTGCCGGCGCCCGGGGTCACCCGCGAATACCTGGCCGACCGGGCCCAGCTCGCCTCCCTCCCCGACGAAACGCCCGAAGGGCGGAGCATCGTGGTGCTCGCGAAGCAGTTCGGCCTCCGCGGCCGTTCCCTCGCTGAGGGCCAGACCGGCCACTTGCAGCTGGTGCCATTCTCGGCGGCGACGCGGATGAGTGGCGTCAACGCCTCGGATGGCGGCCTGCAATTGCGCAAAGGAGCCGCCGACGCGATCGGGCGCTGGTTGCGCGAGCACGGCAACGAGACGCCGGCCGCGCTCACCAGCGAGGTCGAGCGCATCGCGCGCCGCGGCGGCACGCCCCTCGTGGTCGCCGAGCGTCAGAACGCGACGGCGCGCGCCCTCGGGGTGATCCACTTGAAGGACGTCGTGAAGGGTGGGATGCGCGAGCGGTTCGGGCAGCTTCGCGCCATGGGCATCCGCACGGTGATGATCACCGGTGACAACCAGCTCACCGCCGCGGCGATCGCCGCAGAGGCGGGAGTCGACGACTTCCTCGCGGAAGCCACCCCTGAGGACAAGATGACGCTGATCAAGCGCGAGCAGGCGGGCGGCCGGCTGGTCGCGATGACCGGCGACGGAACCAATGACGCGCCCGCGCTGGCCCAGGCCGACGTCGCCGTGGCGATGAATACGGGAACGCAGGCGGCGAAGGAAGCGGGGAACCTGATCGACCTGGACTCGAACCCCACGAAGCTGATCGAGGTCGTGGAGATCGGGAAGCAGCTGCTGATCACCCGCGGCGCCCTCACCACCTTCTCGATCGCCAACGACGTGGCGAAGTACTTCGCCATCATCCCCGCGATGTTCGTGACGACGTATCCCGCCCTGCAGGCCCTGAACATCATGCGGCTGCACTCGGCGCAGTCGGCGATTCTCGCGAGCGTGATCTTCAACGCGCTCATCATCGTCGCGCTGATCCCGCTGGCGCTGCGCGGGGTGCAGTACCGGCCGGCCGCGGCGGCCAGCATCCTGCGCCGCAATCTCTGGATCTATGGGATCGGGGGGATCTTCATCCCGTTCATCGGGATCAAGGCCATCGATCTCCTCCTGGTCCTGCTGCGACTGGTGTGACGATGCTCAAGAACCAGCTCCGCCCGGCCGTCGTTCTCACGCTGCTGTTGTGCGCGCTCACGGGGCTCGTCTACCCCGGCGTCGTGACCGCGCTGGCGCAGCTCCTGTTCCCGAAGCAGGCCAACGGCTCGTTGATCACGGCCAACGGGCGCGTGATCGCAAGCGAGTTGATCGGCCAACCGTTCGCCCGCGCGGAGTATTTCCACCCGCGCCCCTCCGCAGCGGGAAGCGGGTACGACGGGACCGCCACCGGGGGCACCAACAAGGGGCCCACCGACGCGAAGCTCGCCGACACCCTCATCGCGCAGGCGGTGGACAGCGCGGTAAAGCTCGACGGCGCGGTGAAGGGACGGGTGCCGTCCGATCTCGCGACGTCGTCCGGCTCGGGGCTCGACCCGCACATTTCCCCCGCGAGCGCGTTCCTCCAGGTCGCGCGCGTGTCACGCGCGCGCGGGCTGGACAGCGTACTGGTGCGTGCGTTGGTGGAGCGGCACATCGAGGGACGGCAGTTCGGACTTTTTGGGGAGCCACGGGTCAATGTGCTGCTGCTGAATCTCGCGCTCGACAGCTTGACGCGGAGCGCCCGATGACGACGCCGAGATGGCTGGCGGGGTGGATCGCGTTGGTCGCGCCGCCCGCGGTCGTCGCCCAGACCGGCGATTCGAGCGGCAGCGCCGTGAAGCTCTCGGGGTACGTGACCTCGTCCTACGTGTACGCGAGCAAGCCGACGGGCCAGGCGATCGTGGGCCGGCTGTACGACCGGTTTCACGACAGCTTCATCATGAACGCCGCGCGACTCACAATCCAGAAGCCCGTTGCTACGGACAAACTGGATGCGGGATTCCAGGTGGACGCCTTGTTCGGACAGAACGCGCCGCCGCTTCAGTCTGCGGGCCTCAAACTCGGTGACCAGGGCGATCTTCCCCAGGCGTTCGTGACCCTGAACGTCCCGACCGGAGGCGGTAATTACGTCGAGTTCAAGGGCGGCAAGATGTGGACGTTGCTCGACGTCGAAGTCGTGGACGAGGTGCTCAACCCGAATTTCTCGCACGGTTACCAGTTCATCTATTTGACGAACTTCACGACCACGGGCCTGGGGCTGGACGCGAAGTTCTCGGCCACGGTCGACGCCGAGGTCCGCGTGTTCAACGGGTGGGACCTCGTGCAGGACAACAACACGGGGAAATCCTTCATGGCCCGGTTGGGAGTCACGCCGTCCGATCGTGCCGGGCTTGCCTTCTTCGCGTACGTGGGACCGGAGCAGCCGAACAACACGAGTCATCAACGCTACGGCGGTGAGTTCGTGGGCACCTTCAAGCCGGCCACCCCGACCACGATCTACGTCCAATTCGACGCGGGCAGGGAGCAGGGGATTGCCGCGGGTGGCGCCGATGCGCGCTGGTGGGGTGCGGGCTTGTGGGGGGTCTTCAACCTGGATCCCAAGCTGACGCTCGCGCTACGCGGTGATTACATGGCCGATCGTGACGGCGTGCGGACGTCGGGAGTGTTGGGCTTTGGGGCGGCTCCCAGCCGTCGGCTCACGAGTGGCACGGCGACTCTCAACGTCAAGACGTGGCCCCACGCGTTAGTCCGGCCCGAGATTCGCGTGGAGCACTCGAGCCGCGACGACTTTGGCGACGCTGGGAGCCTCAGTCCCACCCAGGTCACTGTCGGTCTCGCGCTTTCGTACCTGTTCTGAAAGGGTCACTCTGGGTAGGGCCCTCTATGGTACGTTATCCCAGACATGGCCGAGCGACGCCCTGATCCCGAGGCCCTCCTCGCACAGGTGCGTGAGGAGGAGCGACGCGCCGGCCGGGGACGCCTGAAGATTTTCTTCGGTGGCTCCCCCGGCGTCGGGAAGACGTACGCCATGCTCGAGGAAGCGCGCGCCAAGTGGCGCGAAGGCGTGGACGTCGTGATCGGCGTAGTCGAGACCCACGGGCGCGCGGAGACGGCGGCGCTGCTCGAGGGGCTGGAGGTCCTGCCGCGCCGTGCGATCGAGTATCGCGGCATCACGCTGCACGAATTCGACCTGGACGCCGCACTCGCCCGGCGACCGACGCTCCTCCTCGTAGACGAGCTCGCCCACACGAACGCCCCCGGCTCCCGGCACGCCCGGCGCTCGCAGGACGTCGAGGAGCTGCTCGCCGCCGGGATCAATGTGTACACCACGCTCAACGTGCAGCACCTCGAGAGCCTGAACGACGTCGTGGCGCAGATCACCGGAATCCAAGTGCGCGAGACGGTCCCCGACTCGATTCTCGACCAGGCGGACGAGGTGGAGCTCGCGGACCTGTCGGCGGAGGATCTCCTCACCCGGCTGCGCGAGGGAAAGGTCTACGTGCCCGATCAGGCGGCCCGGGCCGTGGAGCGGTTTTTCCGCAAGGGGAACCTGATCGCGCTGCGCGAGCTGGCGCTGCGTCGTACCGCCGAGCGAGTGGACGCGCAGATGCGCGGCTACATGCGCGAGCATGGCATTCGGGAGACCTGGCCCGCGGGTGAGAGGCTGTTGGTGGCCATCGGGCCCAACCCCTCCGGCGCCCGGCTGGTGCGGGCGGGCAAGCGCATGGCCACGACGCTCAAGTGTGAATGGATGGTGTTGTACGTCGAGGCTCCCGGCCAGCGCATCAGCGCGAGCGATCGCGACGCCCTGGTCGAGAACCTGCAGCTCGCAGAGGAGCTCGGCGCGCAGACGGTGACGCTCAGCGGACTGAACCCGGCGGAAGAGGTCCTGGCGTACGCGCGCGCGCACAATGCGACGAAGATCGTGGTCGGCAAGCCGACGCACGCGCGCTGGCGCGACCGGCTGTTCGGCTCGATGCTGGACCACCTGATCCGCGGCTCCGGCGACATCGACGTCTACGTCATCACCGGCGACGTGGATGACACGGCCGCACGGCGCGGCCCCCTGGTGGGACGGCCCTCGCCGCTCGCGGAATATGGGCGGGCCGCGCTCGTGGTCGCGCTGGCGGCGCTCGTCAGCGTTCCCGTGTTCCGCTTGCTGTCGCTCACCGACGTCGCGATGGTGTTCCTGCTGGGCGTCGCGCTGGTCGCGTCGCGCTACGGGCGTGGGCCCACGATCGTCGCCTCGTTTCTCTCGATCGCGCTGTTCGATTTCTTCTTCGTCCCGCCGCGGTTCACCTTCGCGGTGTCGGACGTCCGCTACCTGCTCACCTTCGCGGTGATGCTGGCGATTGCGCTGCTCATCAGCGGGCTGACCTTGCGGATTCGCGCCCAGGCGCAGACGGCGCGGGAGCGCGAGCGTCGCACTGCCGCACTCTACGCGATGAGCCGCGACCTGGCCGCCACGCGCAGTCGTGGCGAGCTGGTCACCGCGGTCGAGCGCCACCTGCAGGAGACGTTCGGGGCACCCGCCCAGATCCTGCTCGGCGATGGCGCTGGACGGCTCGAGGCTCCGGGGAAGGCGGCCGCCGCGTTCCCGGTCGACGAGAAAGAGCGCAGCGTGGCCGCTTGGGTGTTCGCACGCGGCCGCATCGCCGGCGCGGGCACAGATACGCTGCCGGCGGCACAGGGGCTGTACGTGCCGCTCATCGGATCGGGAGGCATCATCGGCGTCCTGGGGTTGCGACCCGACGATCCCAAGCGCTTCCAGGACCCCACGGTGGTGCACCTACTCGAGACGTTCGCCGGGCAGGCGGCGGTCGCCCTCGAGCGGGCGCAGCTGGCCGAGCAGGCGGAGCGCGAGCAGATCGAGATCGAGGCCGAGCGGCTCCGCACCTCGCTGCTCAGCTCCCTGTCGCACGATCTGCGCACGCCGCTCGGGGCCATCACGGGCGCGCTCTCGAGCCTGCTCGAGGAGGGCGCGACGCTGCCCGAGGCGACGCGGCGTAACCTCCTCAAGACGGCGCTCGACGAATCGCAACGCATGAACCGACTGATCGGCAACCTGCTCGACATGATTCGGGTGGAGAGCGGTGCGCTCCAGGTACAGAAGGAATGGCAGCCGCTCGAAGAGCCGGTCGGCGTCGCCCTGATCCGGCTGGACGACCGGCTGCGCGACCACCCGGTCGCCGTCAAGCTGCCGCCCGACCTGCCCCTCGTCCCGGTTGATGCCGTCCTGATGGAGCAGGTCTTTATCAACCTGCTCGAGAATGCGGCGAAGTACACGCCGCCCGGCACCCCGATCGAAATCTCCGCCTCAGCGGAGGGAGGGGTCGTGCTGGCGGAGGTTGCGGACCGCGGGCCTGGGCTGCCGCCCGGTGAGGAAGCGCGGGTGTTCGAGAAGTTTCACCGGGCCGCCGGAACGGACGCGCAAGGGGGGATCGGTCTCGGTCTCACGATCGTTCAAGGGATCATCACGGCGCACGGCGGACGGATCTGGGCGGAGAACCGCGCCGGCGGCGGAGCGGCGTTCCGGTTCACGTTACCGTTGAGCGGTGCGCCGCCCGCCGCGGTGGTGGCGAAGGACCAGGAGGCGGAATGACCGAATATCTGGGGGTGGGAGCGCTCCTCGCCCTGTGTACGCTCGTCGGCACGGTGCTGCTGCCCGCGTTCTCGGTGACCGATATCGCGATGCTGTACCTGGTGGCGGTCGCGCTCGCGGCCTCGCGGGTCCGGCGCGGGCCAGCCGTGTTTGCGGCGTTCTTGAGCATCGCGCTGTTCGACTTCTTTTTCGTGCCGCCACGCTTCACCTTCGCCGTCGCCGACTTGCACTACCTCATCACGTTCGCCGTCATGCTCGCGAGCGCCCTCACGATCGGCGAGCTGGCCGTGCGGCTGCAGTTCTACGGCGATGCGGCCCGCGAGCGTGAGCGCCGCACGGCCGAGCTGTACGCGATGAGCGGTGAGCTGCTGCCGGGGATGAGCATGAAAGCCCTCGCCGGCGTGATCACGCGGCACGTGCGCCAGGCGTTCGATGCGGACGTCGTCGTGTTGCTGCGCGACGCCGGTGGCCGTCTGGCGGCCCCCGCGGGCAGCGAGCCAGGGTTCATCCTCGACGAGCAGGAGCGGTCACGCGCCCAGTGGGCGTTCGATCACTGGCAGGCCGCCGGGGGGACAAAGGGCGATCGGTTGCCGGGCAGCGGTGCTGTGTTCGTACCCCTCGTCTCATCCTCGGGCCGGTTGGGTGTGCTGGGGCTGCGTCCTCGCCGTCGCGAGACGGCCCGCTTGGGCGATATCGCGGTGCGCGGCGTCTTGGAAACTTTCGCCGGCCAAGCGGCGCTGGCGTTCGAGCAAGCGCGCGCCTTCCAGGCGGAGGGGGAGCGGGCGAGCCGGGCCTAGGGTAGCTTCGGTGGCATGACCGAGGCCGGCCCCCCCGGCCCCCCCG
>DATEGE010000230.1:0-17294 GCA_035280265.1 Gemmatimonadales bacterium | reverse complement strand
GGTGGGACTCGCCACCATCGCCGACGTGCTGCAGGCGCGGACGGCGCTGTCGCAGGCGCGGCTGGCGCTGGAGTCGACGCAGGGGGAGCTTCAGACGACGCGCGGCGCCCTGGCCCTGTCGATGGGACTGCCGGCGAACGTGCCCTATGACATCGCGGTGCAGCCCGACACGTCGCTCCCCCCCCCCGGGGTGGCCGAGGACGTGGATACGTTGATCGCACGCGCGGTGCGGGAGCGACCGGACCTGGCCGCGCAGCGCGCGCAGGTGGAGCAGGCTCGGGCCCGCGTCGCGGTGGCCCGCTCGCAGGCGCTGCCATCTCTCTCCGTCGGCGGGACCGCGAGCCAAACGTACTTCGTCCAGCAGGCCGGCAGCAGATCACTCCTTCCCGGCAACGGCTACACGGCGACGCTCACGCTCTCGATTCCGTTCTTCTCGGGCGGCTCGCAAGTGTACGGCGTGAAGGCCGCATCCGCCGCCGCCGACGCGGCGGCTTCGCGCGCCCAGGGATTCGAGCAGCAGGTGATCTACGAGGTGTTCAACGCCTACTACGCACTCCGCACCGCCACGCAGCAGGTGCGCACCAGCCGGGACCTGCTGGCGAGCGCCACGGAGTCCGAGCAGGTCGCGCTGGGACGTTACAAGGCGGGAGCCGGAAGCCTGCTCGATCTGCTCACCGCGCAGGCGGCGCTCGCGAGCGCGCGCGCACAGGCCATCCAGGTGCGCTTCGCCTGGAACACCGCGCTGGCCCAGCTCGCTCACGACGTGGGCATCCTCGGCCTCGATGGCGGGAGCCCGCTGCAGCTGCAACCCGACTCCACGGACTCGCGCAAATAGATGACGCCCGGTCGCGCCGCGCTCGCTCTCGGATTGTCCGTCCTGCTCGCCTGCTCGCGCCGCAGCGCGGGGGGCCCCCAGCGCGTGCCCGTCACCATCGCGCGCGCCGAGCAGCGCCCCGTGCCGTTTGAGCTCCAGGCGACGGGCTCCGTCGAGCCGGTGCAGACGGTGAACGTGGAATCGCAGGTGACGGGGGTGCTGTTGCGGGCGGCGTTTCGCGAGGGTGACGAGGTCGCCGCGGGCCAGCTGCTGTTCCAGATCGACCCACGCCCGTTTCAGGCGGCGCTCGAGCAGGCGCAGGCCATGCTCGCGCGCGACGCGGCGCAGGCGCAAAGCGCCGCGCTCGACGCCCAGCGCTACGCCGAGCTGGTCAAGCAGGACTACGTGACCAAGTCCGACTACGACGCGAAGCGCGCCGCCGCGGACGCGCTGCAAGCGACGGTGCGCGCGGACTCGGCGGCGGTCGCCAACGCCCGCCTCAACCTCGAATGGGCCGCGATCCGCGCGCCGATCAGCGGGCGCACCGGTCGCCTGCTCGTGCGCGAGGGCAACCTGGTGCGCGCGAACACGACCGACCCCCTCGTCGTGATCAACCAGACGCACCCGATCCTGGCCCGGTTCGCGGTCCCCGAGCAGTATCTGGCCGACATCCAGCGGTACCGCAACAACCGGCTGCCGGTGCTGGCGAGCCCCGGCAAGGCCGATACCGTCTTCTCGAGCGGAACCCTGACGTTCGTGGACAACGCGGTCGACACGGCGACCGGCACGGTGCTCCTCAAAGGTGAGTTCGCCAATCGGGACAACGGGCTGTGGCCGGGCGAGTTCGTGAATGTGCGGCTCCAGCTCTACGTGGAAGACAAGGCGGTCGTGGTTCCGTCGCAGGCCGTGATGACCGGGCAGCAGGGAACCTATCTCTTCGTTGTGAACCACGATGGCACCGCGCGCTCGCAACCCGTGACGGTCGAGCGCGCTGCGGGGACCTACACGGTGATCGCCCAGGGCGTGAGCGCCGGGGACCAGGTCGTGACGGATGGCCAGCTGCGGCTGACGACGGGCGCGGCGGTCGAGATCAAGGGGGCCGTCGTGGCAGATCCGACGCAGGAGACGGCAGGGGACAAATGAGCCTTTCCGCGCTCTTCATCAAGCGGCCCGTCATGACCACGCTCGTCATGCTGGGGATCCTGGTGTTCGGGTTGATGGCCTACCGGCTGCTGCCGGTGAGCAACCTGCCGAACGTGGACTTTCCCACGATTCAGGTGAGCGCGGGGCTTCCGGGGGCGAGCCCGGAGACCATGGCGTCCGCCGTCGCGACCCCGCTCGAAAAGCAGTTCTCGACCATCGCGGGCGTCGACCAGATGACCTCGTCGTCGAGCCTCGGCGGCACCAACATCACGCTCCAGTTCACGCTGGACCGGAACATCGACGCGGCGGCACAGGACGTTCAGGCGGCGATCTCCAAGACGCTGCGGCAGCTCCCCAGCGGGATCGTGCCCCCCTCCTACCAGAAGGTGAACCCCGCCGACCAGCCGATCATCTACTACGCCATGAGCTCCGGCACGCTCTCGCTGTCGGCGCTGGACGAGTATGCGGAGACGTTCATCGCGCAGCGCTTGTCCACCGTGGACGGGGTGGCGCAGGTGAACGTGTACGGCGCGGCGAAGTACGCGGTCCGCATCCAGCTCGATCCCAAGGCCCTCGCGGCCCGAGCCATCGGGATCGATGAGGTGGCGAGCGCCGTCGCGGCCGGCAATGTCAACCTGCCCACGGGCATCCTGTGGGGACCGCATCGGGCGTACACGGTGCAGGCCACCGGGCAGCTGCAGGACGCCGCGGCGTTCCGACCGCTCGTTATCGCCTACCGCAACGGGGCCCCGGTCCGTCTTCAAGACGTCGGACAGGTGCTGGACGACGTGCAGGACAACAAGAGCGCCGCCTGGTACAACGGCAATCGGTCGATCGTGCTCGCGGTGCAGCGCCAGCCGGGTGCGAACACCGTGGAGGTCGCGGGTCGGGTGCGCACCGTCATGACGAGCTTGAAGGCGTTGCTCCCGGCGTCGGTCGACCTGCAGCTGCGGTTCGACCGGTCCGACTCGATTCGCGCCTCGCTCGCCGACGTGCAGTTCACCCTGTTCTTGACGCTGGCGCTGGTCGTCCTCGTCATCTTTCTGTTCCTCCGAAACCTCTCGGCGACCATCATCCCCAGCCTGGCGCTGCCGTTTTCGCTGGTGGGCACCTTCGCCGTGATGTACGCGCTCAATTACAGCCTCGACAACCTGTCCATGATGGCGCTGACGCTCTCGGTCGGCTTCGTAGTGGACGACGCGATCGTGATGCTCGAGAACATCGTCCGTCACATGGAGCAGGGCACGCCGGCCATGGAGGCGGCGTTCGCCGGCTCACGCGAGGTGGGATTCACAATCCTTTCGATGACGCTGTCGCTCGCCGCCGTGTTCATCCCCGTGTTGTTCATGGGAGGAATCATCGGGCGGCTGTTTCACGAATTCGCCGTGACGATCGGTGCCGCGATTCTGGTCTCCGGCGTCGTCTCCCTGACGCTCACGCCGATGCTGTGCAGTCGCTTCCTGAAGCCCTCGCGCGAGGCGCATCACGGAACGTTCTACGAAGCCTCGGAGCGCGTGTACGAGCGGGTGCTGCGCTGGTACGAGGACAGCCTTGGCTGGGTCATGGAGCGACGCACCGCCGCGCTGATGTTTTCCGGGGTGATCCTGGCGGCGACCGTGGTGTTGTTCGCCGTGGTGCCGAAGGGCTTCCTGCCGAGTGAAGACAGCTCCCAGATCTTCGGGACCACCGAGACGGTCCAGGGCACGTCGTACGACGACCTGGTGCGCCATCAGCTCCAGGTCATGGCGATCCTGCAGCAGGACACCGTCAACGTGGACGGCATGATGTCGTTCCTGGGCGGCGGCCAGATCAATCAAGGGCGTGTCTTCCTGCAGCTCAAGCCCCGCTCCAAGCGTCGTCTGAGCGTGGACGAGCTGATTCGGGTGTACAACGCTAAGCTCGCGGGCATTCCCGGAATCCAGGTCTTTCTGCAGAACCCGCCGCCGATCCGCATCGGGGGGCGGCTCTCGAAGAGTCAGTATCAGTTCACCCTGCAGAGTCCCGACATCCGCGCGCTGTACGACAATTCCAAGGAGCTCGAGGGGAAGCTGCGCGCGCTGCCCGGGCTCGTGAATGTCACGACCGACCTGCAGATCTCGAGCCCGCAGGCCACCGTCGCAATCAACCGGGACCGGGCCTCCGCGCTCGGAGTCACTGCGCAGCAGGTGGAGCAGGCCCTGTACGACGCCTATGGCTCGGGGCAGGTATCGACGATCTACACGCCGACCAACCAGTACTGGGTCGTGATGGAGCTCCGGCCGGAGTACCAGCAGGATCTCTCGGCGCTGAGCCTGCTCTACATCCGCTCGCAGAACGGCACCCTGGTGCCGCTGGCCTCCCTCGCGACGATCACCTCGAGCGTCGGCCCGCTCACAGTGAACCATGCGGGCCAGCTGCCGTCGGTCACGATCTCGTTCGATTTGAGGCCGGGCGTATCCATCGGCACCGCGGTCGTCGATGTGCAGAGGGTGGCCCGGCAGACTCTGCCCTCGAGCATCACGAGCAGCTTCTCCGGTACGGCGCAGGCGTTCCAGTCGAGCCAGTCGGGGCTGCTCATGCTGTTGGTGCTCGCCGTCTTCGTGATCTACATGGTGCTGGGAATCCTGTACGAGAGCTTCATCCACCCCCTCACCATCCTGTCGGCACTGCCCTTCGCCGGGTTCGGCGCGCTGCTGACGCTGTTGATCTTCCGCGTCGACCTGAGCGTCTATGCCTTCGTGGGGATCATCATGCTGGTGGGCCTCGTGAAGAAGAACGGCATCATGATGATCGACTTCGCGCTCGAGGCCCAGCGCAACGAGGGGAAGTCGGCCCGCGAGGCGATCCTGCAGGCCTGCAGCATTCGCTTCCGGCCCATCATGATGACCACCATGGCAGCCCTCATGGGCACGCTGCCGATCGCGCTGGGCGTGGGCCAGGGCTCCGAGTCCCGCCGCCCGCTCGGTATCGCGGTGGTGGGCGGCCTGGCCTTTTCGCAGTTCGTCACGCTGTATGTGACGCCGGTGATCTACACGTACCTGGACGAGCTCCAGGCCTGGCTGGGACGGCGGCGTGCCGGAGCAGGGCGCGAGGTGACACCGCTGCCGGCACCAGCGGACTAGGGACCTCTGCACAATGGGAACGTGGTGCTGGGGTGGGACGCTGGGCGCCTACGTTCCCGCGTTTTCGCCCAGGGGACCGCCCCTCTGTGGCGCACGAGTTACCGGCGCCCGGCGCGCGCGCTAATTTCCCGTCCATGCACGAATGGCAAGTCTGGCTGGTCGCCGCGCTGCTGCTGTTCGTGGCCGAGATGGTCGCGCCGGGGTTCTGGCTGCTCTCCGTGGCAGTGGGCTGCCTCGCCGCGGGGCTCGCGTCGCTGCTTCTCCCCGGGTCGCTCGTCCCGGTCCTCAGCTTCGCCGCCGGCACCCTGCTCTCGCTCGTCGGGATCCGGCCGTTCCTCCTGCGGCACCTGCACCCCCGCGGCAGCGAGATCCGTACGAACGTCGATGCCCTCGCTGGGCGGGTCGGGATCGTGTCCGAGCGCATCGATCCCGCCACGGGCAAGGGCCGCGTGCTAGTCGAGGGAGAGGACTGGCGCGCCGCGGCGCTCATGGACGCGGCGATCGAGCCCGGTACCAAGGTGATGGTCGTACGGGTGGAAGGGGCCACCCTCTACGTGGACAAGGAGGTCTGAGCCCATGTCGTTCTCACTGTTTCAGCTGGTCCTTGTCGCGGGCGCCTTCGTCGTCGTGGTGTACGTTTCGAAGGCCATTCGCATCGTGCAGCAGGCGCAAACGATGGTCATCGAGCGGCTGGGCAAGTACCACAAGACGCTCACCTCCGGCCTCAACTTCATCAACCCACTGCTCGACAAGCCGCGGGCCATCGACTGGCACCAGGTGATCCAGACGCCGGCGGGCGACTCGTTCGCGCGCCATTTCCGGACCGAAAAGATCGACCTGCGCGAGACGGTGTACGTGTTCCCCCGGCAGAACGTGATCACCAAGGACAACGTCGTGGTCGAGATCGACGCGCTCATTTACTCCCAGATCACCGACCCGGTGCGCGCCACCTACGAAATCGCGAATCTGCCGGACGCGATCGAGAAGCTGACGCAGACCACGCTGCGCAACGTGATCGGTGAGATGGAGCTGGACCACGTGCTCTCGTCGCGCGACACGATCAACGCCAAGCTACGCGAGATCCTGGACGAGGCGACGCACAAGTGGGGCGCCAAGGTGAGCCGGGTGGAGCTCAAGGACATCAATCCCCCGCGCGACATCCGGGACGCGATGGAGAAGCAGATGCGTGCCGAGCGGGACCGCCGCGCCGCCATCCTCACCGCCGAGGCGGAGAAACAGTCGCGCATCCTGCAGGCGGAGGGCATCCGGCAGTCGGAAATCAACAAGGCCGAAGGCGACAAGCAGGCGAAGATCCTCGCGGCCGAAGCCGAGGCCACTGCGCGCCTCAAGGTCGCGGACGCCGAAGCACAGGCGATCGAGCGCATCACCGGCGCCATCAAGGGCACCGGCGGCGACCCGGCGCGCTACTTGATCGCCGTCCGCTATATCGAGGCGCTCAAAGACATGGTCACGAGCCCGCAGAGCAACAAGGTGATCTATCTGCCCTACGAGGCGACGGGTGTGCTGTCCTCGCTCGGGGGCATTCGTGAGATGCTCGCCGGCACAACGGACAAAGGAGATAAGCGGTCATGAAGTGGAAGACAATTGTGGTCGGTGCGCTGGCAGGCCTATCCCTCTCCGCCTATCCGTCCAGCCACCCACCCGCCTGTGATACCGACAACGGCGGCATCACGCTGCCCGAGGGCTTCTGCGCGGTCGTGGTCGCCGACACGGTCGGCCCCGCCCGGCACCTCGCGGTCGCCGCGAACGGCGACGTCTTCGTGGCGCTCGAAGGCCGCCGGGGCGGCGCCGGCGGCATCCTGGCGCTGCGCGACACCACTGGCGACGGCAAGGCCGACATAGGCCTGAGCATCGGCCGCGACGGCGGAACGGGGATCGCGCTCGGAAAAGGAACGCTGTACTTCAGCACATCGACTACGGTCTATCGCTACGCCATGCGCGTGGGTTCGCTCACGCCGCTCGGCGCGCCCGACGTCATCGTCAAAGATCTCCCGGGGGGCGGTCACAGCGCGAGGAACCTGGCCCTCTCGCTTGACGGACGGACCTTGTTCGTGAACGTCGGTTCGGCGTCGAATTCCTGTCAAATCGCCGACCGTTCCAGTGAATCGCCGGGCAAAGATCCCTGCCCCGAGCTCGCCTACCGCGCCGGCGTGTGGCGCTTCGATGCCAACAAGCCGGGCCAGACGGAAACCGAGGGAACGCGGTACGCCACCGGAATCCGCAACGCGGTCGGCCTTTCCATAGCGCCGGACGGTCAGCTCTGGGCCACGCAGCACGGCCGGGACCAGCTCGGCCAGAACTGGTCCAAGCTTTACACCGTCCAGCAGAGCGCCGAGAAGCCCTCCGAGGAGCTGTTCCCGATCCACGAAGGGGACGATTTCGGCTGGCCGTTCTGCTATCACGACCTCGAGCTGGGGCACCTCGTGTTGGCGCCGGAGTACGGCGGCGACGGGAAGCAGGTGGGGCGCTGCGCGCAGAAGAAGGAGCCGGCAGTCGCGTTCCCCGGACACTGGGCGCCGGACGGGTTGACGTTCTACAGCGGCACGCAATTCCCGGCGCGGTATCACGGCGGGGCGTTCATCGCGTTCCACGGCTCCTGGAACCGCGCGCCGCTCCCGCAAGCCGGCTATCGCGTCGTGTTCGTGCCGTTCAAGGACGGCAAGCCCGCGGGCACCTACGAGACCTTTGCCGACGGGTTCTGGAGGGAAGACCCCAGCGGTCCGAAACATCGCCCCGTGGGAGTCGCCGTAGGACCGGACGGCTCCTTGTACATCACGGACGACGCGGGCGGCAGGATCTGGAGAGTCGTATACAAGGGGCGGTAATGGGCGGTAGAGGACGGTAGAGCTCGAGAGGCGTGGCCGGCTACTCGAAGCGATCACTCGTTGACAAGCTCGGGATCAAACCGGGCGCCACGATCGCGATTCTGGAATCGCCCCAGGGTTACGCGCGTGCTCTCGGCAAACTGCCGAGCTCCGTGACGCGGCGCAGTCGCGCGGCGAGGTCGCTCGATTTCGTCCAGTTCTTCACCACAGAAAAGCGCGCGCTCGAGGGCCGCTTCCGCGCTCTGGCGCGCGCCTTGGCCCCGGCCGGCATGCTGTGGATCTCCTGGCCGAAGAAGTCCTCGGGAGTGGTCACCGACCTCACGGAAGACGTCGTCCGGGCGGTGGGACTGGCGCACGGTCTGGTGGACGTTAAGGTGGCCGCGATCGACGACGTGTGGTCCGGGCTCAAGTTCGTGCGGCGGCTCGCGGATCGATGATCCGACTCGTGGCGCATGCACTGGCGTTGTGCTTCGTCGGTGCCGCGCCCGCACAGCGTCCGGTCCCGGAAAGCGCGCTCGTCCGCCGACCGAACCCCTTCGCCGCGCTCGGCGGCCGCCATGTAATCATCCGGCACGTCACGCCGTTCCGGAAGGACTCGGGCTACACGGTCGTCGCGGGAGACTCGGTGGGGAGGATCGATTCCTTTCCCCCGCGATTGTCACGACGGCACGACGGCACGCTGGCGCAGGCTGACTCCCTGTACAATCAGAAACGCTATGCAGACGCCGCCGCGCTCCTCGCGACCGCTTACCGGGACGAGCCGGACAACCCCTTCGTGCTCAATGCCTACGGCCGCACGCTATTCCGAATCGACGACCAACGAGACAAGAGTTTCGAGGTGTACCAACGGTTGATCACCCTGCTCGACCGGCGGGGTGGCACCTCCGATTCCGCGATCTCGGTGGACGCGTGGTTCGGAGAGGCGTACTGGAAGATCGCCTCGCTGTATCTGGACCGGCGTGAATTCCAGAGCGCTGCGTTCGAAATCAGCCGCTTTCTCGCGACCACGCCGCCGCGAGACCCTCGAGTCCTCGGGCAAGTACTCGACTATCTGGTCGAGGCGTACGTTCGTCTCGGCGACGATGACATGGCCCGACTGTGGGGCGCACGCGCACTGCGACTCGACCCGACGGACGCCTACGCGCTGGGCTTGCTGTACGAGCTCGGGCCACGGGCCGCGGCGCGCGCTCCGACGGACGCGCTCGCGTGCCGCGTCACCAGCGACTCGAGTCCCGCCCTCGGAGCGTACTCGTTGTACCGTGAGGACCAGCGCTGGCACTGCTTTGTCGACCGGGCGGACGACGACGGCACCTTCGCTCCATGCCTGCGAATCGGCTGGATCTACGTGGGACTCGCGCGACCCGAAGCCGAGCGCCGGCTCGGGAAGCCCTGGAGGTCGATGCGGCACGAACCCGACGGCAACGACATCGTGATTTACGTCGTGTTCCACGACACAGAGCATCAGCGCGGGGCGTACTATGCGGTCGAATACGAGTCGGCAGGAGGTCGTCAGATCGTCGAGACCGTGCAGCTGACGCAAGATCCGCCACCGCTGCCACTTGATCTGGCGTGCCTGCAGTTAGGAGACTCGTCCCCCCGCGTCGCGCGACAGCTCGGTCGCGCCGATCGGACGGAGCCGTTCGACGACGAGGCCAATCAGCTGCGTGGCGAGCGGTGGGAGTATCGCGACGCGCCCGTCTCTATCGAGATCGTGGACGGCAAGGTGTACTCGCTCAAAGTCTGGCGACCGGAAGGCATCCCGGCGCGCGAGCGACGCCTCACCCTGTCGCCGCCGTGACGCACTAGATTGCCCGCACCATGGCCAATGCGACCGCACCGCTCACCAAGCTCTCCGAGGAAGAACAGCTGTTTCGCGACACGGTTCGCGACTTCGCGGAGCGCGAGGTCCGGCCGCGGGTCGCGGGCATGGAACGGGCGGCCGCCATCGAGCCCACGCTGCTGCGCCAGTGCTTCGAGCTGGGGCTCATGGGCATCGACATTCCCGAATCGCACGGCGGCGCGGGCGGGAGTCTGGTGATGACGGTGCTCGCCGTCGAGGAGCTGTCGGCGGTGGACGCCTCTGTCGCGATCTTCGTGGACGTCCAGAACACGCTCGTGAATACGCTGTTCCGAAAATGGGCGAGCGACGATCTCAAGCGACGGTACCTACCTCGTCTGGCGACCGACCTGTTGGGCGCCTATGCCCTGTCCGAGCCCGAATCGGGGTCGGACGCGTTCGGCCTCCAGACCCGTGCCACCGAGCACGGGGACGGCTGGATCCTCGAGGGCCGCAAGCTCTGGATCACGAACGGCGCGGAAGCGGGATTATTCGTGGTGTTCGCCAACACGGACTTCACGAAGGGCTACAAAGGGATCACCGCCTTCGCGGTAGAGCGAGGCTTCGAGGGGTTCTCGGTCGGCAAGCGCGAGGACAAGCTCGGCATTCGCGCCTCCAGCACCTGCGAGCTGATCCTCGATGGCTGCGCGGTCCCGGCGGCGAACGTGGTGGGCAGCGTGGGGGTAGGCTACAAGGTCGCCATCGAGACGCTGAATACCGGCCGGATCGGGATTGGAGCACAGATGATCGGCGTGGCGCGTGGCGCCCTCGCGGCCGCGCTCAAGTACACGAAGGAGCGCTGCCAGTTCGGCCATCCGATCGCGGACTTTCAGGCGGTGCAGTTCCAGCTGGCCCAGGCGGCGACCGAGCTCGAGGCCGCCCGGCTCATGGTCTACAACGCAGCGCGACTCGAGGTCGCGGGCGAGCCGTATACGGCGCAGGCGGCGATGGCGAAGCTGTTCGCCTCGCAAGTCGCGGAGCGGGTCACTTCGCTCGCGCTGGAGTTGTTCGGCGGATACGGCTACACCAAGGAGTATCCCGTGGAAAAGTTCTATCGGGATGCGAAGATCGGGACGATCTACGAGGGTACCAGCAACATGCAGCTCAACACGATCGCGAAACAGCTCTTGAAATGAGGAGACCATGAACGCACTCAGGATGATGGCGGCCATCGGGTTGCTCCTTCTGAGCGCCCCGCCACTCGCGGCGCAGGGGAAGGGACCGAAGAAGTACGCCGTCACGAACGACCAGGCGCTGGTTGTGACCAAAGACGTCCTCGTCAAGCGGGGCTACGAAGTGGTGTCGGTCGAGAACAGCGGACACGATGTAGTCGTCTGGTATCGTCGCGGCAACCGGGGGCGGGGCAAGGGGAAGGGGCCGCCGGCGAGGATGGTGATCCACCGGACGGAGGATCGCGTCGTGTTTCTCAGCACGCCGAGCGATGTGCTGGTGGACATCGACGTCAGGTTGAAGTTGTAGATGCATACCGCTCGACGCACCCACTCGTTCACCGAATCGGTGATCCGGGGGATGACCCGGCTCGCGAGCGAGCACGACGCTATCAACCTGGCGCAAGGGTTTCCCAATTTCCCGGCGCCGGAGGTCCTGAAGGAGGCGGCGGCGCGGGCGATTCGCGACGACCTGAACCAGTACGCCATCACGTGGGGCGCCAAGCGGCTGCGGGACGCGCTGGCCCGCAAGTACGCCGACTGGTACGGGATGAAGGTGAACCCGGAGACCGAGATCACGGTGACGTGCGGCGCCACCGAAGCGATGGCGTCGGCCCTGCTTGCGATCGTCGATCCGGGCGACGAGGTCATCGTGTTCGAGCCGTTCTACGAGAACTACGGACCGGATGCGATCCTCTCGGGCGCGAAGCCGGTCTACGTGCCGCTCGCCGCGGACGCCGAGCTCGACCTCGATCGACTCGCCGCGGCCTTTTCCCGCCGCACGCGCGCGATCATCGTGTGCACTCCGAACAATCCGACCGGCCGGGTGCTGTCACGCCGCGAGCTCGACGCCATCGCGGAGCTGTGCCGGCGGCACGACGCCTATGCCGTGACGGACGAGATCTACGAGCACATCTACTACGAGGGCGAGCACATCCCCATCGCCACGCTCGAGGGAATGCGCGAGCGCACCGTGACGATCAGCGGCGCGTCGAAGACGTTCAGCGTCACCGGCTGGCGCGTTGGGACGATCGTGGCGCCGCCGGACGCAACCGATGCGATCCGCAAGGTGCACGACTTCCTCACCGTCGGCGCGCCAGCGCCGCTGCAGGAAGCGATCGCCGTCGCGCTCGAGACGTTGGGGGAGGATTACTACGAGGGCTTGGCCCGCGACTACCGCGCGCGACGTGATCTTTTGTGCCGCGCCCTCGTGGACTCCGGGTTCCGCTGCACCCCGCCGCAGGGCGCCTATTACGTCCTCGCCGACTGCTCCGCGATCACCCAGCAGCCGGACGACGAGTTCTCGGTCTGGTTGACGAAGGAAATCGGCGTCGCACCGGTACCCGGATCGAGCTTCTTCGGCCGGCCCGAGGCCGGCCGTCATCTGGTGCGGTTCGCGTTCTGTAAGACCGAAGAGCTGCTGAGAGAAGCCGCTCGACGCCTCGCGCGCCTCAAGGCTCCAGCCCGCCCCCCCCGCCCGGCACGGGCGTAGTCGCTGGCACCGGCGACAGCGGGACGGCATCGTAATGCGGCTGGCTCGCACGCTTGCGCCGCTCGCCAGCCAAGCCGAACAGCCAGGCGCCGAGTGATCCGGACCAGAACCGCAGCCGGCGCTCCGCCGTCGGGTCGGTGCGGTGCTCCGTGCGCCAGCGCGCGAACGCGGCAGCGAGCAGCGCCGTGACCGCCGCGACGCCGAACAGCCACGGGGCGGCCACCACATCCACCACATCCGGGAGACGCTCGAGCGCCCAGACGACCGCCCCGGCCGCCGCGACGCTCACATACGCGAGTCGCCGCAGCGCCCGCTCGAGTCGGGACGGCCCGTCGCCGTAGAGAAACGCCAGCTCCTCGCGCCGGTGCGCGAGCTCCGCGCGCAGCCCATCCACGAGATCTTCGCGATGGTACCCCTCCTTGAGCAGCCGGCGCACCCGCTTTAGCGGCACCACCACGGGCACGAGCGCGATCACCGCGGCGGCTGCGACCGAGGCCGCCCGGGCGCGCAGATCGTCCAGCTCGAGGAATCGCAGGGCCAGAAGTGGGAGTGCGACCCCGGCGACTGCGCTGTACAGCAGCGAGCTGGGGGAGAGGTGTCGGGCCTCGGTCAGAAACGCGCGCACGGCGACCGCCGCGCGGCGGTCGAGGGCAGCGCCTACCGCCTCGGCGAATGCGTCACCGTCTGGAAAGCGCGCATCCGGTTGTTTGGCGAGACAGCGGTCGATCGCCGCCGCGAGCCGCCGCGGCACGCCCGGCGCCACGGCGGCGAGCCCGGGGGGCGGGTCGGTGACGTGGCGGGCGAGCACCGTCAGGCCGTTGAGGCCGTCGAACGGAAGTCTGCCCGACAGCGCGAAGAATCCCACCACCCCCAACGAGTAGAGGTCGCTGCGCGCGTCCACACGGTCGCCCAGGGCTTGCTCTGGGCTCATGAATTCGGCAGTCCCGAGCACGCGGCGAGACCCGGACGAGACGGCCGAGTCGACGTGGGCGATCCCGAAGTCCGTGACGAGCGCCCGGCCGGTCGTGCGGTCGAGCAGGATGTTGTCAGGCTTCACGTCGCGATGCACGACGCCGCGCGCGTGCGCATACGCCAGCGCCCGCGCTACCTCTTCCAGCATCCGGGCGGCGACGGCGGGGCGCAGCGGGCCGCTGTCCCACACCCGCTGCCCCAACGTCTCGCCCTCGACGTACGCCATGACGAAGAACACGAAGCCGCCCGCCTCATGCACGGCGAAGATGGGAACGATGCCAGGGTGAGAGAGACTGGCCGCCGTCCTGGCCTCGTGCAGGAACCGCTCCCGCGCCTCGGGCTGCACCGCGCGGTCGGGGGGGAGGAGCTTGATGGCGACGCGCCGGTCGAGCCGCAGCTCGCGAGCGAGATAGACGACCCCCATACCACCGCGCCCCAGGCGCCGCTCCAGCAAGTAGCGCCCGGTGAGTGCCTGCTGGAGATCCGGAAGTAGCGAGTCGGCCGTCACCGGGCTCAACTACCCCCGGGGGGTCACCGCGGGTTCCACCACGTCCGGCCCGTTTCGCCGTGAGTCAGGTCAAGTCTCGGTCTACTTCCCGGCGTCCCTCGAGCAGCAGATCGATCTCGGCCGCGACCTCGCGGGCGAGCCCGAGGTCGGTCGTGAGGCTCTGCACGCTCCCCGACCCGGCGTGCAGCTTCAGCAGGTTCAGGCGGATCGTCTCGAGGGCCTTTACGCCGTCTCCCAGCCGCCGCTGCACGAGGTCCCGCTCCGCCCGGAGGTCGGTCACGATGCGGTCCTCTACCTGCCTTCCCGCTTCCTCTGTCCCCGCGAGCGCGTCGTTCAGCTGCTCGAGCCTGTGGCGCATGCGCTGCGCGTCCTGTTCCAGGCGGCGCACGACGTTGGGCAGGTCGCGCAATGGCTGTCGCGTCTCGCGGGGCAGGTCTTCGAACAGCTGCTCCGCCGCCATCGCGAGCGCGAGCTCCGTGGGGCGGTGCGTCGCCGGCGGGGGCAGCGACTTCTTGTGCACGAACAGCCGGGCCAGGCTGAACAACACTCGCCCGACGGGTCCTTGCCACAACAACGACCAGATGCGCGTATCGAGATCGATGCGCCGCTGCAGCCGCACCAAGGCGAGGAAGCCGGTCACGAGACCACCGGCGAGCGACCAACCGAAAGTCGCCCATAAGCGGACGACGTCGAAAGGCCGCGTGCCGGTGTAGAGGATGGAAGCGGACAGACCCGCGATCGCCAGACCGCCCGCGCCGAGCAGCCGCAGCACTCGCTCGTACAGCGATGGGCCCCGGCCGTACTCGAACTGGCGCTCCTCGCGTCCCTGCTCGAGCTCCGTCCGGAACGCGACACCCAGCTCCTCCGGACCGAACCCCGAGGCGAGAAACCGCCGGGCGCGAGCGAGGAGGATAGAGAACGGAACGACGGTGACCGAGGCCACGAAGGTCCAAAGCGCCGCGTCCCCGGCGCCGCGCCGGCCGAACAGCGACGCGGCGAACCCCATCAGGAAGGGGATCGAGAGGACGTACAGCAAGCCGCCGGCACCTCCCAGCCGCGCGTTGCGCTTCACAAACACGCGTAGGCCCACGGGCAGCTCGCGCCGCTGCTCCAGGGCCACACCGAACTGTTCCGCCAGAGCTTCTCCGGTCTGCGGCCGATCTGCTGGGTCCTTGGCGAGACAGTGGTCGATCGCGCGCGACAGGCGTCGTGGCACAGCGGCGACGCTGGCGAGCGGTGGAGCGGGCTCCGTCACTTGCTTCGCGAGCACGTCGGTCGCCTTCTCGGCTTCGAAGGGCAACTTCCCCGACAGCGCGAAGTAGCCGACCACGCCCAAGGCGTAGAGATCGCTCCGCGCGTCCACCTGCTCGCCCAACGCCTGCTCCGGGCTCATGAACTCGGGCGTCCCGATCACCTCGCCGCCGTCGAGCCCGGCGGCCCCGCGCACCAACCCCGCGATGCCGAAGTCGGCCACCAGGGCGCGCCCCGTCCCCTCCTCGAGCATGATGTTGTCCGGCTTCACGTCACGATGCACGACCGCCTGCGAATGGGCGTAGGCCAAAGCCCAGGCGACTTCCCGCAGAATGCGCGCCGCTTCGGACGAGGCGACCGGCCCACGCCGGCGGACCCTCTCGGTGAGCGTCTCCCCCGCGACGTAGGCCATGGCGAAGAACACGAAGCCGCCGACTTCGTCGACCGCGAAGATCGGGATGATATGCGGGTGACTGAGCTTGGCGGCGGTGCGGGCCTCGCGGAGGAAGCGCTCGCGCAGCTTGGCATCGCCGGCCTTGCCCGGCGGCAAGAGCTTGATCGCCACCGGGCGGTCGAGCCGGACCTCGCGCGCCAGGTAGACGACGCCCATCCCGCCCCGTCCCAGCTCCCGCTCGAGCGAGTAGCGCCCCGCGAGCGCCGCCTGGAAGTCGAGGAAGAGCTGATCGGGGCGGTCGGGGTGGTCGGACATGGGAGAGAGGATGGTAGAAGTCGGCAGAAGACGGTAGAGGAGCCTCTACCGACTTCTACCGGCACGGTTCAAATTCTGCCCCCTATGCCCGAGCATCAACCCTACGTTCCGGCATCCCAGTCACCTGCCGAGCTGACGCCGCGCGCTCTGGTGCTTGGCGTGGTGCTCGGGCTGATCTTCAGCGCCTCGAGCGTCTACCTGGCCCTGAAGATCGGGCTCACGGTCAGCTCCTCGATCCCGATCGCCGTCCTCTCGATCACGATCTTCCGCGCGCTGGGCCGCACCTCGATCCTCGAGAACAACATCGTGCAGACGACGGGCTCGGCCAGCGACTCCGTAGCGGCCGGCGTGGTGTTCACCATCCCGGCGATCCTGCTGATGGGATACGACCTCGAGGTCGGCCGGGTGGCGATTCTGGCGACGGTCGGCGGCTTGATGGGGATCCTGATGATGATCCCGCTGCGGCGGGCGCTGATCGTGAAGGAGCACGGCACACTGGTGTATCCGGAGGGCACCGCTTGCGCGGAAGTGTTGATCGCGGGGGAGGAGCGCGGGCTCCAAGCCAAGCGTGTGTTCCAGGCTTTCGGGTTGGGCTTCGTCTACAAGTTCCTCCAGGTAGGGCTCAAGGTCTGGCCGGACGTCCCCGGCAAGGCGCTCGGGTTCTTCCCCGGAGCCGCGGTGTTCACGGAATCGTCGCCCGAGCTCATGGGGGTGGGCTACATCATCGGTCCGCGCATCGCCGGGTACCTGTTCGCGGGCGGCTGCTTCGCGTATCTCGTATTGGCTCCGGCCATCAAGCTCGTGGGATCGGGCCTCACCGAGCCGTTCGGGTTCCCGGCGGTGAAGCTGATCCGCGACATGAGCCCCGGCGAGATTCGCTCGAGCTTCGTGTTCTACATCGGCGCGGGCGCCGTGGCTTCGGCCGGCATCATCGCGCTCGCCCGCTCGCTGCCGACGATCGTGAGCTCGTTCGCCTCGAGCCTGAAGGATCTTCGGGAGTCTCGGGCCGGAGGGGCGGTGGCCCGCCTCCGCACCGAGGACGACCTACCCATCTCGCTCACCGCCGGCGGCGCGGTGGTCCTCGCCATCGTGCTCGCCTTGCTGCCCCAGGTGAACGTGAACCTGCTGGGCGCGATTCTCATCGTGATCTTCGGGTTTTTCTTTGCCACGGTGTCCTCCCGCATCACGGGGCAGATCGGCTCCTCGGCGAACCCGATCTCCGGCATGACCATCGCGGCGCTGCTCGGGACGTGCCTGATCTTCGTGGCCATCGGCTGGACCGGCGTGGACCACCGAGTACAGGCGATCTCGATCGCCGCCGTGGTCGCCGTCGCGACGGCGAACGCCGGCAACACGTCACAGGACCTGAAGACGGGATTTCTGGTGGGCTCAACCCCTCGGCGCCAGCAGATTGCCATTCTGGTGGGCGGGCTCGGCTCAGCGCTCGTGGTC
>DATEGE010000229.1:0-19490 GCA_035280265.1 Gemmatimonadales bacterium | reverse complement strand
CGCCGAATACTTCCTCGTTGGCACGCTTGCCTCCTTCCTGCTAGCGCTGCTCGCGGGGCTGGGGATCCGCTTCCTCCTCCGCTAGGGCGTCGCCCAGAGCCTCCCGCCTCCCACCCGCGCAACCCTCCGCGCCTCCGCTGTGTCTGAGGGCTGACCGACACCGCCCCCGCCCCCGCTCCGGAGCCCGGTGGACGAACGCGAGCTGATTGCCAGGGTCCGCGCCGGGGACGGCGTGGCCGAGCGCACGCTGTACGACGCGCACGTGGACCGTATCTACCGACTCGCCTTTCGGCTTGCGGGCGACGACGAGCTCGCGCGCGAGTTCACTCAGGACACGTTCGTCCGGGCGTTCGAGCGGTTGGGCTCGTTTCGCGGTGAAGCGAAGCTGTCGACGTGGCTGCACGCGATCGCTACGACCGTGACGCTGAACGGGCTCCGCAAGGTGAAGCGGTTCCACCGTCGCGAGACGGCCTTGGACGACGCCGCCGGTGTCTCGAGTGGGAGGCGATCGGCGGAGCCCGACTTGAAGCGGCGGCTGGCTGAAGCGATCGACGATCTCGCAGAGGGCTATCGCACAGTGTTCGTGATGCACGACGTCGAGGGCTACACGCACGAAGAAATCGGCGCCGCCCTCGGCATCGAAACGGGAACATCGAAGGCGCAATTGTCGCGCGCGCGCGCGAGGCTGCGTGACGCCCTGGCGGACTTTGCGGGGGAGTGGGTCTCATGACGAGGGACATGACGCCGGATCGGTTCGAGGAACGGCTGCGCGAGGCGGCGCGGGATTATCATCGCCCGCCTGCCACGCCGCACGAGGAGTTGTGGCAGCGGATCGCCGCGGCGCGGGCCGCGCGGCGGCAACGGCGCCAGGAATGGCGTCTGGCGCTGCGTTGGGGCGTCGGCATCGCGGCGGTGCTGGTGCTGGGGATCGGGATCGGCCGGTGGTCCGTGGGCGGATCACGGACCAGAGCGGTACCGCCGACGGCGAGCCTCGGCGGCGACCAAGCGAGCCTCGCGTACCGCGTCGCGGCAGCGCAGTACCTCACGCGCACCGAGGCGCTGCTCACGGGATTCCGCGCCGAGACGCGCACCGGCCAGCCGGACGCACAGTTCGCCCACCAGGCCCGTGACCTGCTCGGCACGACCCGCTTGATGCTCGACTGCCCCGCGGGGCGAGACCCGCGCTTGAAGGGCCTGCTCGAAGACCTCGAGGCCGTCCTGGCGCAGATCGCTCAGCTCTCGCCTGGGACGGATCGGTCAGACGTACAGTCGATCAACCAGGGACTGGAACAACGCAGCGTGCTGCTCCGGCTTCGGACGGCGAACCCCGCCGGTCCCGGCCCAGTGCACACGCAAGGAGCACTGTAATGTCGACGCTGTACCTCGTCGCCGCTGCCGTCATGGGTCTGCAACAGCCGATGACGCCCGTCATCCCGCCACACCGCGGGCTCGAAGCCCCGCGCATGACAGTGCTCCAGCAACAGCTGCCGGGACTCGACGCCCTAGAGGGGTTGGAGGGGCTCGAGGGGCTGACGGGCCTTGAGGGACTGGCGGGACTGGAAGGGCTCCAGGGATTGGCGGGGCTGGAGGGGCTAGCGGCCCTCGACGGCCCGGCGGTGCTCGACTTGGGAATGCCGGCACTCCAAGACGTGCAGGACCCGACAGATTCGCTGTGGCGGGCGGCGCGGCGAGCGTTCAACCGCGGCGACTACACCGCCGCCGCGAACCTGTACGGCGATTTCGTGCGACGCTATCCCAACGCCTCCCGCGCCGGAGACGCCCTCTATTGGGGGGCGTTCGCGCTCTACAAGAACGACAACCTCGAGCGCGCCCGCAGCCTCATAGTCACCCAGGGGCAACAGTACCCCAAGGCCGCCACGGTGCGTGACGCGGCCACCCTGCTCGCCCGCATCCAGACGGCGCTCGCCCAGCAGGGCGATGAAGACGCCCGACGCTGGTTGAATCAACACGCGTTGCCCGACACCACGCGCTCAGGCAGTTGTCCCTCCGAGGACGACGAAGACGACATGCGCGTCGCGGCGCTCAATGGGCTGCTCCAGATGGACGCCGCCAACGCGGTCCCGATCCTCAAGAAGGTGTTGGCCCGCCGTGACGCCTGCTCGACCGCGCTGCGTCGCAAGGCGGTCTTCATCCTGTCGCAGAAGCGCGGTGCCGAGACGGAGGACATGCTGCTCGACGTGGCGCGGAACGATCCCGATCCCGAGGTGCGCCAGCAGGCGGTGTTCTGGCTGTCGCAGGTGGGCAGCGAGCGCGCCGTGAGCGCCCTCGACTCTATACTCCGCACCACTGGCGACGCCGAGCTGCGGGAAAAGGCCCTGTTCTCGCTGTCCCAGATCCACAACACCCGCGCCTCACAGATCCTGCGGGATTACGCCGGCAACGAGCGCGCACCCGAGGACGCACGCGAAAAGGCGATCTTCTGGCTCGGGCAACAGCGCTCGCCTGAGAACGCCGCCTTCCTGCGCGCTTTGTACGCGAAGCTCACCGCCGAGGATCTCAAGGAGAAAGTGATCTTCTCGCTCTCGCAGATGGGCGGCACGGACAACGGACGCTGGCTGATGGACATCGCGCTGAACGAGCGTGAGCCGATCGAGATGCGAAAGAAGGCGCTCTTTTGGGCTGGCCAATCGGGCGGCGATCTGAGCCAGCTCGTCGAGCTGTACGGCCGGATGCAGAACCAGGAGATGAAGGAGCAGCTCATCTTCGTCTACTCGCAGCGCCACGAGGCCGCCGCGCTGGACGCGCTGATCAAAATCGCCAAGACCGAGCCGGACCGGGAGCTCCGCAAGAAGGCGATCTTCTGGCTCGGACAGTCGCACGACCCACGCGCCGCGCAGGTCCTGTTGGAGATCATCAATCAATGATCGGCTCCCTGTTCGTGGCACTCGCGCTCCAGGCCAGTCTGGCCGATCGCATCGCGGGCGCGCCCGACGGCGCGGTGCGGTTCTCCTTTGCCGCCCGAGCCGGTGTGTGCGGCAATGGCCGGAACGTGATCTCGCTCGAGTGCGAAGACGGTTTCTGTGGCCGGCATCGGATTTCGTCCGGCAACTACGACGACGACGAGGCGGGCTGTCCCTGCGAGCCCGGTCCGGCGCGTGTCGAACTGCAAAAACACGACGGCCGGATCACACGCTTGCGGACCTACGTCGGCGGTACGTGGCGGCCCGCGTCGGACGCTCCCGTCACCAATCTCGGCGCCGTCTCCCCGGCCATGGCGGCGCGCTATCTGCTCGACCTCGCGGCGCGCAGCGCCGGGGATGCGGGGCATGACGCTGTCCTCCCCGCCGTCCTGGCCGACAGCGTCACCGTATGGCCCGACCTGCTGCGGCTCGCCCGCACGACTTCCGTCCCCCACGAAACCCGACGGTCGGCAGTCTTCTGGCTCGGACAGGCCGCGGGCGACGCGGCGACACGCGGGCTCACCGATCTAGTGGATGACGCCAGCGTCGACATCGAAGTGAAGGAGAGCGCGGTGTTCGCCCTCTCTCAGCTGCGAGGGCAAGACGCCGTACCGGCCTTGATCCGCATCGCGCGATCGCATTCCAGCCCACGCGTGCGCAAGAAGGCCCTCTTCTGGCTGGGTCAATCGGAAGACCCGCGCGCGCTCGCACTCTTTGAGGAGATCTTGGAGCGCTGAAGGAGGTCGTGGAGGTTGGTGGAGGATGGTGGAGGTTGGTGGAGGTGGCAGCCTCCACCATCCTTCACAACCTCCACCAACCTCCATAACCTCCTCCGTATATTCCCCGCATGCCATTCTGGACGATGCGGCGACGCGTGTGGGCGGTGGTCGTGAGCATCATCGCGCTCACCTTCGGCTGGGCGACGGTGGTAGTGGCGGTTGCACTCGCGAGCGCTCACGACCAAGCCACGGCGGCAGACGCCATCGCTGTGCTCGGCGCGGCGCAATACAATGGCCGGCCATCGCCCGTCTTCCGAGCGCGCCTCGACCATGCGGCAGCCCTGTATCAGCGAGGCCTCGCCCCGGTCGTCCTGGTCACAGGCGGCGTGGGCTCGGGCGACACCGTCAGCGAGTCGGAGGTCGGGCGGCGCTACCTGGTGAAGGCCGGGCTTCCCGAAGGGGCGGTCGTCGCGTTGCCCGCCGGAGAAAGCACGGCGGCGTCGCTGCACGGTGTCGCCGACTGGTTCGCGGGGCACGACAGCCGACGCGTGGTGCTGGTATCCGATGGGTTCCACATGTTGCGACTGCAGATCATCGCCGGCCGGCTCGGGCTGGTGGCCTTCACCTCGCCCGCACCGAACTCGCCGATCCGCTCCAATCCGCGCCGCAACGCGGCGTACTTCCTTGCCGAGGGGTTCAAAGTCCCCGTCACCTGGGTCTTCAACCGCTGAGGGAGGTATGCAGCTGGCTAGGCGCCGGGTTCACTCCGGCCGCGTCATACGCCTGGACGTCGATACCGTGCGATTCCCCGACGGGTCCACCGGTCAGTTGGAGGTCATCCGGCACCCCGGCGCCGCCGCCGTCGTGCCGTGCGCCTCCGATCCGCGAGGCAAGGACCCCATGATTCTGCTCATCCGGCAGTACCGCTACGCTGCGGGTGGGCCCCTGTGGGAGATTCCGGCGGGCACGCTCGAACCTGGGGAAGATCCTGAGCGCTGCGCCCGCCGGGAGCTGTTGGAGGAGGCAGGGGTCGCCGCCACAAGAATCCAGCGCCTCACGTCCATCTTCACTACCCCCGGCTTCACTGACGAGGTTATCCATCTCTACTTGGCGAGCGGGCTCGAGACGAAGGGCCCACAGCGCGAGCGCGACGAGTTCATCGAGGTCGTGCCGCAGCCACTTACTCAGGTTCTCACCCGCATCCGCGACGGCGACATGCGTGACGCGAAGTCGATTGTGGCTATCCTTTATATGGCCCGGTTCGTCCACGGGATGTAGCGCGCCGCTGTCACCCGCAGAGGACGGAGTGTCGAGAAGACTCGACGGCGCTGGTTCTCGAAGCGCCGATGCTGTCGAAGGTTACGACGGCTGCGCGACAGGTACGCTTCGTGCCGTATCTATATGAGTGGGCGGGTAAGTCGCCGTTGGCAACCAGGAGCCCAGATGCGAGCAACCCTGAGGCGGAAGGCCGAAGTCGTTGTCACGCCGCGCGCGCGCGAGCGCCAGACGCTGCACGAGCTCGACGACGGCCGGGTGGTGCTCGAGCACCTCGCTGGGGACCCACAGGCGTTCGGCACGCTGGTCGACCGGTATCAGACGCGACTGCTCAACTTCATCAACCGCACCATCGGCGACCGGGAGCGGGCGGAGGACCTCGTGCAGGAGGTATTCATCCGCGTGTTCCGGCACCTGCACCGGTTCGACCAGACGAAGAAGTTCTCCACGTGGATCTACACCATCGCGTCGAATCTCGCGAAGAACGAACTGCGCAACCGCAGTCGCAATCCGCTCGTGCTGTTCCAGACGATCAAGCGGCACTGGGAGGCCGACCACCGGCCGCTGCAGTTCGAGGACACCACCGCCCGGCCCGACGATTTGTACCGCAAGCGCTACCTCAAGCAGGCCGTAGACCAGTGCGTGGGCCAATTGCCGACTCACCATCGAGCGGTGTTTGTGCTCCGCGAGCTGGAGGGAAAGAGCTACGCTGAGATCGCCGACATCACGGGGTGCAACCTCGGCACTGTGAAGAGCCGTCTCAACCGGGCGCGTAACAGCTTCGCTCAACTGATCGGGCCACTGCTGGAATAGCACGGCCCTCCTCACGCCTGCCGCCGGGGAACCCACCCCGGCTTGAACGGTAGTAGATTGTCGCACCAATGACCTGCGCCGAATTCATCGAGCGGTACACCGATGTGCGCGACGGGCTGATCACCAGCCCGCGCGAGCTGCGCCGTTTCGAGCGCCATCTGGTGATGTGCCCGAGTTGTCGTCGCTACGACGTCGCGGTGCGACGGGGTGTCCTGGCGCTGCAGGCCGCAGAGACGATCGAGCCGTCGCCGGAGTTTAGACGCCGCCTCGATGCACGGCTCGAGCGAGAGCGCCGCGCGGCGGCTGACGTCCCGGCCCAAGCCGGCGCGGCGGTCGCCCTGTTCGTTGCGGCAGCCCTGGCCCTCGTCGCGTGGGAGGGCATGCGACGCCCCGAAGTGGCGCACGTGCGGCCGCTCCCACCCGTTCCGTTCCCCAGGCCGGTCGTGCAGGCCGGCGTCCCGTTCGTATCGTTCCAAGACCCGCGGGCGAGCGTGTTCACGGCGGGCCCGGCTCCCGATGGCTCTGCGCTCGTCGAGCCCGCGTCCGCAGGGCGGTAGGCTTTCTCTCAACTCGAGGCTTCGGTAACTTCCGCCCCGTATGGGGGCGCTCACCTTCGATGCGCTGCTCCGCAGCCTGAAGCAGGGCGTGCCGGATCCCGTTTACTATCTCTATGGGGCGGAGGACGTCCTGAAGGACGAGGCGGTACACGCCCTGCTCGAGCGGGCAGTGGACCCCGCAGGTCGCGACTTCAACGTCGACCAACGTAGCGCGACGGACCTGGACCCCGAATCGTTCCACGCGCTGGTAAACACGCCCCCGATGCTCGCCACCAGCCGCTTGGTCGTCATCCGGGGACTCGAGCAACTCCGCAAGACAGCCAAGCTCCGCCAGGAATTGCTCCGCTATCTGGGTTCGCCCAATCCCACGACAGTGCTCGTGCTGGTGCAAGGCGCGGGGGAGCCGGCGGACCCCGAGGTGGCGGAGCGGGCGACGGCGGTGGCGGTGGAGCCGTTGCCACCGGCACGGGTGGAGCGGTGGATGAAGCACCATGCGGGGCAGCTCGGCCTCGTGCTGTCGCCCGAAGCGGGCGAGTTGCTCCTCGCGAGCGTGGGGGCGGACTTGAGCGGACTGGGGCGCGAGCTCGAGAAGCTGGCGCCGCTCGCCGCCGGTCGGCCGGTGACGCGCGACGAAGTTGCCGCCTTGGTGGGTGTGCGCCGCGGCGAAACGCTACCGGATTTGGTGGACGCGGCGCTGGAGCGGCGGGCGGCGGCGGCCGCGAGCCTCGTGGAGCCGGTGCTCGCCCAGGCGGGGATGAGCGGCGTCCGGGTGCTGAGCGCCCTGGGAACGGCTTTGCTGGGCACGGCCCTCGCCCGGGCGGACCTCGATCGCGGCACTACGCGCGGTCGCCTCGAGGCCGCCCTGCTGCGTCAGCTGCGGATCGCCCGCCCTTACGGGCTCGGCAGCTGGGAGCGCACCGCAGCGCGTTGGGCCAGCTGGGCGGAGCTGTGGACGGCGGCCGAGCTGAGCGCGGCGCTGCGCTCGGCCTGCGACGCCGACCGCGCCCTCAAGACGAGCACGTTCACGAATGAAGCCGGCATCCTCGAGCAGTTGGTGCTGTCGTGGGGTGTGCGGGCGAGGGAGGCGGCGTGAGACGGTCGGACGGTCGGACCCTCGGACTGCTGATCGCCGTGTCTGGCCTGCTCCTGTCGATCGGTCCACCGCTTCGACTGTCCGCTCAGACCGACACGGTTCGCAGTGCCGCCCTGCGGGTCGCCCAGACCCGGCCGGATTCCGCCCGCGCCATGATCCGCCGGCTGCTCGGAAGCCTCTCCCAGCAGGATTCACTCTACCCCGGCGCGTTGTTCACGGCCGGCCGGATCGCGGCGGATGCGGCGACCGCGGCGACGAACCTGCAACGGGTCGTGCTCGAGTACGGCCGGTCGGTGTGGGCGGACTCGGCCCTCGTGCTCTTGACCCAGTTGTACTTCGCTCAAGGCGACCCGGCCGCCACCGTGCAGTCTGCGGAGCGACTGCGGCTCGATTATCCCGATTCCCCGTTGAAGCCGCGCGCCGATTTCTGGGGTGCCCGGGCGTACTTCGACCTGAAGGATGACGGGCACGGGTGCACCTTGATCCGCGAGGCGCGCGACGGCGCGGGGGGCGACGTCGAATTCCGAAACCAGGTCGAATTCTACGCCGCGCGCTGCGGCGCGCTTCTGGCGCCCCCGTCCGCCAGTCCCGCCGTTACAGCGGGAGACACCCAGGCACGGGCCCCGACCGGCACCACGGTATACGCAGTTCAAGTGCTGGCGGTGAAGAGCGCCACGCAGGTCGACGAGATGCTCACGCGGTTGAAGGTGATGGGCTTTGACGCTCGCGTGGTGCGAGACACGAGCGGCCTGTTCAAGATTCGCGTCGGGCGATACGCCACACGTGACGAGGCCGCACAGGCCCAGCGACGCCTCAAGTCACGGCTGGGCGGCCAACCGTTCGTGGTGGAGGAGTCGTGACCCCGCGCGTCGACGCCGACACGCCGGTCATGCAGCAGTACCGCGAAATCAAAGCGCGGTACCCCGATACGATCCTGTTTTTCCGAATGGGCGACTTCTACGAGATGTTCGAAGATGATGCTCGTCTGGCGGCGCGCGAGCTGGGCCTCACGCTCACCTCACGCAACAACGGGGGAGCCGCCGAGGTGCCGCTCGCGGGCGTTCCGGTCAAGGCCGGCACCGAGTATTTGCGACGTCTGATCGGCCTGGGACACCGCGTGGCGATCTGCGAGCAGGTGGAAGACCCCAAGCTCGTGAAAGGGATCGTGCGACGGGAGGTCGTCGAGACCGTCACTCCCGGGAGCGTGCTCGCGGACGATTGGTTGGAGCGCAATCGCAACAACTACCTGCTCGCCGTGGACCCCCGGAACCCTACCGTCGGCGTCGCCGCACTCGATCTCTCCACCGGAGAGCTGTCACTGGAGACCGTTGGCATCGAAGACTTGCTCGACGCACTGGCCCGCTACGAGTCCCCGGAAGTCGTGCTACCCGCGGGGACACCGTGCGCGCTCACCGGCGCCGTCCGGACCGAGCGCGAGGCGTGGGAGTTCGACCCCGAGCTGGCGCGCGAGGACCTGACACGCGCCTTTCGCCTCGCGTCCCTGGACGGGCTGGGCATCGAACCCGGCGACAGGGCCGCACTGGGCGCCGCAGGAGCGTTGCTGCGTTACGCCCGGGAGCTCAAGCCCGGCGGCCTACCGCATCTGGCGCGTCCCCGGGTGGTGCGGCGCGGCGACCTGCTTCCCCTCGACGACATGACGCGGCGCAACCTCGAGCTGGTCGAGCCGCTCCGGGCCGGGCCGCGGGGAGCGGGGACCACCCTGCTCGCCGTCCTCGATCGCACGACGACGCCGATGGGCGCGCGCCTGCTGCGGCGCTGGCTGCTCGCGCCGCTGGTCGATCCCGCGGCCATCAACGCCCGGCTGGATGCTGTTGACGTACTGGCCACGGACCCGCGCGGACGAGACCGGCTGCGCGAAGCGCTCGATGGTGTGCGCGACCTCGAGCGGCTGGCGGGGCGTGCCGCCTTGGGTCGCGCCACTCCGCGAGACCTCGGGGCATTGCGGGATTCGATCCTGCGCCTGCCGGACGCCCGTGGCGGGCTCGACGGTCTGGAGGGCCGTGGCCGGGCAGCGCTGCTCGAGGACGCGGCCGACCGCTTCGACCTGCTCCAGGATCTGGGCGAGGAGCTCGCCCGGGCGCTCGTGCCGCGCCCGCCCGCTCACGCGGCGGACGGCGATGCGATTCGCGCCGGGTACGACAAGCAGCTCGACGAGCTTAAGGACGCGCGCGACGGTGGCAAGCAATACATCGCGGGACTGCAGGCGCGGGAGCGCGATCGCACCGGCATCGCGTCGCTCAGGGTGGGGTTCAACAAGGTGTTCGGCTACTACATCGAGGTCACCAACCCTCATCGCGAGCGGGTTCCGCCGGATTACGAGCGACGGCAAACGCTGTCCGGCGCGGAACGGTTCGTCACCCCCGAGCTCAAGGCGTACGAGGCGAAGGTGCTCGACGCCGAGGATCGAATCGCGACGCGTGAGGCCGAGCTGATCGCCGCGTTACGGGCGCGGGTGGCGACCGAGATCGATCGCCTGCAGGCGACGGCGGGGGTGCTGGCGCGGCTCGACGTCTGGGGCGCGCTCGCCGACGTAGCGCATCGCGAAGGCTACGTGCGACCCGAGGTGAACGATGGCTTCACCATTGCCCTCGAGGGTAGCCGCCATCCGGTCGTCGAGCGCATGATGGCACGGGAGGCATTCATTCCCAACGACGTGCGGCTGGACGACGCGGGCCGCGTGATCGTGCTCACGGGTCCGAACATGGCCGGAAAGTCCACCCTGTTGCGTCAGATCGGTCTGAGCGTGCTGCTCGCCCAGATGGGGGCGTTCGTGCCCGCGCGGCGGGCGGTGGTCGGCGTGGTCGACCGGCTGTTCACGCGGGTGGGCGCTTCCGACAATCTGGTCCGCGGGCAGTCGACGTTCCTGGTGGAGATGAGCGAGACGAGCGCCATTCTCCACGCCGCGACCGCCCGCAGCCTGGTGCTGCTCGACGAGATCGGCCGGGGCACGTCGACGTATGACGGCGTCGCCATCGCCTGGGCGGTGACCGAGTTCCTGCACAGCGCCATCGGCTGCAAGACGATCTTCGCGACGCATTATCACGAGCTCACGCAGCTCACGGAAGAGCTGGCCCATGCGCGCAACTTCAACGTGGCCGTGCGTGAGGCAGGCGACGAAATCGTGTTCTTGCATCGCCTCGAGCCCGGTGGGGCGGACCGTTCGTACGGAATCCACGTCGGGCAGCTGGCCGGCTTGCCGGCGCCAGTGGTGCAGCGCGCCTGGCAGGTGCTGGCCCTGCTCGAGGCGGGTCACCACGTCGCCCACCGGGCGCCACCTCCCAACCCGGACGCGGCTCAACTTGGCCTGTTCGGCCCAGCCGGCACAGCGCACCCGCTGCTCGGCGAACTCGAGCGCCTCGATGTGAACGCACTATCGCCGCTCGAGGCGCTGAACCAGCTCGCCCTCTGGAAGCGGCAGCTCGCGGGTGGGGGACCGTGACTCCGCGCCGCGCCGCTCTGGGCGTGCTCGTGGCCCTCATGGTCGCTGCTTGCGGAAAGAAACCCGCTGCCGACCAAGCGGGCGGAGGAAGCGGGGCGGGGACGGGCACGCCAGCCGATCAGGAGCCTCCGGTGGCGTTGAACGGCGATTCCCCGATCCAATACCCGCCCCGCCTGTACGATCAGCGGGTGGAGGGCGACGTCGTGCTGCGGCTGTTCGTCGATTCTCTGGGGGCGCTGCGCCCCGAATCGAGCCGCGTCGCGGAATCGAGCGGCTACCCCGCCCTCGACTCCGCCGCGCTCACCGGTGCACGCCGGCTGCGATTCGCGCCGGCGCGGCGACACGGGCTGCCGATTGCCACCGCGTTTCTGCAGCCGATCGAGTTTCGCCATCCACAAGGGAGCGGCGCCGTCTCGAAGGGCGCCCCCGACACGATGCGCACCCCAACCCCGCCCCCCGCGCCTGCCGGTCCAGCACCGGTGCGCGCTCCAACCGTTCGCCCGGCCCCTCGAGACACAGCGGCGGGACGACGGGATACGTCCTTGCGAGTTCTGGACACGGCGCGGGGTCGTCCGGACAGCGTACGTGCTAAGTCGGACACGAATGCCGTCCCACATTGATCCGTACGCCACCATCCTCGAGACGATCGGCTGGACCCCGCTGGTCCGGCTGAATCGAGTGACGCAGGGCATCCGCACGCCGGTGTACGCGAAGGCGGAATTCTTCAACCCCGGCGGCTCCGTGAAGGACCGCATCGGCCTCGCGATGATCGAGGCGGCCGAGCGGGAGGGCCGGCTCAAGCCCGGCGGGCTGATTGTCGAGGCGACTTCGGGGAACACCGGAGTGGGACTCGCGCTCGCCGCCGCCGTCAAGGGCTATCACTGCATCTTCACGATGCCGGATAAGATGTCGCAGGAGAAGGCACGGCTGTTGCGCGCGCTGGGGGCCGAGGTCATCATCACCCCCACCGCCGTCCCGCCGGACCATCCGGACAACTACATCATGAAGGGGCGCGCGATCGCGGCGGCGCACCCTAACGCGATCTTCGCGGACCAGCACTACAACCCCGTGAATCCCGAGGTGCACTACCGCACCACGGGACCGGAGCTGTGGGAGCAGACGCGGGGGAAGATCACGCATTTCGTGTGCGCTCCCGGGACAGGGGGCACCGTATCCGGTGTCGGCCGGTATCTCAAGGAGCGGAACCCGCGGGTCCGTGTGATCGCGGGCGATCCGGTGGGGTCGATATACGCCGAATACGCGCGCACGCATCAGAAAGGCGAAGGCCGGCCGTACAAGGTCGAGGGAATCGGCGGCGACAAGCTGCCCACCTCGCTGCATTGGGACGTCATCGATGAATGGATCGCCGTCTCAGACAAGGATGCGATGCTGATGTCGCGGCGCCTGGCTAAGGAGGAAGCGTTGTTCGCGGGCGGCTCCACGGGAGTGAACGTAGTGGCGGCGCTGGACGTAGCCCGTCGCCTGGACGACCCCCAGGCCTTGGTGATCACGGTGCTCGCCGACACGGGTGAACGCTACTTGTCGAAGGTCTTCAACGACGAGTGGCTGCGAGAGAACCAGATCCTTGAGGCGGAGCGGGTCTCCGTCGGCGCTCTGCTCGAGGCGCGCAACTCGGGGGCTCCGCCGCTGATCTCGATCGCCCCGACGGCGACGGTGCGCCAGGCGCTAAACCTCATGAGCACGTACAACGTCTCACAGCTTCCGGTGCTGGACGGCGGCGACGGCGTGGGTGCGGTATCCGAACAGGTGCTCATGGCGCGGGCGCTCGAAGAAACCAGCACGCTCGACCGACCGGTGCAGGAGGTGATGGACGGGCCGTTCCCGGTGGTGGACGCGGAACTGCCGGTCGAGCGGCTGGCGACGCTGCTCTCGCGGGAGACGCCGGCGGCGTTGGTGCGCCGCGACGGGAAAATCGCGGGGATCGTCACCCGCTACGATGTGTTGCATCAGCTCGCCGGGATCCGCTGATGCGGATCACGGTGATCACGGGCGGCGCCACCGCCGAGCGCGCGGTGGCGTTCGCTGGCGCCGGACAGATCGTGGAAGCGCTACGCGGCCGGGGCCACCGCGTCGCGGTGGTGGACACGGTGACCGGTCTGGTGGCGGCGGCCGATGAAGCGCGGTTGCTCACCAGCGCGGTCGGACGCGAGCCGCCCGCCGTCGCGCAGTTGGACGAGCGGGAGCGAGCGATGCTCTCGAACGGGCTCGCCAGTGAACCCGAGGTACGCGACGCCGACGTTGTGTTCCTGTGCATCCACGCCGGTCGCGGGGAGGGAGGGATCCTCCAGGCGGTGCTGGATGTGATCGGCGTGCCGTACACGGGGAGCGGGGCGCTGGCGAGCGCGCTCGCGATGGACAAGGACCTGGCGAAACGGCTGTTCCGCGCCGGAGGAGTGCCTGTGCCAGCCTGGTTCATGGCTCCGGTGGCGCCCGAGGACGTGACGACGGCGCTGGGGTGGCCGGTGATCGTGAAGCCATCGAAGATGGGCTCGTCGGTGGGGATGTCGCTCGTGCGCAACGCCGAAGGCCTGGACGCCGCGGTGGACTTGGCTCGCTCGTTCGACGATGAGGTGATGGCGGAACAATTCATTCCTGGACGAGAGCTCACGGTGGGAATCCTGGGCGACGTCCCTCTGCCCGTGGGCGAGATCATTCCGAAGCACGAGCTGTTCGACTACGAGTGCAAGTACACCCCCGGCATGTCGGAGGAGATCTTCCCGGCGCGGCTCGACACGCCGGTCGCGCGCCAGTTGCAGGAGTTGGCGCTGACGGCGCACCGCGCGCTCAAGCTCGGAGGGTATTCGCGCGTCGACTTCCGATTGAGTCCCGACGGGGACATCTTTTGCCTCGAGGCGAACACGCTCCCTGGCATGACCCGGACCAGCCTGCTGCCCCAGGCCGCGCGGGCGGCGGGGATCGAGTTTCCGGAGCTGTGCGAGCGCATCTGTCGACTCGCGGGGAACCCGAGGGGTGCACGCGGGGGATAATTACGGGATGGACCCGCAGCGGATGTTCGGAATGACGCCGTGGGTGCGGCGACTGCTCGTCGCCAACCTGGTCGTCTTTCTCCTGCAGCTGACCCTCTTCGTGAACCCGTGGTTTACGACGACGTTCGGGTTCGCGCCGCTCGCCGCAGCGGCGCGGCCGTGGACGTTCGTGACGTACATGTTTCTGCACGGCGGCTTCCTCCACCTCGCCTTCAATCTGCTCGCCCTGTACGTCTTCGGGCCCGAGGTCGAAGAGCGGATGGGGGGCGGCGCGTTTCTGCGGTACTACTTCGCGTGCGGGCTGGGTGGGGCGGCGTTCTCGCTGGTGTTGGGATGGAGCCTGGGCCGGCCGAATCCCGTGATTGGGGCTTCGGCCGCGGTGTACGGCGTGCTCTTGGCATTCGCGTGGGCGGCCCCGAACGCCCCGATCTCCGTGCTGTTCCTGCCAGAGCCGATCCCCGCGAAGTGGCTGGTGACGTTCATCGTGGCGCTGTCGCTCGTGCTCGCCCTCCTGCCCACGAGCGACGGGGTGTCGTACGTCGCGCACCTGGGCGGGTTCGCCGCGGGGTTCGTGTACCTGAAGGTGGCCGACTGGCGACTGGGCCGGGCCGAGCACCATTTGCGTCGCGCGGCGCAGCCGAGCGTGCTGGTGCATCCGGGCCGGGCGGCGCGGGGGAGTGATACTCCGAAGCCGCGCCGCCCCGGGGGAGGGCGCGACCCCGCCCAAGCGGAGATCGACCGCGTGCTCGACAAGATCTCTGCGCGCGGCATCGAGAGTCTCACTCCAGCGGAGCGGCGGTTCCTCGCCGAGATGAGTCGCAAGATGCGCGACCACGGCTGAAGCGGTCGCCGAAGCAACCACTCACAAAATGTCAAGGTGCCGGGCGCCGACGCGGTGCGGCGCGACGGCGCGCTGCGCTTGTCTCGGAGAGGCGCGATTCCCAAATTGGGGCCGGCCGCTCCATGCTCGTCAACCTCGTGCCGGAGTTTTTCGCGGTCCTCGCCGCGCCCGACCCCACCGCGGCCTATCACGAGTATCTCGATCGCCACAAGCCGGTGCTCTACAGCTACTGGCGCAACTACGTGCTCGACCCCTCCACGCCGCACGCGGAACAAGTGATCGCGGCGGCGCTGCGGGCCAACCGTGCGGATCTCGAGCGCCTGCTCCAGGACGTCGACGTCGCGGCCATCGCCGACGACGCGTTGCAGCGCTCGCTGGAGCAGTGCGAGGCGGACTGCCCCGTGGACCTGTACCTCACAGTGGGCGTGGGTGCGGCGAACGCGTGCGAGCTGGTCGTGGGCGGGCGCGGGATCGCGCTGGTGTGCCTCGAGCATTTCACCGGCCGCGCCAATCCTCAGACATACGGGATGGGGCTCGCGCCGCACTTGCTCGCGCTGTGGATCGCGCACGAGGTGGCGCACGCGATCCGTTACACGTCGCCGACGAGCCGGGCCGACATCAAGCGACTGGTGGCGGACCTGCGCGGCCATTACGACTTTTGGGACACGGGCAGCCGGTCGTCGTTGCGCGAGCTGCTCGTGAATGAAGGCGCAGCGGTCGCGGCGGCGCAGGTCGTGGCGCCCGGGTTCGAACCGTGGGAATACTTCGGCTACACCCGCCGGCAGTACCGTCGCCTGCGCGAGCTGGACGCGTTCCTGCGGCGGACCGCCACTCCGCTGCTGGACGAATCAGGCCTCGGCCTACGGCTGCGATTCTTGTCAGGAGGGATGAGTCCCGCCGCGCGGTTGATGGGCGGGAAGGTGCTGCCGGAGCGCGCCGGCTACTACCTGGGGCTGCGCTTGGTAGAGACCTATTTGGGCGAACGCGGCCTGGCCTCGACGCTGCGCGCGGCGGCTGTCGAGTTCAAGACGGCGGACGAGCGGTCCCTGGGGATCCAGAGCGCATGAGGCCGCGGTCCCGCGCCGAGCGGCGTAGCAACCGGCCGCTGCGCGAGGTCCTCGACGATCTGCTCGCCCACGCGCGCGACATCGCGCGGCGCGCCAAGACGATGACCTCGGCCGAACTGGACTATGCGGAGCAGCGGCTGGAGTGGCTAGCGGACGAAGTGTGGCGCGTCGCGACAGGCGAAAAACGTCCGGAGTAACCGCCAGACCGGCACCTTGACACTTGTCCGACCGGCGGGCAGGTTAGCACCCGATCGATACGGTTCCGTATGAGCTACCCGCAAACGCGGGACGGCGTGCTGCGTTGCACCCCTCGGCCACGCTGCTCTCAGCGCCGCACTCGTGACAGCCGGCAGGTGAACTCGTGGACCCCATCCGGATCGGGAGGTAGTTATGGCAGCGGATTTCTTCATCGGTGAGTCGCTGGTAGGCGACGGGAACGAAGTCGCCCACATCGACCTGATCATCGGGTCGAAGTCGGGGCACGCCGGACATGCGTTCGTCAGTACGTTGTCGAACAACACGGACGGGTTCACGAAGCTGCTGGCGGTCGTGACTCCCAACCTGCCGGCGAAGCCCGACACGCTCCTCTTCAACAAGGTCACCATCAAGAACGCGACCCAGGCCGTCCAGATGTTCGGCCCCGCGCAGGCGGCGGTGGCCCGTGCGGTGGTGGACAGCGTGTCGTCGGGCGTCATCCCGCGCGACCGGGTGGACGACTACTGCATCCTGGTCGGCGTATTCATCCACTGGCAGGCGAAGAACGACAAGAAGATCTACGACTTCAACTACCGGGCGACCAAGGAGTCGATCGAGCGCGCCCTCAAGGGTCAGCCGAAGGTCGATCAAGTGATCTCCCAAGCGAAGACGGCGTCGCATCCGTTCGCAGGCGGCGCGGACAAGGGCTGAGCTCCCCGGCAGTATCGCGTGATCTCACGGTCGAGGGGCGGGTGCCGCCCCTCGACTGCGTTTCAGCCCTGCTCGGTCTCATCGGTGGAGCAAGAACCCGTATGCGTAAGCTCCTACTGCAGCTCGACAGCTCCCGGCTCCCAAGTGTGTTCGACCAGGTGGTCGCCTACGACGCCGCCGCCGACGTCGTGATGAGCTACGGCGGCGTCGCGGAGTCCGACGTCCGCGACCTCATTCTTGGCTGCCTCTTCACCCGCGCCCCCAAGGACCTCGCCAACACGGCGGTCTGGATCGGGGGCACCAACATGGCGGCGGGCGAGCAGCTGCTCGCCGTGGTAGTGGACACGATGTTCGCCCCGTTCAAGGTCTCGGTCATGCTCGACTCCAACGGGTCGAACACGACGGCGGTGGCCGCCGTGATCAAGATCGAACAGACACTCGCCAGCCTCGCGAACAGGAAGGTGATGGTGGTCGGGGGCACCGGCCCTGTGGGACAGCGGGCCGCGGGGTTGCTCGCCAAGGGTGGCGCGCACGTCACCATCTCGTCCCGCAGGCCAGAGCAGGGCGAAAAGGCGCGCCAGTTCGTCAACGCCCGCTTCAACGTCCAGGTCGAGAGCACGACGCTGGCGGAGCCGTCCGACGCGCGTCGCCTGCTCGATGGCGTCGAGGTCCTCCTCAACGCCGGTGCCGCGGGAGTCCAGATGATCCCCAAGGCCGCGTGGACCTCAGTGAAGACCCTCAAAGTCGCCGTGGACCTGAACGCCGTCGCGCCGCTCGGCATCGAAGGGGTCGAGCTTCAGGACGCCGGCACCCAGAAGAGCGGTGTGACCGTCTTCGGCGCCTTCGGGGTGGGGAACTTCAAGACCAAGCTCCACAAGGCTTGCGTCGCGCGGCTGTTCACACGCAACGACCTGGTGCTCGATGCCGAAGCGATCGCCGACGTGGCCCGGGAGCTGATCGCCAAGCCCCCCACGCCCCCCACGCCCCCCACGTCTTGAGCGGCGATGCCGCGCGTCATCGGAATCGATCCGGGGACGGTGAGCATCGACGTCTGCGGGCTCGACGAGGGCACGCTGTTCCTGGACCGCTCCCTTCCGACCGCTCAAGCCCTCGCCGACCCTGGAGCCTTCATCGCGTCATTCACGAACGCAGGTGGCATCGACCTGATCGCAGGTCCGTCGGGCTACGGCTTGCCGCTCGTCCGGGCGGCGGACGCGACGGACGAGGACCTGCGCCTGGCGTTTCTCGCCGCCCCCGGGGAGACCGGCGGCATCGCAGGCCTGCACCGCCTTGCGACGGCGCTCGGCCAATGTGGGGTGCCGGTGGTCTACACGCCGGGTGTGATCCACCTCGATACGGTGCCGAGCCACCGCAAGCTGAATCGCGTGGACATGGGCACGGCGGACAAAGTCGCCGCCGCCGCCCTCGGCATCGCCGACCAGGCAGAGCGACTGGGGTGCTCGCCGCGAGAGACGTCGTTCTTGCTGTTGGAGCTGGGAGGCGCGTTCAGCGCCGCCCTCGCCGTGCACGGCGGCTGTGTCGTCGACGGGTTGGGCGGCACGAGCGGCTCCATCGGCTGGGGCTCGAGCGGAGCGCTCGATGGTGAAGTGGCTTATCTCGCCGGCGCGATCACGAAAGAGATGTTGTTTCGGGGCGGCGTGCGATCGGTGATCGCGGAGGATCCATCGCGCCGCCCGGTGGCGCTCGCGGCGTTCGTCGAAGGCGCGATCAGGGCGGCGCGCGGGCTCGAGGCGTCGGTCCCGGAGCCGAGAGAGGTTCTCGTGTCCGGACGGGCGTTAGAGGAATCGGATGTGGGGGAGCGGCTCGTCGCCGCCCTCGGGCGGATCGCGCCGGTTCACCCGCTGCGAGGCTTCGCGCTCGCCAAGCCGGCTGCGCAGGGCGCCGCGATCCTGGCCGACGGGTTGTCTGGTGGCCGGTGGCGCGACGTGGTGGACAACATGCGCCTCCGCGCCGCCCACGGCACGGTGCTCGATCACCTCGTGGTGATCAGCCGGAGCGCGGCGCGACGCCGACTAGGACTCGACTGACGGCGGCGCGGCGCGCCAACCAGGCGACCGATACCGCGGGTGCGCTGTCGGTGGCGCGATCACGCTCCCGCTCGACCACCGGCATCAGACGGCCGAACTCGATAATCGGGCGGCCGCGAGTCGTCGCGAGATCCGCGGCGACAAAGCGACCCACGCCCGCGATCACGACCGGCGCGTCGTCGGGGAGCGGCTCGCGCGACAAGAGGCGATCCCAGGCATCCTCGATGGCGCGGGCCTGGGCACGCGCCAACCATGCTGAGAGCCTTTGCCACGCGGGGAGCGGTGCAGACTCGACGTCGCGGCCGATCATGCGGGCCAGGCGCCGGGCGCTACCGGACAGACTCTTGGATCCGCCGTCAGCCGCGGGGTGTTGGTCCGCGGCTTCGGGCAGTCGTCCGGTGAGCCGGTGCACGTCGGCCGCGGTCGCGAACTGCTCGGCCATGAGCGGGATCCAGTCCCCGTCGAACGGCACGTGGGTGGCCAGCACCATCACCGGCGTCCGCACCACCCCGCTGTAAACGAGCTCTCCGACACGGAGGCGTTCAGCATCGTCGCCCGCGTCGGAGCACACGCGGCCGCCTCGTACGACGACGAGATCGGTCGTGGTACTACCGATGTCGACGAACAACGCGTCTGGTACGGCCGAGGCGACCACTGTGGCGCTCGCCAGCCAGTTAGCGGACGCGATGTGCCCCGCCACCTCGCCCGCTCGGTCCGCGTCCACAAACCCTCTCCTCCCGGCATAGCATCGCAGCACCGCCCCCGCCCCCGCCCCCGCCCCC
>DATEGE010000228.1:0-3812 GCA_035280265.1 Gemmatimonadales bacterium | reverse complement strand
CGGTTCCGTTCGCCGATGAACGACAGCGTCGTCGCTTGGGAGGAGTACGCCACCTTCAATCCCGCGGCGGTCGTGAAGGACGGTAAGGTCTATCTACTGTATCGCGCCGAAGACGCCAGCGGTGAGCGCCAGATCGGCCGCCATACGTCGCGGCTCGGCCTGGCCGGGAGCAGCGATGGGTTGCACTTCACGCGCCGCGACACGCCGGTGCTGTACCCTGACACCGACGCGCAGCGCCGGTACGAGTGGCCCGGAGGCGTAGAAGATCCGCGCCTCGTCGAAACGGACGACGGCAGCTACGTCCTCACCTATACGCAATGGAACCGCCAGGTGCCGCGCCTCGCCGTCGCGACGTCACGTGATCTCATCGCCTGGACGAAGCACGGACCCGCTTTCGCGCGCGCCATGAGCGGTAAGTACGGCGACAGCGAATCCAAGTCCGGAGCGATTGTCGCGCGAATCGCAGGAGATCACATCATCGCGACTCGGGTCGGCGGGTTGTACTGGATGTACTTCGGCGTTCCGGATCTGCGCATCGCGACCTCCGAGAACCTGATGGACTGGACGGTCCTCGAGGACATGGAGGGCCGGCCCTTCAAGGTCCTCTCACCACGTCCGGGACGGTTCGACTCGTGGCTCGTGGAGGGCGGGCCGCCGGCCTTGATCACGCCGCGCGGCATCGTGGTGCTGTACAACGCGGGGAACGGCGAGCGTGACGGCGACCGCAGCATGCCGCCACACGTGTACAGCGGTGGGCAAGCGCTGTACGACGCCCGTAACCCGGCGAAATTGATCGCGCGATCCACTGCGCCATTCATCAGGCCGACGGAGCCGTACGAGCGCACCGGGCAATACGCAGCGGGGACGACGTTCGTGGAAGCGCTCGTGCCGTTCGGCGGGCGGTGGTTTCTCTACTACGGGACGGCGGACTCGCGGGTGGGCGTCGCGGTGTGGGATCCACGCGGGCGCTGATCACAGCTTTCTCGAAGGACTGACACGATAGCTGGCCGCCTCCTGTGAGGCGCCGTATGTTCGTGCCCGATGGCCGATCCCCTCGCGCACCTCACTGCAGCCCTCGCGGACCACTATGCCATCGAGCGCGAAGCCGGGGTGGGTGGAATGGCCACCGTCTACGTCGCGCGCGACCTGAAGCACGATCGCCACGTCGCACTCAAGGTCCTGAAGCCAGAGCTCGCGGCCCTGCTCGGCGTCGAGCGGTTCCTGAGCGAAATTCGCGTTACCGCGAACCTCCAGCACCCGCACATCCTGCCGTTGTTCGACTCCGGCCAAGCGGGCGGCCTCATCTACTACGTCATGCCCAACGTCGAAGGCGAGTCGCTACGCCAACGCCTCGAGCGCGAGAAGCAACTCCCCCTGGAGACGGCCATCGAAATCGCCCGTGCGGTTGCGAGCGCCCTCGACTACGCGCACCGCCACGGCGTCATTCACCGCGACATCAAGCCCGAGAACATCCTGTTCCAGGACGGCCAAGCCGTGGTCGCCGACTTCGGGATCGCCCTCGCGCTGAGCGCGGCAGGGGGCTCGCGCCTGACGGAGACCGGGCTGTCACTCGGCACTCCGCAATACATGAGCCCCGAGCAAGCGACCGGTGAGCGCACGCTCGACGCGCGGACCGACATCTACTCGCTCGCCTCCGTGCTCTACGAAATGCTCGCCGGCGAGCCGCCGCATACGGGTCCGACCGTTCAGTCGGTGATCGCGAAGGTCCTGACGGATCGGCCCCGGCCGCTCCGGGCGCTCCGCGAGTCCGTGCCGCCTGCCGTTGAAGCCGCGGTCCAGAAGGCGCTTGCGAAGGTGCCGGCGGACCGGTTCGCATCGGCGGCACAGTTCGCCGACGCCCTCACGCAGCCGACGATGTCTGGGGCCCTCGAGGCACCGGCGTCGGGCGAGCGTCCGCTGCGCCCACCACGGCTGGGCGCGGTGCCCTGGGCTCTCGCCGCCGTCGGCGCTCTCGCGGCTGCCGCCGCGTGGGGGTGGTTGCGGCTTGCATCGAAGCCCGACGTACGTCCCGTTGCGCGCTTCTCGCTCGCCTTCGGGACAGGCTTTCAACCTGTCGACTGGCGCGGGTCGCCGATTGCAATCTCACCCGACGGGTCGCGGATCGTATACGTGGGCAGCGACTCGCTTGGGGCCCGTTGGCTGTTCTCGCGCGGACTCGAACGGGTAGACCCGGCGCGGATCCCTGGTACGCAGGCAGCCGGGCAACCGTTCTTCTCCCCCGACGGCCAGTCCATTGGATTCTGGCAAGACGGCCACCTGCGGAAGCTGTCCCTGTCGGGGGGCGGGGCGATCGTGACGATCTGCGATGTACCGAGCCTCGAGGGCGCCACCTGGGGGGCGGGCGACGTAATCATCTACGCCGCTGCGGGGCCGCTCTACCGCGTGGCGGCGGCGGGCGGCGCCCCAGAGGTCGTGGCCGCGCCGGACACCGGACGAGGCCAGGCGTTTCGGTGGCCCGACTTCCTCCCGAGCGGTCGCGCGTTCCTTTTGACCGTCATCGACGGGTCCGGCGCCAACCTCGCGGCGCTCTCCCTCGACGACCGGCGCGTCCGCCTGCTTGGCCAGCCGGGGTTGAGCCCTCATTACGTCGAGGACGGCATCGTCGCCTTCGTCCAGACCACTGGTACGTTGTTCGCCGCTCCATTCGATCCCCGCCACCTGCGCCTCTCGGGCCCTCCGGAACCGGTGAGCGAGAACATACGAATCGGGCAGCTCGCCATCGCCAAGTACGGGATGTCCCGGACGGGCGCGTTCGCGTACCTCTCGGGCAACACCGCGCTGCGCCAGCTGGTGATCACCGATCGCGCGGGGCGAGCGGAGCCCCTGCCGGCGCCGCTCGATCGCTACGTCGCACCCCGGTTCTCCCCCGACGGGCGGCGCATCGCGGTGGCGATCGAGCACGGAAGCAGCGGGGGAATCTTCAATAGCGACATCTGGGTGTACGAGCGCGGCGCCCGCAACCTGTCACGGCTGACGTTCGACTCCGTGAACATGTTTCCCGAGTGGGGCCGGGACGGCCGTCAGGTGGCGTTCGTGCGGCAGCTCGGCGCAATCACTCGAGAGGGCTTGTTTTGGATCGCGGCCGACGGGAGTGGCACGCCCGAAACCCTCCTCGTCCGTACCCAGCCTGTGTGGGAGGTTCAGTTCACGCCCGACCAGCGCACGATCGTGTTTCGCGAAAACCATCCCGAGACGAGTCGCGACATCTGGACCGCACCCGTGGACAGCCCCCAGGCCGCGAGGCCGCTGTTGCGTACGCCGTTCGACGAGCGTGCGATGGCGCTTTCTCCCGACGGTCGCTGGCTCGCCTATGTCTCCAACGAGACGGGCGTCGACGAGGTCTATGTCCGGCAGCTCCGGGAAGGAAGCGCGCGCTGGCGCATGTCCACCCGGGGCGGCACCGAGCCGCGCTGGGGGCGCGCCGGCCGCGAGCTGTTCTTCCGCAACGGAGATTCGATGTACGCCGTCACCATGCGACTCGGTGCCGACGCCCAGGCGGGACCACCGCGCGCGCTGTTCGGGGGGAAGTACCAGGCTGGGCTCGCCGCCCGCAACGTGATGTACGACGTGTCCCCCGACGGCGCGCGCTTCCTCATGGTCCGCGAGCAAGACAGCACCGGCAGCCGGGAGTTGAACGTCGTGCTCAACTGGTTCGACCGGATGCGCCGCCGCGAGTGAACGGAGGCGCAAGGCATGGCGCGCATCATCCTGATCGACGACGACGACAACGTTCGTCAGGTGGCCCGCCGCCTCCTCGAGCGCGCCGGCCACGAGGTGCGCGAGGCGAGCGA
>DATEGE010000227.1:0-3762 GCA_035280265.1 Gemmatimonadales bacterium | reverse complement strand
GATCGTCGACGCGTTGTCCCAGCCCGAGTAGTTCCAGATGCTCTGCGACATACCCAGCCCCAGGGCACCCAGGAACGACGTGCCGGTCGCGTGGAACGGCGTCACCGGGAAGGGCGTCGCCGGTTGCCCGAGCCACCGGATGAAGGCCACACCCGCGAGCACCGCGAATGGCGCCACCACCGCCGCCACGAACCAACCGGAGGCGGTCCCCACGGCGCGCGTGCCGCGCAGATTCAGCCACGTTGCGCCCCAGATCATCGCGAGGGCGAGCAGCCAGCCGTCGAGCCATCCGAGTCCTGGCGCGAAAAACTTGACGTACTGGATGCACAACACCGGGTAGATCGCCATGTCGATGAGCGAGTAGACCCACGACAGCCAGCCGTTCCAGAAGCCCCAGAACCGGCCGAACGCCCGCTTGACCCACTGGTAGTAACCACCTTCCGCGGGGAGCATCGACGCGAGCTCGCCGATGAGCAGCGTCTCCGGCACGCTATAGAGGACTGGCGTCGCGACGAGCAGCAGCAGTGCGATACCCGGACCGACGGCCCCCACCAACCCTTCCAAGCCGAACGGCCCGCCCGAGACGGTGAAGAACATCACCGCCACGAGCGGGCCGAGCCGGAGCGCGGACGAGCGCCGCGCGGTCACGAGTGCATATGGTCGTGCCCGCCGCTCCAGATCACCTTCGGGTCGTCGCTCTCGAACGCCATCACGTGCACCATCCAGCCGAACAGCCGCGGGTAGAACCGGCCGCCCACGGCGTCGCACGCGTCAGCGCTCGCGATCGGCGATTTCGGGCCGAACACCGGCCTCCCGTCTCGGACCTCGCGCCACCGGTCGGCCTGCCCCCGCTTGGGCAGGCACCAGTTCACGTGTTCGTGCCACTGCGCCACGGAGAGCGGGATGCGCCTGTCGAGCTCGTCCAGGGAGGTGCGTGCCGGTGCGGAGTACATCACGCCCTCGAGCACGAACCTGCCGTCCGCGACTTGGCGGTACAAGAGCGACGTAGGTTTCGCGGGATCGAAGCGGAACACTTCGGCGAGCGCCCAGCGGCGATTGGTGAAGTGATAGACGGGCTGCTTCACGTTCGGCAGAAACTGGCGGAACCCGTCGGCCTGCGCCGCGCGCACGTCGCGGTAGCGATCGAGCGCGAGGCGTATCTGCAGCACTAGCGCGGCGGCGCGACTCGAGTCGGCGGCCGCGGCGGGACGAACCGGTGTCAGTGTCATGTGCGGGTCGGCCGCCATCGGCCCGCTCATCGCTTCGTGGGCCGCCTGGCTGGTGTTTTGGTCGGCCGAGTCCATCGCCGTCATGTCCATCGGCGCGCCGCCTTGAACGGGTTGCTGGGCGCGGCACGCACTGGCAGCGGTTAGGGTGATCAGCGCGAGGGCCGCGACAACGTCATGTTTGGGCATGGCGGCTAATTTAATGACCACCATGTTCGACGTGGCGGTGGTCGGGAGCGGGCCAGCAGGCACGACCGCGGCGCGCGTCCTGGCCGAGCGCGGTCTCAAGGTCGTCCTGCTCGAGCGCGCAGCCCTGCCGCGCTACAAGACGTGCGGCGGCGGGCTCGTGGCTCGCGCCTTCAAGCTGCTGCCCAGCGAGGTCCACAGGGTCGTCGAGCGGAACTGCGCGGTCGCCGAGCTGCACCTGCTCGACCGCGACCTGCACTTTCGGGCGGAGCGCCCCACGCGCTTCATCGCCATGACGATGCGAGACCGACTGGACGAGACGCTTGCAGCGGCCGCGGTCGCCGCGGGGGCCGAGCTCAGGGCCCCATGCCGCGTGACCGGCGTGCATCCCGAGAACGGTGGCGTCCGCCTGGACACTGATGGCGCGCCGGTCACGGCGTCGTTCGTGATCGCGGCGGACGGAGCGAAGAGCGACGTCGCTCGGCTCGCAGGTTGGAATGATGGACGGCACTCGATCCCGGCACTGGAATACGAGGTGCAGGTCGACGATGCCACGCTCGACCGGTTCGCATGCGCGCCCCGGTTCGACGTCGGGCTCGTCCCGTACGGCTATGCCTGGGTGTTCCCGAAGGCGACCCACCTCTCAGTGGGAGTGCTCACCGCCCACCGCGGCGCCATCAACCTACATCACCATCTTGAGAACTACCTGCGGACCATCGGACTCGCCCCGCGCTCCGTGGAGCGCCACGGCTTCGTGATCCCGATCCAGCCGCGTGGTGGCCCGCTGGCGCAGGGGCGCGTGCTGCTCACGGGAGATGCGGCCGGGTTGGCCGACCCGTTGACGGCGGAGGGGATCAGCCCGGCGGCGCGGAGTGGTCGGCTCGCTGCCGAGGCGATTCACGGAGCATGGAAGGTGGGGCCGGAGCCCGGACGCGTGCGGGCCGCTTACGCAGCCCTGCTCCGTCCGATGCTCGCGGACCTACGCGTGGGGCGCTGGCTCGCGCGCCTACTGTACGATCACCCGCACGCGCGGGCGTGGATCTTCCGGCGAATGGGTCAGCGGCTCGTCGATGCGATCACCGACGTTTTCCTTGGGGAACGCACGTATCGCGGCTCGCTCGCAGGCCTCGCGCTGGCTCTCACTCGCCGGGCCAGCACCCGCTCGTAGACCGCGAGCTCTCGCCCGGCGATCTTCGGCCACGCGAACGATGCCGCCTTGGCGATGCCGGCCCTGCCCATCGCCGCGCGCCGCTCCGGGTCGGCCAAGAGCCCGATCGTCGTCTCCGCCCACAAGGCGGGGTCGTCCTTCGGGATGATGACCGCCTCCGTCCCACCGTCGACGACCGAGCGGAACCCGAGGTTGTCGGAGACGATCATCGGCGTACCGCACGCCATCGCCTCGAGCAGCGTCACGCCGAACGACGCGATCGTCGTCGGGCAGAGGTAGAGGTCCGCCGCGTTGTAGAACCCGGGGCGGTCCCCGAACACCTGTCCGGCGAACCGCACACTCTGGCCCAGCTCCCGCGCGCGTCGCTCGTAGTACGAGCGCCACGGCCCGTCGCCGGCGACCGTCAGCACGGCCGCGGGGTAGCGCGCCAGGATGCGCGGCATCGCGTCGAGCAGCGTTCCCAGCCCGTTGCGCGGCTCGATGCGGCCCAGGAAGAGCAGCCGGGGGTCATCCGTAAAATCGGAGCGGCGGCCGTTCGGTCGGAAAAACGTCGTGTCCACGCCGTTGGGGATGATATCCCAGCTCGCCTGGAAGTAGCGCGAGTTGGCGTCCACCACCGGCTGGCTCACGGCGATCGTCGCCGAATGACGGTCGAGGATCCGTTGCAGCGGCCGGCGGAACACACGGCAGCCGATCGAGCGCGCGAACCACGAGTGGAACGTCGCGACGACCGGAATCCCGGCGCGCCAAGCGGCAAATGGTGCGGCAAGCCCGAGCACGGGCGCAAGCCCGCCGTGCACGTGCACGATGTCGTAGCGGCCCGCGCGGAATTGCTGCTCGAGCCGGCGGCGCAGCTTCCACCCCGTCGTGATGCGCGAGACACCGCCGTTCGCATAAATCACGCGGCTCGTCCCGACCCGGCGCACGAACTCCGGATCCGGGTGGTCGCCCATATGCGACGTGAAGACGGTGGTGGGATGCCCCCACGCATTGAGCTGCAGAGCGAGGTTGTGCACGTGCTCGGGAACGCCCCCGAGCTGGGGATAGTAATCCTCGGCGACCAGCGCGATCCGCATGGTGCTCCAGTGTGAAACGTAGGTGGACGGACGAACGGCTCCGTCAGTCGGACCCGCTGGCCCGGGCAGGGGTCACGCTCGCCTTGAGCCGGGCCAGGGCGGCGAC
>DATEGE010000226.1:0-8598 GCA_035280265.1 Gemmatimonadales bacterium | reverse complement strand
GTACCCGCCCCCGCCCCCGCCCCCACCCGCACCCGGCGGGTCCACGCGGCGAGAGCAGCGGTCCCGGCAAACATCACGATCGTCGTGACGATCCCGCCCTCCGGTCCGAACGCGCGGCCGTCGAGCCACGCGTGCGGGCCCGGGTGATAGGCGATCCCCGGCACGCCGAACACAAACCCGCTCACGGGCGCATCGAAGCCGAGTGCCAGCGTCGCGTTCCAGCCGAAGTGCGCCCCCCACGCGAGCGGCATCGCCCCCGGCGAAAAGAAAGCGCAAGAGAGCCACACCCCCGCGAGCGCCACGTTCACGGTCGAGAGCGCCGTGGCGCTGGGATTGTCGAGGTGAGCGAGACCAAACCCGAGCGCGGCAACTAGCGTTGCCGGCACGGCACCCACCGCATCGGCGAGCCGCCGCAATGGGTAGCCGCGAAACACCAGCTCCTCGAAGAGCGCCGCGGCGATCAGCGCCGCCGCGAGCGGCAGGGCGACGGAACCCCAGGGGGTCGACTCTCCTGTCCGGCGGACCGTGGCGCCGCCCAAGACGGCCAGCCCGATCGCGCCGAGGGCCATCACGGCGCCGCACGCCACGCCGGCGCCGACCCCGAGGGGAATGCCCGCGCGCGGCCGCCAGCCGAGCGCGTCCCACCCACGGCGATCGAGGCGCCGGCCCACGAGCCAGGTCGCAAACCCGAACCCCAGAGCCGCCGCGCCGGAGCCCCAGGCGAGCAACCACTGCCCCGTGGGACGTACAGGCAAGTGGCCGAGCGTCCAGCTTACCGCAACACCAACAGTGCTGAAGGCCACGATCCAGGCGAGCGCGATGACGACGGCCTTCGCCCGCTCCAGAAACGCAGCGCGCGCCGTCATAGGCGCGCGCGGAGGGGACTCACGGTGGGCTTCAGAATCAGCACGGCGAGCAGGACTTTCAGGAGATCACCGATGATAAATGGGAGCGTGCCGAGTCGAGCGGCCTGCGCGACGCTGCCGGTGAGCAGCGCCAGCTGCGCCAGCCCGCCGACGTGGATCAGGACGATCCCCGCGAACGCCGCGAGCGCGAGCCGCACGGCACGCGTGCCATCACCCACCAGCCGCCCGACCGCGTACGCGGCGACCGGGTAGGCGAGCAGGTAGCCGCCGGTCGCCCCCAGCAGGCGTGCCACGCCCTGCGGCAACAGCGGGCTAGGCGTGAACACCGGCAGCCCGGCGGCGCCCATCGCGAGGTACGTCACGAGACTCGCGGCGCCGAGCTCGGCGCCGAGCCATCCACCCACGACTAGAACGGCGAGCGGCTGGAGCGTAAGCGGCACCGGCGTCCCCGGCAGCGGCACGGTGACCTGGGCGGCGAGCGCGACGACGACCGCGCCGGCGATCACCGCGAGCACGCGGCGGGCAGCCGGCGATTGCGCAGACGGGACGGCGATATCGAACGGCATCAGAGCATCTCCACGCTGAGGGCCACGGCGTTGCCACCACCGAGACACAGGGTGGCCAGCCCGGTCGTTTGCTGGCGGGCCTTGAGGGCATACAGCAGCGTCGTGAGTACGCGGGCGCCCGACGCACCGATCGGATGTCCCAGCGCGATGGCGCCGCCGTTCACGTTGACGCGCTCCCAGTCCCAACCGAGGGCGCGCCCGTCGGCGATCGCCTGCACCGCGAACGCCTCGTTGGCTTCGATCAGATCGTAATCGTCGATGGTGGTCTTGGTCTTGGCGAGGAGGTTGCGGACGGCGACGATGGGCGCGAAGAACAGGTCTTTGGGCTCGCCACCGCCGGCGGCGTAGCCGGTGATGCGCGCCAGCGGCGTCAGTCCGTGTGCCCGCGCGAACGCGAGGGAGGTGACGACCAGGGCGCTCGCGCCGTCGTTCAACCCGGGTGCGTTGCCGGCGGTCACCGTCCCGTCTTTTTCGAACGACGGCTGCAGCGCGGCGAGCGCCTCGAGCGACGTCTCCTTACGAGGGCTCTCGTCCTTCTCGATCACCGTCGGCCCCTTTTTCCCGGGGATCTCGACCGCCACCGTCTCCGCCTTGAAGCGACACGCCTCCATGGCGGCGACGGCCTTCTGATGGCTGGCGAGCGCAAAGGCGTCCTGGTCGGCGCGCGACACGCCGGCCTTCTTCGCGGTGTATTCCGCCAGATTGCCCATGTGGGTGTTGGAGAACGAATCCCACAGGCCGTCATGAATCATGCCGTCCACGAGCTGGCTGTTCCCGGCCTTGATACCGCCGCGCATCCCGTAGACGTAGTGCGGCGCGTTGGACATCGACTCCATCCCCCCCGCCACGACGCACTGCTCGTCGCCGGCGCGGATCGCCTGGGCCGCGAGCATGACGGCCTTCAGCCCGGAGCCGCACACCTTGTTGATGGTGAGCGAGGGAATCGTTCCCGGCAGCTCGGCGTGGATCGCCGCTTGGCGCGCCGGCGCCTGGCCTACGCCGCCCTGCAGCACGTTTCCCATGATCACTTCCTCGACCACGCCCGGCTCGACCGCGGCGCGGCGCACTGCTTCGCGGATCACGAGAGCGCCGAGCCGCGGCGCGGGCAAGGGAGACAATCCGCCCAGATACTTGCCGATGGGGGTGCGGCAGGCGGAGAGGATGACGGGGGTTGTGTGCTCGCTAGCCATAGATGCTCCCAACGCGGAACAGGCGCTCACCCTTCGGTTCCGCGTTCCGCGTTCCGGCCTCCGCGTTCAAATTAACGGGACCAGGCTCCTCGTGCGAATCTCGTCCTCGAGCTTGGCCAGGAACTCCCCCAGCGGCAGCACCTGCTGCTTCTTCCCTTCGCCCCGGGTCCGCACGGCCACGCTTCCCGCTTCGGCCTCGCGCTGCCCGACGACGGCCATGTATGGCACTTTTTGCAGCTCCCCGTCGCGGATCCGATAGTTGAGGGTCTCGTTGCGCTCGTCGAGATGCGAGCGAATCCCTCCGGTGCGGAGGCGGTCGTGGACCGCGCGCGCCGCCGCCGCCTGTGCGTCCGAGATCGGGAGCACCCGGACCTGCTCCGGCGCGAGCCAGAGCGGGAACGCGCCCGCGAAGTGCTCGATCAGAAAGCCCACGAACCGCTCCATCGTGCCGTAGATGGCGCGGTGGATCATCACCGGGCGGTGCGGCCGGTTGTCCTCGCCGGTGTACTCGAGTCCGAAGCGCTCCGGTTGCTCGAAGTCCAGCTGGATCGTGGCGCCCTGCCATTCGCGGCCGATCGCGTCGTTGAACTTGATGTCGATCTTCGGCCCGTAGAAGGCTCCCCCGCCCTGGTCGAGCCGATAGGTCGCGCCTCGGTGCTTCAGGGCCTGCTCGAGCGCGCGCTCCGCCTGATCCCACGTCGCATCGCTGCCCAGCTTCTTCTCGGGGCGCGTGGCGAGGTCGAGGCGGTAGGAGAGCCCGAACGTTTTCCCCAGCACCAGCTCCACGATGTCGAGCAGCTGGAAGATCTCCTGTTCGATCTGATCCTCGCGCAAGAAGAGGTGGGCGTCATCCATCGTGAGCCCGCGCACCCGCAGCATGCCGTGGAGCGTTCCGGAGCGCTCGTTGCGATAGACGTTGGCCACCTCGGCGAAGCGGAGCGGCAGATCGCGGTAGCTGCGCTGCTGCGAGGCATAGATAAGGATGTGCATCGGGCAGTTCATCGGCTTCACCCGATATCGCACCGTCTCGGCCTCCCCCTCTCCCGCTGCCATCGGCGGGAACTGGTTCGCTGCGTACAGCGGCAGGTGGCCAGAGCGGAGGAACAGCTCTTCACGCGTAACGTTGGGCGTGTAAACCAGCGAGTAGCCCCGCTCGAGGATCGTATCCTCGATGAAGCGGCGCAGCTGGAACTGCAGCATGGCGCCCTTCGGGTGCCACAGGATCAGCCCCGGTCCGACGTCCTCTTGGATCGAGAAGAGATCCAGCTGCTTGCCGAGGATGCGGTGATCGCGCTTCTTCGCCTCCTCGAGGCGGCGCACGTAGGCCTCGAGGTCTTCCTTCGAGAACCAGGCGGTGCCGTAGATGCGCTGCAGCATCTGGCGGCGCTCGTCCCCGCGCCAGTACGCGCCGGCGGCGTGCAGCAGCTTGAAGTGCTTGATGCGCCCCGTGCTCGGCAGGTGGGGGCCGCGGCACAAATCCACGAACGGCCCGTCGGTATAGACCGAGATGACTTCGTCGGGCCCGAGATCGTCGATGCGCTCGAGCTTGAGCGGGTCGTCCTTGAAGCGTTGCTTCGCCTCCGCGCGCGAGACCTCCTCGCGCACAAAGGGGTAGTCTGCCTTCACAACCTCCACCATCTTTTTTTCAATCGCCTCCAAATCCTCCGGCCCGAAGGGCCGTTCCATCTGAAAGTCGTAGTAGAATCCGTCCTCGATGGGCGGCCCGAAGCCGATCTTGGCCTGAGGGAAGAGCTGGCGCACGGCCGTCGCCAGCACGTGCGCCGATGAATGGCGCAGCACGTCGAGCGCCTGGGGATCCTTGTCCGTCAGGATCGCCACCTTCTTGCCATCGGGCAGCGCGCGGGCCAGATCCCGGATCTCCCCGTTCACGCGCATCGCGAGCGCCGCCTTGGCGAGTCCCGGCCCGATCGCCTTGGCGAGATCGGCGCCGGTGGAGCCGGCGGGGACACGCTTCTCACTCCCATCGGGGAGCGTGACGCGAATCTCGGCTGCCATCAGGTCAGTTGCTCGGCTGATGCGCGGGCGCCGTCGCTGGCGTGCCGGTGAGGGGCGCCATCTGGCGCCCGTCGCGGAAGTAGAGCGCCACCGTGAACGCGATCAACGCGCCGATCACCGTCCAGCGCGCGATGCGGCTGGTTGGAAGGACGGCCTGAGATTCGTCGGGCATGGGAGGGAATTTTAGCACAAAGTGGAGGTTAGTGGAGGTTGTCCCGCTTTCGTCACACCCTCCACCATCCTCCCCCGACCTCCACCATCCTGCCTATTATAAGGAATGCCTTCGCCCCGCTTCGAGCTTCCGCCTCAATACGACCCCCACGCCGTCGAGCGGCCGCTATACCAGCGGTGGCTCGACCGCGGCGTGTTCACGGCCCGGGTCGACTCGGCGAAGCTGCCGTACGTGATCGTGATCCCCCCGCCCAACGTCACCGCGGTGCTGCACATGGGTCAGGGACTCAACAACGTGACCCAGGACGTGCTCATCCGGTTCGAGCGGATGCGCGGCCGCGAGACGCTCTGGCTTCCCGGCACCGACCACGCCGGCATCGCGACCCAGAACGTGGTCGAGCGGTTGATCGCCAAGGAGGGGAAATCCCGCTTCGACCTGGGACGCGAGCGGTTCGTGGAGCGCGTGTGGGCGTTCGTGCGCGAGACCGGCAGCACGATCCTCGAGCAGCTCAAGATCATCGGGGCGTCGTGCGACTGGAGCCGCACGCGCTTCACCCTCGACCCCGCCTACTCGCGGGCGGTGCGCGAGGTGTTCGTCCGGCTGTGGGAGGAGCAGCTGATCTACCGCGGCCATCGCGTGATCCACTGGTGCCCGCGCTGCCTCACTTCCCTCTCCGACGAGGAAGCCGAGTCGAGGGACGAGGACGGCAAACTCTATTACATCCGGTACCCGGTCAAAGACGGACCCAAGCCCCACATCACCGTGGCGACGACGCGACCGGAGACCCTGCTGGGCGACACCGCGGTCGCCGTGAACCCGAACGACGAGCGCTATACCGCCTTCGTGGGCAAGGTGGCGCGGCTCCCCATTGTCGACCTTCCGATCCCGATCGTCGCCGATCACGCGGTGGTACCGGAATTCGGGACCGGGGCGGTGAAAGTGACTCCTGCACACGACATGACCGACTTCGAGATCGGGGTGCGGCACAAGCTCGAGATGCCGCTCGTGATGACCGAGGACGGCCGCATGGAGCACCCCACGCGCGTGCCCAAGGCGCTGGCCGATCTCGACCGGTTCGATGCGCGGGAGAAGATCGTGGACATGCTCAAGGAGCGTGGGCTGCTCGAGAAAATCGAACCGCACCGGCACTCGGTCCGCCACTGCTACCGCTGCGACACGGTGGTAGAGCCCCGACTCAGCGACCAGTGGTTCGTCAAGATGAAGCCGCTCGCCGAGCCGGCGCTCGCGGCGTACCGCTCGGGAGGGATTCGCCTCGTGCCCGAGCGCTGGGGCGCGACGTACGAGCACTGGATGGAGAACATCCGGGACTGGAACATCTCTCGGCAGCTGTGGTGGGGCCACCGCATCCCCGTGTTCACCTGCACAAAGTGCGATCACCAATGGGCCGCCCGTGAGAACCCGACGGCCTGCATCAAGTGCGGCGGCCCGGTCCAGCAGGATCCCGATGTGCTCGACACCTGGTTCTCGTCGTGGTTGTGGCCTTTCGCCACACTGGGCTGGCCGGACGAGACCCCGGACCTGAAGCGCTTTTATCCAGGCCACACCCTCGTCACGGCACCCGAGATCCTGTTCTTCTGGGTGGCCCGCATGATCATGGCGGGGTTCCATTTTCTTGGGGCGCGGCCGTTCAACACGGTGTACCTGCACGGCACCGTGCGCGACACGCAACACCGCAAGATGTCGAAGTCGCTCGGCAACGGGATCGATCCGCTCGACGTGGTGCGGCTGTACGGCGCCGATGCGCTGCGCTGGACGGCGATCGCCGGCGTGTCGTTGGGGTCCGACCTGGTCCTGGACCCGAACGATCTCGCGACGACGTTCGCGCCGGGGCGTAACTTCGCGAACAAGCTCTGGAACATCGGGCGCTTCATTCTCGCGCAGCTGCCCGAGCGGGTGCAGCCGCTCGAGCGCTTCGAACGGCCGCAGCTGCCGCTCGCCGACCGCTGGATCCTGATGCGCGCCAACGCTGCGGTCAGCGCGGTAACCACGTCCCTGGAGCAGTTCCGGCTCGATGACGCCGCCAAGCGGTGCTATGAGTTCGTGTGGGGCGACCTGGCCGACTGGTACGTGGAGGCCGTCAAGCCCCGGCTCGCCTCGGGCGACGGCGCCGCCGCGCAGGCGGTGCTGGCTCATTGCTTCGATACGGCGCTGCGCTTGCTGCATCCCGTGGTGCCCTTCATTACCGAAGAGCTGTGGCAGAAGCTGCCCGGCCGGGCGAAGGGCGAGCTGCTCGTGGTCGCTCCCTGGCCATCCTTCCAACCGGAGCTCATCGACTCGGAGCTCGACCTGCAGTTCCTTCGCGTGCAGCAGGTCGTGGAGGGGATCCGCAGCATCCGCGCGGAGTACAACGTGCCGCCCAAGACACGGCTCCGGGCGAGCATCACGGCACGCGGCCGCGACCACCGCAAGGTGTTCGAGGCCGAGCGCGAAACGATTCAGCGACTGGCCCAGCTCGAGGACCTGTCGTTCGACGGCGGGGGCGGCGGGGGCGGCGGGGGCGCCACGAAGCGTGTGGGAGCCTATGCGGTCTTCGGCGACGGTAGCGAGGTGTTCGTCGCGCTCGAGGGAGCGATCGACGTGCAGCACGAGTGCCGGCGGCTGTCGGGCGAGCTGACGCGGCTGGAGCAGCAGCTCGCGGGCCTCGCCGCCAAGCTCACCAACCAGCAGTTCGTCGCGCGGGCGCCCGCCGAGGTGGTGGCCGGGGAGCGCGAGAAGGAGCGGGCGTGGCGCGACCAGCGGCAGGCGCTGGCCGACAAGCTCAAGTCGCTGGGCTGCTCGTAACCGCCGTCGTGGCGGGAGCGGGGGGGAGCTGCGCCAGCCAGGGACCGCCCCCGGGCGGCCCGCCGCGCACCACGCCCGCCGCCATCCAGAAGACCGTGCCGGAATCCGGCGTGGTCGTGCCCGACTTCCACGGCGACGCCGTCATACAATTCGACGAGGTGATCGACGAAGCGCCGGGGTCCCGCCAGCCGGGCGGAACGATCAGCGGGCTCGCCGCGAAGGTCTTACTCTCGCCGGTGGCGGGAGACGTCACGGTGTCGTGGCACCGGACCGCGATTCAGGTCTCTCCTAAGGAGGGATGGAAGGCGAATCGCGTCTACCATCTCGAGCTGTTGCCGGGAATCGCGGACCTGCGCCGTAACGTCACCAAGACCGGGCGTACGATCGTGTTCTCGACCGGAGTCCCGCTGCCCAACGCCACGTTGACCGGTACCGCGCTGCTCTGGGTGGAGCAGCGGGCGTTGGCGCAGGCGCTGATTCGCGCCGCCCCCGCCTCGCTTCCGGACACCGTCGGCTACCTTGCGCTCACCGACTCCGCCGGCGACTACCGGCTGCCAGGGATTCCACCAGGGCGCTATCACGTCTGGGCGATCCAGGACCAGAACAACAACCGCCGCCAGGACCGGCGCGAGCCGTTCGACACGGTGACGGTCTCTTTGGATTCGACGGCGTCCACGGTGCTGTGGCTGTTCGCGCACGACAGCGTCGGCCCGCGGATTCGCCAGGTCGAGGCAGTGGACTCGGTGACGCTGCGCATCGCGTTCTCACAGCCGCTCGATCCGGCGCGGGCGCCGGATACCACGACGGTCGCGGTGTTCGCACTCCCCGATACGAACCCGCTGCGGGTGCGGGCGTTGTACCGGCCGACGGCGTTCGACTCTATGCAGGCGCGGGCGCGGGCGGTGGCCGACTCGCTCAAGCGGCTGCGTGACACCACGGCGCGCAAGGACACGACGGCCCGGCGCGATACGACGGGGCGCCGCGCC
>DATEGE010000225.1:0-10676 GCA_035280265.1 Gemmatimonadales bacterium | reverse complement strand
CCAGCGGGGAGGAGAAGGGGGAGGGGGAGGGGGAGGGGGGGAGCGTCGTCATACCGTCACCTCGGCCGTCGCCGCGGCGGGTGCTACTGCCTCGATGCGGCGCAGCACGTCGCTGACGACCTGCTCCAGGAACTCATCCACCTGGCGCGCGGCTCGCCCCGTGTAGGCGGCGGGGTCCAGCTCGTCCTCCCGCACCGACACTCGCAGGCTCTGGAACATCGGGTCGCGTGCCAGCCGCCCCAGGAGGTCGTTGGGCGCGCCCCGCTCGGCGATGGCCTGAGCCACGGCGAGGCTGTGCGTCCGAATCACCTCGTGCAGCCGCTGCCGGTCGCCGCCCGCCTTCACGCCGCGCATCAGCAGTTGCTCGGTGGCGAGAAACGGTAGCTGCTCGGTGACCCGACGAGCGATCACCGCCTCCCGCACTTCCAGCCCCGCGGCGACGTTGGTCGCGAGCACCAGAATCGCGTCGGTCGCGAGGAACGCCTCCGGCAGGACCAGCCGGCGGTTCGCGCTGTCGTCGAGCGTGCGCTCGAGCCATTGCTCCGCGGCGGTATGCCACGCGTTGCCGGCGAGCTCGATCACGAACCGGGCGAGGCTCGTCATGCGTTCGGCCCGCATCGGGTTGCGCTTGTAGGCCATAGCGGAGGAACCCACCTGGTTGGTCTCGAACGGCTCGAGCATTTCTCCCTCGTGTTGCAGCAGGCGTAGGTCGGTCGCGAACTTGGCGGCCGACTGTGCGACGCCCGCCAGCGCCGCGAGCACCTCGGCGTCGAGCTTGCGGGTGTAGGTCTGGCCGGTGACGGGAAACACGCGCGCGAAACCCATGCGACGTGCGACCCGCACTTCGAGCTCCCGCACCTTCTCGTCCACGCCGTCGAACAGCTCGAGGAAGCTCGCTTGCGTGCCGGTGGTGCCCTTCACTCCGCGGAACTGCAGGGTGGCCAGCCGATGCATGAGCTCTTCGGCGTCGAGCACCAGCTCCTGCATCCACAGCGTGACGCGCTTCCCGACGGTCGTGAGCTGAGCCGGCTGAAAGTGCGTGTACGCGAGGCAGGGGGTGTCGCGATAGCGCCGGGCGTGCTTCGAGAGCGCGACCAGCACCGCCGCCACACGGCCGAGCAGCAGTTGCAGCCCTTCGCGCATGAGCACGAGGTCGGTGTTGTCCGCCACGTAGGCGCTGGTGGCGCCGAGGTGAATGAAGGGCCGCGCCGCGGGTGCCTGCTCGCCGAGATGATGAATGTGCGCCATCACGTCGTGACGCAGCCGCTTCTCGTGCTCGGCGGCACGCGCCAGGTCGGCGTCATCCAGGTGGGCCCGCAGCTCCGCCACGGCGCGCTCGGGGATGTCGAGGCCCAGCTCGCGTTGGCTCTCCATCAGGGCGAGCCATAGCCGGCGCCACCACTCGATGCGGCGCCGCTCTCCCCAGAGCCCCTGCATGGCCGGAGAGGCGTAGCGCTGGGAGAGCGGGGAAACGTAGGTCACACCCGAGCTTTCGGTCGGGCGCCGAGCGTCTTCCAATCCGCGAGGAACTGCTCAAGCCCGCGGTCCGTGAGCGGATGCTGCAACAGCTTCTTCAAGACGTCGGGCGGAAGCGTCGCGACGTCAGCGCCGAGCATCGCGGCTTCCACGACGTGGCGGGGATGCCGAATCGACGCCGCGAGGATCTCGGTGACGAGCTGATAGTTGTCGAAGATCACGCGCGCTTCCCGGATGACGTCCATTCCCTCTTGGCCCACGTCGTCCAGCCGGCCGATGAACGGGCTCACGTACGACGCGCCCGCCTTCGCCGCGATGAGGCACTGCACACTCGAGAAGCACAGGGTGACGTTGGTCTTGATGCCGTCGGCGGCGAGTCGCCGAACGGCCACCATCCCGGCCTCGAGCATCGGGATCTTGACGACGATGTTGTCCGCAATCTTCGCGAGCTCTTTGCCCTCGCGGACCATCGCGTCGGTCTCGACGGCGACGACTTCGGCGGACACCGGGCCCTCGACGAGCGAGCAGATCTCCTTCAGCACGTCCCGTGGGTCCAGGTCGCCTGCCTGCTTGGCGAGCAGCGATGGATTAGTGGTGATCCCGTCGATCAGCCCGGCCTGCGCCGCCCAGCTGATGTCTTTGAGGCTCGCGGTATCGAGGAAGAACTTCATACGATGGACGCCTCGGTGTAGAGGTCCGCGGGATAGCGCACGGCCACGAGATAGAGTCCTTGGGGTGGCGCGGGCGGGCTGGCCGCCTGGTTGTCGGGCGCGACGAGCAAGCCAGACAGATCTTCGAGGGGACGCCGCGCCAGCGCGATGTCGACCATCGCGCCCACGAGCAAGCGCACCATGCGATGCAGGAACCGGTCGGCCTCGATCGTGAACGTCACCCCCGCTCCGTCGGTCCGCGGCGCCCACTGGGCGAGCGCCACGCGGCTGCGGTAGTGGGGCTTCCTGGAGCCCGCGCCGGTCGCCGCCAGCCCGCGAAAGTCGTGCTCTCCGGACAGCAGCGCCGCTGCGCGCTCCAGCACCGTCGCGTCGAGGGGGCGGCCGAGCGTCCATTCGTACGGTCGCCGGAACGGCGAGTGCGCCGCCTCGTCGGTGCCGATCACGTACCGGTAGCGACGGGCCACCGCGCTCTTGCGCGCGTCGAACCCCGGTCGCATCGGGTGCAGGCATTCCACCCAGATATCGCGGGGCAGGAGGGCGTTGAGCGCTCGGTGCAACCCTGTGGCGTCCGCCACCCAGCGCCCATCCGCCGTGAACCCGACGCCCTGCCCGAGGGCATGCACTCCTGTGTCGGTACGGCCCGCGCCTGTCGCCGTGATGCGGCGGCCCATCAGGCGCTCCAGCACGGCTTCGAACTCCGCCTGCACCGTACGTGCTTCCGGCTGCCGCTGCCAGCCCGCGAACTGCGCCCCGTCGTAATGCACCACGGCGAGGTATGGCCGGCTCGTCACGGGCGCCACGGGCGAAAGATAGGGCGATGCGAGGGGTCAATCAAGCTGCGCAACCTGTTGTGCCATTTGACAAAAGGCGATTTTTCCGGGTAGCTTTGGCAGGCCCGAAACCCCCTTGGCTCCTGTGTCGTCATCCCACCCCGCCCACCCCGCACCTGCCCGGTCCATTGTTCGAGATGCGATCGCTACCCTGGCCGATGGCGGGTCGCTGACCGACGCGCACGCGGCGGAAGTGTTCGCGGTGGTGATGCGCGGGGAGGCGACCCCCGCCCAGATCGCCGCCCTCCTCATGGGCTTGCGGGTGAAAGGTGAGACCGCCGACGAAGTGGCGGGCGCGGCGCGGGCGCTGCGGGCGGCCATGCTGCGCGTCGAAGCACAGGGCGCGCATTTGGTTGACACGTGTGGGACGGGTGGGGGCGCCGTGCCGACGTTCAACATTTCGACGGCGGCGGCGTTCGTGGCCGCGGGGGCGGGGGCGGCCGTGGCGAAGCACGGGAATCGCTCCTTTACGTCCAAATGCGGGTCGGCCGACGTGCTCGAGGCGCTGGGCGTGCGCATCAGTCTCGACGCCGACGATGCCGCTCGCGTGCTGCGCGAAGCCTGTATCACGTTCCTGTTCGCGCCCAATTTTCACCCGGCCATGAAGCATGCCGCGCCCGTACGCCGCGAGCTCGCCGTATCCTCGGTGATGAATCTGCTGGGGCCGCTCGCCAACCCGGCGGGCGTGCGGCGGCAGATCCTCGGCGTCGCCGACCGCCGGCGAGCACCGCTGATGGCCGCGGCGCTGGCACGCCTCGGCGTCGATCACGCGTGGGTGGTGCATGGGCGTATTGGGATGGACGAGATCGCGCCCCACGGAATCAGCGACGTGTGGGAAGTCCGGCCGGACGGCGTCACCGAGTGGCAGCTCGACCCAGCGCGCTATGGACTCGGGAGCGGCGACATCGGCGCGCTCGCGGGTGGAGAGCCGGCGGACAACGCCGCGCGTATCGAGCGACTGCTTGCCGACGGCCGCAACGATACGGCCGGCTCCGCGGCCCTGCTGCTCAACGCGGGAGCCGCTATCTACGTCGCCGGCGTGGCGTCGTCGTACGAAGACGGTATTGCGCGGGCGGGCGATGCCATGCGCACGGGCGCGGGTCACGCGGCGCTCGAGCGGTTGCGCCGCGCGACTAGTACTTCCGGATGACGCCGACGACGACGCCCTGGACCAGCACGTCGCGCTCGTTGAGCCGCAGCGCCGCCATCGTCGCGTTCGCGGGTTGCAGCCGGATCCAGCCGCCCGGCTCGCGGTAGAACCGTTTCACCGTGGCGTTCGAGCCGTGCACCAACGCCACCACCGTTTGGCCGTTTTCGGCCTGGTTACGCTCGTGCACCACGATGAAGTCGCCGTCCTTGATATGCTCGTCGATCATCGACTGGCCGCGCACCTTCAGCACGTAGCTGCGCCCGCGGCGCGGGATCAGATCGTCCGGCACCGCGATGGTATCGTTCCCGGCCACCGCCTCGATCGGCTCGCCTGCGGCGACCAGCCCTTGCAACGGCAGCTCCGTAGCCCCACTCTGCCCACGTGGCGGGACGACCTCGATACCGCGGCTCTCGTTATGCGCCCGGCGGATGTAGCCCTTGCGCTCGAGGTTGGTGAGATGCTCGTGCACCGTGGCGAGGGAGCGGAACGTGAATCGGTCGGCGATCTCCTCAAAGCTCGGGGCGTAGCCCTGACTGGTGATCTGGGTCGAGATGTAGTCGAGGATTTCGCGCTGACGGCGCGTGAGCGGCACGGTGTCTCCCGAAAGGAAACCGAAGCCTAATCTACCCGAAAATCGCCCGAATGCAAGCAACGCCACACGCCAGGCTTGACGCCATTCTCTCCGCCACCCGGGCTCGGGTCGCGGGCCTCCGACGGCACGCGCGCGAGCTCGAGCGCCGGGCGGCGGCGGCGCCGCCACCGCGCCAGTTCGCCCCGGCGCTCACCGGACGGGAAGTTGGATTGATCGCCGAGGTGAAGCGGCGCTCACCGTCGGCCGGGGCCATCCGGGAAGATCTGGATGCGGCGGCGCACGCCACCGCCTACGCCCGGGGCGGGGCGGTGGCGATTTCGGTGCTCACCGACGAGCTCCACTTCGGCGGCTCGCTGGACGACCTGGCGCAGGTGGCGCGCGCCGTATCCCTCCCCGTTCTACGGAAAGACTTCATCCTCGACGAGCTCCAGCTGTACGAAGCGCGGGCCGCGGGGGCGAGCGCCGTGCTCCTCATCGCGCGCGCGCTGACGAGCAGGCGGCTCGACGCGCTCGCGCGGATGGCGCGCGAGCAAGGGCTGGGGGTCCTGGTCGAAGTCCATTCACCGAGCGAGCTCGCAGCAGCGCTGGGAGCGGAGCCTACCGCGGTGGGTGTCAACAGCCGCGACCTTGCGACGTTCACACTGGACATCGAGCTGGCAGAGCGGCTCGTCGCCGAGGTGCCGCCGGGGATTCCCGCGGTCGCGGAAAGCGGCATTGCGACTCGCGCGGACGTGGAACGGATGGCCGCAGCGGGAGCGGACCTGGTCCTCGTGGGGACGGCGGTGGCACGGACGGATGATCCGGCGGAGGCGGTACGGGCGTTGACGGGCGTACAAAAAAAGGGGAGGGGGCGGTGATGCGCTCGCGAATTGGAGGTCCAGGTGCCACCTGACGCCGGCGCGCTCACCACCGGTCGCTTCGGCCCCTACGGCGGCCGCTACGTCCCGGAGACGCTGATGGCGGCGCTCGAGGAACTCGAGCGCGTGCACGAGGCGGCCAAGAGCGACGCGGCCTTCTGGGCCGAGCTGAACGCGCTCCTCAAACACTACGTCGGGCGCCCCACGCCCCTCACGGAGGCGCCGCGACTCGCCGCCCAAGTGGGACCGGGGGTGATCGTGGCACTCAAGCGGGAGGACTTGAACCACACCGGCGCACACAAGATCAACAACACGCTCGGCCAGGTGCTGCTCGCGCGCCGCATGGGGAAGCGACGGATCATCGCCGAGACCGGGGCCGGTCAGCACGGGGTCGCCACAGCCACGGTGTGCGCGCGGTTCGGGCTGGAGTGCGTCGTGTACATGGGCGAAGAAGACATGCGACGCCAGCGGCTGAACGTGTATCGCATGGAGCTGATGGGAGCGCGGGTGGTGCCGGTCACGTCGGGCACCCGGACGCTCAAGGACGCGACCAACCAGGCGCTGCGCGATTGGGTCACCAACGTCACCACGACGCACTACATCATCGGGTCGGTGGTGGGCCCCGATCCGTTCCCGCGCGTGGTGCGGGACTTCCAGGCGATCATCGGTCGCGAGGCGCGCGCGCAGGCGCTCGAGCGGTGGGGTCGGCTGCCGCGGACGGTGGTCGCCTGCGTGGGCGGGGGCTCGAACGCGATCGGGATCTTCACCGCGTTCCTCGACGACCGCAACGTCGCGCTGGTGGGGATCGAAGCGGCCGGGGAGGGGCTCGCGACCGGCCGTCACGCGGCGTCGCTCGGCCGTGGCCGGCCCGGCGTGTTTCACGGCAGCCTCAGCTACCTGCTGCAAGACGCCGACGGGCAGGTGCAGCCGGCTCACAGCGTCTCGGCCGGCCTCGACTACCCCGGGGTGGGGCCGGAACACGCTTTCTTGAAGGACACCGGTCGCGTATTGTATGAGGCGGTGACCGACCGGCAGGCGCTCGACGCCTTCGCCATGCTGTCCCGCCTCGAGGGCATCCTGCCGGCCCTGGAGAGTGCGCATGCGGTAGCCTGGGTGCTCGCACGGTGCGGCGAATGGCACGCGGGGGACATCGTCTTGATCAACCTCAGTGGTCGAGGAGATAAAGACGTCGCCATGGTGGCCGACCTGACGGGAGCGGCACTCTGACGAACGCGCCCGTACCCGAGCTGGCGCTCCCGCCGCAGCAGGTCGAGGACCTGATGCAGGTCCTCTCTAAGGGGATCCGGGCGACTCAGCTGTACCTGCCGAACAATCCCGTATACCAGCGCGCCGTCGACAACATTCGAGCGGCGTTTCGCCAGATCTGGCAGGCCACCGACGATCTCGTGTTCGACGTGGGCGAGACGGAGATGCGCTGGGAAGACACCGTGGTGTACAGCCAGGAGCAGCGCGCCGAGAGCATCGCGTGGACGCTGTACAAGGACGGCGTCCGCTCGCTGTCGTTCAGGCCCGGCGTCGAGGAGACCGAGATCGTCAAGTTTCTCGGAGTGCTGCAGCAGTCGCGCGGTCTCCAGGCGGACGCCGCCGATGATCTGCTGACGCTCCTGTGGGCCCAGGACTTCCAGCTCGTCAGCTACACGTTCCGCGAGCTCGTCTCGGAGAACGCCGTCCCGATCGAGGCGGGCGAGACGATCCCCACGAGCGCGCCGGCCCAGCTGCGACAGCAAGTGCAGGAGGAAGCCCCGCCCAAGCGCGAGGGCCTCGTGTCGATCGACGACTTCGACACGACCCTCTATTTCCTCGAAGACACCGAGATCGAATACCTCAAGCGCGACGTCGAGCGCGAGTACTCGCAGGACCTGCGGCGCAATGTGTTGTCGATGCTGTTCGACCTGCTGGAGCTGCAGACCTACGGCACCGTCCGCGCCGAGCTCATATCGATCGTCGAGAACTTCATCCCCTATCTCCTGGGCGCCGGCGACTTCCGCTCCGTCGCGTTCATCCTGCGCGACACCCGCGCGATCCTGCAGCGCGCCCGCGAGCTCATCCCCGAGCAGCGACAGACGCTCGAGGCGCTCCCGGCCCGGTTATCGCAACCGGAGTCGTTGTCCCAGCTGCTGCAGGCCCTCGACGAGGCCACCTTCCATCCCAGCGAGGAGGATCTGGGGGACCTGTTTCAGGAGCTCCGCCCGTCGGCCCTCCCGACGCTGATGGCGTGGGTCGGCAAGCTGCACGACGCGTACGTCCGGGACTTGGTGCAGGGGGCGGCCGCCCAGCTGGCGCAGGCGAACGCTGCCGAGGTGCTCAAGGCCCTTGCCAGCCAGGACGGCGCCACGCAGCTCGAGATGGTCAAGCTCGCGGGCCGTTTGAAGCTCCCGGGCGCGCCCGACGGGATGGAGCCACTGCTCCGGTCCGAAGATCGGGGCCTCAAGCTCGCCGTGGTGGAAGCACTCACCGCGATCGCCAGCCCCTCCGCCATGCGCTTGCTCGAAAAGGCCGTCGAGGACGGCGACCGCGATGTCCGCATCGCGGCGGTGCGGTTCCTCGCGTCGCGGGGCTACCGCAACGCCGCGGCGCGGGTGGAGTCGCTCGTGATCGGGGCCAAGCTGAAGCAAGCCGACCTGACGGAGAAAATGGCATTCTTCGAGGCGTTCGGCGCGCTCGTGGGCGGCAAGGGCGTGCCGACGCTCGAAAAGCTACTCGTAGCGAAGGGATTGCTGGGGAAGAAAGAGGACCCGGAGACGCGTGCCTGCGCGGCCATGGCGCTCGGGAAGATCCGGACGCCCGAAGCCCGGGCGGTGCTGGAGCGTGCGGCGCAAGACAAAGAGCCGCTCGTGCGCAACGCGGTCAGCCGGGCGATGCGTGAGGCGGGGGGCGGTTCATGACCGATCAGCAGCGCAGTTCGATCGCCGAGACGGTTCAGACCACCGACGGATTCTTGCGCCACGCCGGGCGGGAATTCCTCGTCGTGCTCTACACGGCGTTCCGGTCCGTCAAGCTCTATCCCCTCGAGAACGCGCAGGTGCAGAAGGCGTTGGACGACCTGACGCATACCACCAAGCAGCTCCTCGACGTCGAGAAAGAGGTGGAGCTCCGACTCCAGGGCGAGTTCATCTTCGTCAATGCCACCCGCCTGCGGCTCGACCTCGACAACTACGCCTCGTTCTCCCACATCCTCGGGGTGCTGCGGCAATGCGGTATCGGGGCCGTGCGAATCGACGAAGGGGTCGATCGGCGGCAGCTGCAGGTGTTCGTGTCGTTGCTGTTGTCGTACGCCGCGAAGGAGGTGACGCCCAACAAGGTCTACGAGCTGGGGCAGAAGTTGACCGATGGCGGCGTCACGCATGTCGGCGTCGAGCCGCCGCTCGAGACCGACGAGGACGCCGAGGACGAGGAGCGACAAAAGGAGGCGGCGAAGCGCACGTACGCGCGGTCGGTGGCGGTGACCAAGGAAGTGATCAACTCGATCCGCATGGGACGCACCGCCAACGTCAAGAAGGTGAAGCGCGCGGTGCAGGCGATCGTGGACCAGGTGCTCAACAACGAAGCGTCGCTGATGGGCCTCACGACCCTCCGCGACTACGACGAATACACGTTCACCCACTCGGTCAACGTCTGCATCTTCTCCGTGGCCCTGGGACGCAAGCTCGGCCTCACCAAGCTGCAGCTGTACGATCTCGGCATGGCCGCGCTGTTCCACGACGTCGGCAAGTCGCGAGTGCCGCTCGAGGTGCTCAATAAGCAGGGCGGCCTCAGCGACGAAGAATGGCGCATCATGCAAGCCCACCCCTGGCTCGGAGTCCTGACCCTGTTCGGGCTGCGTGGCTACGGAGAGATCCCTTATCGCGGGATGATCGTGGCCTACGAGCACCACATGAAGACGGACCTGACCGGTTATCCCAAGTCGCTCCGCGCGCGCGAGCTCTCGATCTACTCGAAGATCGTGGCCGTCGCCGACGGCTTCGACGCGGCCACGAGCCGACGCGTCTATCAGACGGTGCCGATCCAGCCCGATCAGGTATTGAAGGAGATGTGGGAGAACCCGCGGCGCGGCTACGATCCCGTCGTGGTGAAGGCCTTCATCAACTTGATCGGCATCTACCCGGTGGGGACGTGCGTGATTCTCGATACGTACGAGGTGGCCATCGTACACGGCGCCAATCCCGACGTCACGCATGTGCATCGGCCGGTGGTCCGCATCGTCACCACGCCGGAGGGGGGGGTGCAGCACCCCGGCTTCCTCGCCGATCTCGCCCAACGCGACGCGCAGGGGCACTATCCCCGCACCATCGTCAAGGTCACCGACCCCCTGAAGTACGGCATCAGCGTCAGCGACTACTTTGTCTGAGCACCCGATCGCCGCACGGTGGCGGGCCGTGCGGGAGCGGGAGGGCCGGGGCGCCGCCCGCAAGGCCGCGGCGGCCCTCATTCCGTACCTCACGGCGGGATTCCCGACACCCGAGCTGTCGCTCGACGCGCTGCGGCGCGTCGCCGCGGCCGGCGCGGACTTCGTCGAAGTGGGCGTGCCTTTCTCGGATCCACTCGCCGACGGCCCGACCATTCAGCGCTCCACGCAGGCGGCCTTGGACCACGGGGTGACCGTCCCGCGCGTGCTGGAGCAGATCCATCAGGCGGCGCTCGACATTCCCGTGATCGTCATGACCTACGTGAACCCGGTCCTGGCGTTCGGCGTGGAGCGCTTTGTGCGCGAGGCGGCGGCGGCGGGGGTGTCGGGGCTGCTGCTTACCGACCTGCCCGCCGGGTCCGATCCCGCGCTGGAAGCAACGGTGACCGCGAGCCCGCTGGTGCTGATCCGGCTCGTCGCACCCACGACGACGCCGCAGCGGTTGGAGTGCGCGGTCCGCGGGGCCGGCGGATTCATTTATCTCATCTCTCGGCTCGGGGTCACCGGGGCCCGCGACGAGGTGCCGGCGGACCTGGCGGAGAATGTGGCGCGCGTGCGTGCCGTGTCCCCGCTGCCCGTGGCCGTGGGGTTCGGCATCAGCACGCCCGACCAGGCGCGCCGGGCGGCGGCCGTGGCGGACGGCGTCGTGGTGGGCAGCGCCATCGTGGACGCGT
>DATEGE010000224.1:0-12681 GCA_035280265.1 Gemmatimonadales bacterium | reverse complement strand
GCAACCGAAGCTCGCCGCCAGGCGGCGCCGCACCGCCTCGATCTCGGGCTCGAGGATCTGCCACATCGTGTATGCGGGGGCGGTGTTCGAGTACTCGAGGTAGCGCCGCATCGCCTCCTGGACGATGCGCGGGCTGGGGCTCACGCCGCCGTTGTTGAGATTGATGAGCGTGCGGTCGAGCGTGAACGCCTGCTGCACCTCGCGCCAGAAGTCTTCGTCCTGAGCGACGTCGCCCGGTGTCCGCCTCCCCAGAGGTCTCACCACGCGCGAGATGCGCTCCACACCGTCATTCTTGAGCGAGGGGACGGCCGCACCCGCCGCGACCACCGCCTCGAGAAAGCCTCGGCGTGTCAGCATTGGCTCATCCTCCCCGCAGCGTGCGCCGCAGCAGCACGCCGTAAGCGACCGCGTTCACGACGAGCGCGAGCGTGCCGAGTACGGTCTGCGTGGGCCGCGAGAGCCCTGCGGGATAGAGTGTGGGAATCAAGTAATGCTCCACGAACCCGCCCGCGTAGCCCTCGAGCCCGGCGCGGCGTCGCAGCTCGTTCTCGAGCGGCGTCAGCGGACAGATCCACCCCTCGTACTCGATGAGGACGCCCCACACCGCGCACGGCACGTGCACCCAGACGAGCGCGCGCCAGCGCCACGCGAGGAACCCGCCCAGCATCACGAAGCCCACGAAGGCCGCGTGCAGCCCTACGACCAGGTCGGCGAGCACGCGGTAGAGCATTTTTCCGACCAGGGGCGCTCAGCCGCCCATGAGGTGTCGGGCTGGATTGAACAGGGTCTCTACCGCGCTTTGCAGGCGAGCCGGCAGCGTGAACAGATCGCTCACCGCCTGTGTTTCATCCGCCGACAACAGGCTGCCGTCCGCGTGCAGTACCGTGATGCCGTTGTTGGTGCCGGCGATGCGTGCGAATGGGACATCATTCACAGCGAACCCCAGGTCGACGGTCAAGGTCTGGGGTGAGACGACGACGACAATCGATCCAATCGCGGATACCGTCTCGTTCCCGTGCGTCACGCTGTACGTGAGCGTGATCGTGGCGTGGTTCGCGTCGGGGGTGGTGAGGATCTCGTGCGAGACGATGTGGACCAGGGAGTTGTCGAGGTCCCACGTGCCGTCGATGGCGAAATCTGGATTATCGGTGTCCAGACCCGTCACCCCGAAGGTGCCGCTGAAGTTGAGCGTATGGGTGCCGTCGGTCACGACCCCGGTCGCGGAGGCGTTGAACCCCGTGACCACGGGCGATCCTGTTACGGTGGCGGTCACAGTGTAGTCGGCGTACGTCGCGTTCCCCGATGCTCCGGGTGTGCCACCAAAGACAGTGACCTGGAGCGAGTTGGTATTGCCGCTGCTCTGGTCCACCAGATCGACGTAGCCGACCGGCGTAAGGGGTGACTCCACGATGTGACCGCTGGCCGGATCAATCACGTACAGGATGATGCGCACGGCGTTCGCTGGAGCGGGCGGGGTAGCGCTGGAACTCTGGACGTAGGCGTGCGTGGGCACATCCCACACGAAGGTGGTGCCGAGCAACGGCGGGGGAATGACGCTGGTGAGGATCCCCGGACCGAGCACCCGCCCGGCGGTACGGAGCGCTTGAAGGCGCCGGACGGCGTTCGCATACGTCTGAGCGGCCGTCCCGAGGACCCCGATCGGAGCGCCCTCGAGCAAGGCGCCCGCGCGGGGTGCCACGGCTGCAGGTGATCCCGTCGCCGTGTCGATCACGGCGAAGCTCTCGAACACGGGCGACTGGAACACACCCGAGATGGTCTGCAGGTCGGCGCTCAGCTGCACCGGGTCGGCGAGATGCGACTGGGGCGCGCTCATGTTGGAGCAGGCGGTGGCGAGCGCGGCCACCGCGGCCAGCGCCAACGACTTACGACCATGAAATGCAGGCACGGTGCTCCTCCCCAGAGGCCAGCTCAAGCCTCCCTTATACCGCGAAAACCCCCGCCAGGCCAGGCCCGGCGGGGGTTCGTTGCGTGGACGCCGGTCAGGCGCCCATCAAGTGCTGGCACGGGTGGAACAAGTGCTCGATCTCGACCTCGAGCTGATCGGGCACCTCGAACAGCTTGGCGACCGCCTGCACCTGATCGGGCGAGAGCACGTGGCCGTTGTTGTCCGTGACCGTGATACCGTTATGAGTCGCGTCGGCCGTGCCGCGGATCAGGGCGACCGGTACCCCGCCCCCGTTTTCATATACCGCGAGGTCGGCCGTGACCGACTGCGACGACTGCACGACCGAGATAGTGCCGGTGAGGCGCACCGATTCACCATTGTACGAGTAGGTGAAGTCGATCGTGATCGTGGCCTGATTGGCGTTGGGCGTATCGAGCCGCTCGTCCACGTCGATGGTGATCGCCGGATTGTCGAGCGTCCAATGCATCACGGCGTGGGCGTCCGGATTGTCGGTCGTCAAGTTCGTCGCCGAGAACGTCGCATTGAAGTCGATGCGCCGGGTGCCGTCGGTGACGAACCCGAACGCGCTGGCGTCGAACGCGGTTGCCGGAGACCCCGTGACGGTCGCGGTCACGGTGTAGTCGACGTAGCTAGTGCCGTTCGGGGGCGTGCCGTCCTTGACGATCACTTCCAGCTGGTTCGTGTTCCCCGAGCTCTTGTCGATCAGGTCGACGTAGCCCACGGGGGTCAAGGGGCTCTCGACGATGTGGTACGTGATAGGATCGATGGCGTAGAGGATGATGCGCACCCCAGTGCTGGGAGCGGGCACCGCCGGGCTGGGATCCTCGACGTACTGATGCGTCGTCGTGCTCCAGATGTAAGTCTTGCCCCACACCGGCGAGGGGATGACCTGGGCGAACATCCCACCGCCCAGGTGGAGGGCCGCCGTGCGGAACGCCTGCAGCCGGGCCGGCGCGTCAGCGTACGGCTGGCGCGGCGTCGACGGCGCCCCGATCCTCGCGGCGGACAACAGCGCGCCGGCGGGAGTCGAGCTCGCGGCCGGCGACCCTGGCGCGCTATCCAGCGCCGTGAACGACTGGTATGCCGGCGCAGTGAAGACACCGGAGACGGTCGTAAGGTTTGTGGTGAGCTGCTGCGGATTGGAGAGCTGCGGGGCGTTCGCCTCCTTACACGCGCTCGCGATCAGCGCGGCGGCGGCGAGGGCCCACCATGTGCCACGATGTGCCGACATACGGCGGCCTCCGATGAGGACAGGGGAAGTCTGCGGTGCACAACGTACCCTGCCGCCGGTCAGCCACACTGTGACACCGCGCACGTCAGCCGGAGGCCGGTACTCACACCACTCGTGTTAGGCGATCAACCCGCCACCAAGCAAGCGGTTACGCGCGTCGTACAGCGCGCCCGATTGGCCGGGCGTGATTGCCCGCACCGGCTGTGCCAGGTCGAGCTGGAGCGTGCGGCCTGTCAGCTCCCGCACCCGCCCCGGCACCGCGGCGGCGCGATAGCGGCACTGCACGAAGGTTGCATCCCCCGGCCCGAGCGGGTCGGCGAGCCAATTCACCTCTTCGAGCGTCACCGCGTGGCCGAACAGCTCCTCCCCCCGGCCGATCACTACCTCGCGCGTCTCGGGGCGGATGGCCACGACGTACATCGGCTCGGCGAAGCCACCGGGAAGCCCGCGGCGCTGGCCGATGGTGTAGCGCGCAAAACCACCGTGCTCCCCGACCACGTCGCCGCCCACCGTGACGAGGGGCCCCGGCGCGAGGGCCGGCGCATCGGGAGCGAGGTGCTGCTCGAGCACGCTCACGTAGTCGTCGTCGGGCACGAAGCAGATCTCGACCGACTCGGCCTTGTCCGCCGTGGCGAGCCCCAGGCGGCGCGCGACGGCGCGCGTCTCGCGCTTGGTCAGCTGCCCCACCGGCGTGAGCATGCGGCGCACCACCGCGGGATCGATGCCCCATAGGAAGTACGACTGATCCTTCTGGGGATCGCGCCCCCGGAACAGCGCGCCGTCGCGCGCGATGGCGTAGTGGCCGGTCGCGATGGAAGCGCAGTCGAGCGCGTCGGCGTGGTACAGGAGGTCGCGAAACTTGGTGAAGGAGTTGCAGCGCACGCAGGGGATGGGCGTGCGACCGCGCGCGTATTCGGCGACGAAGTCGGCGATGACGTCGCGGCCGAACCGCTCCTCGAGATTCAGGACGTAGTGCGGGATCCCCAGCTTGTGGGCCACGAGCCGCGCGTCGGTGATCGAATCGAGCGAGCAGCAGGGACGGTTGGGGACGCTATCGCCATAGCAGAACAGCTTCATGGTGGCGCCGACGACCTCGTACCCTTGCTCCACCAGCAGCGCGGCGGCGACGGACGAATCCACCCCGCCCGACATCGCGACGAGGACGCGCTCTCTCACCGGTGCAACACCGCCGCCAACTGCCGCACCTTCTCCACGATCTTCGGCAGCGCCGCCACCACCGCATCCACGTCCTCCATCGTGCTGTCGCGCCCGAAGGAGAACCGCAGCGCCGCGACGCCCAGCTCGGGGGGCACGCCCATCGCGCTCAGCACATGCGACGGCTCGACTGACCCCGTGCTGCAGGCGGAACCCGAGGAGCACGCGATCCCGGCGAGGTCGAGATGCATCAGGAGCGCCTCGCTGTCCGTGCCGGGAATCGACACGTTGGACACGTGGGGCGCGCGCGTCGCCTGGGCGGCATGGATGGTGGCGTCGGGCACGATACCGAGCAGCTCTCGCTCGAGCGCGTCGCGCAACGCGGCCACCCGGCTCGCGAACTCCGCCTGCTCGCGCGCCGCGAGCTCCGCCGCCTTCCCGAGGCCGATGATCCCGGGGACGTTCTCCGTGCCGGGACGGATGCCGTACTGCTGGCCGCCGCCGTGGATGATCGCCTCGAGCGCGTGGCGGTCGCGCACGATCAGGGCGCCGATGCCCTTGGGGGCGCCGATCTTGTGGCCCGACAGCGTGAGGAAGGTGCAGGGGACCTCGCGCAGCGATACGGGGAGCTTGCCGAACGCTTGCACCGCGTCGACGTGGAACGGGACGCCTGCTGCCCGACATCGCGCCGCCAGCGGGGCGACCGGCTGTACCGTACCGACCTCGTTGTTCACCCACATCACGCTCACCACCGCCACTCCGCGCGGCAGCGCGCCGCTCAACGACTGCTCCGTGACCACGCCGCTAGCGTCCACTGGCAGGATGATCTCCTCGCCGCCCAGCTGGGTGACGGCGTGGGCCGCGGCGAGCACCGCCTTGTGCTCGGTCGCTGAGACCGCGACGCGGAACGGACCGCCGCGCGCTCGTGCCGCGAGCGCGCTACCGATCACTGCCAGGTTGTCGGCCTCGGTGCCGCCGGAGGTGAAAATCACCTGACCCGGCTCAACGCCACCGCCGAGCGCATCGGCGATCGTCCGCTTCGCCTCCTCCACTCCCGCCCGCGCGGCGCGGCCGAACCGGTGTGCGGACGACGGGTTGCCGAACGCATCGCGGCCCAGATAGGGCAGCATCGCTTCCAGCACCTCCGGGCGGACCGGGGTGGTCGCGGCGTTGTCGAGGTACACGAGGCGCTTCGCCATGCGAGAAATCTAGAGGCTACAGGGATTGCACGCCAAGCTGCAGCACGTCTTGAACTTCGAGCGTCTCGTAGGTGAAGAACGGCTCGCCGTAAGCTCGGCGAATGAGCGAGCCGTAGTGCGCCGACTGGACGCGGATCAACTCGTAGAGATCCTGTCCCGTGGGATGGATCTCGCCCGCAGCCTTGGCGCCGTCGAACTGTGAGGCGTAACAGCGGATCGCCTTCATCTTGGTCTCGAACGTGTCGGAGATGTCCACCACGAACGAGGGCTTTACGGGGTCTTCGCGGTAGGCGAGGGCGTACAACACCTTGAACGGACGATATGCCTCCCCCCCCTCCGTCCCGCCGTACTTCGCGAGCCCCGCGAGGTAACAGGCGTCGCGACCGAGCTCCGAGGCGACGCGGTGGTCGGGGTGGCGACCGACGGGGTAGGGGAGGATCACGACGTGGGGCCGCGTGGCCCTGATCAGCTCGACGAGGCGGAGGCGCGACGGCTCGTCGTTGTGGAGGTGGGCGTCGGGGAGGCCGGCATTGAGCCGCAGTGGCACGCCCAGTGCGTGCGCGGCCCTCTCGGCCTCGGCGGCGCGCGTGGCGGCGTCACCTCTGGTGCCGCTCTCCCCCTGCGTCAGGTCGAGGATCCCTACCCGGTGGCCGGCGCGCGCGGCCTTGGCCAGCGTGCCGCCGCACGTCAACTCGACGTCGTCACGGTGGGCGGCGATTGCCAGAACGTCGACCCTCTGTGTCACAGGAAGCTCCTTGAGCGTTCTGGAGGTTGGTGGAGGACGGTGGAGGCTGGTGGAGATAACCTTCACAACCTCCACCAAACCTCCACCAACCTACTCGTATCTCAATGCCTCAACGGGATCGAGCCTCGCAGCGCGCGCCGCGGGCGCGATCCCGAACACGAGCCCCACGGTGATCGACACCACCGTCGCGATCACGGCGCTCCAGACCGGGACCGTCGTGTTGAAGTCCAGCAGCCGCTTCAGGATCTCCCCCGTCCCGGTGCCCAGGATGATGCCGAGGATGCCGCCCATCAGCGTCAGCGTGGCGGCCTCGACCAGGAACTGCCACATGACCTCGCGCCGCGTGGCCCCCATGGCCTTGCGCAAGCCGATCTCGCGGGTCCGGCTCGTCACCGACACCATCATGATCGCCATCACGCCGATCCCGCCCACGAGCAGCGCGATGCTCGAGAGCACGAGCATCACGAAGAAGAACGCGAACGTTAGGCTGTCGAAAATGCCGAGCACCTGGTCGGAGGTGAGCATGTCGAAGCTGTTCGGAGCGCCGACTCGCAGCCCGCGCATGCGCCGGAGCTGCACGGTGGCGGCGTCCATGGCGCGCGCCACGCTCACGCCGGGCCGAGGCTTCACCAGAATAATGAGCCCGTTCACCTGGTCGATCTTGAAGCGCGCGCGCGCCGCCTCGAACGGCACGGCGCCCGCGATCTCGGGCGCGCCCGGCACCTCGAAAATGTTGGTGGGTCGCTGCCACACGCCCAGCACCCGAAATGGGCGGCCGCCGATGCGCACGACCTCGCCGATCGGGTCACGGGCGCCGAACAATCGGTCCACGGTGCGTTGCTCGATCACCGCCACCGGAGCTCCGCCCCGCAGCTCCGCTGTGGTGAACACCCTGCCGCGGACCAGCGACCCGCCGAGGATCTCCATGTAGCGGTCGTCGGCGCCGAACACGCCCAGCAGCTGCGTGCGCGCGCCGCCGTACTCGAAGCGGTAGAACACCTGCGTCCAGATCGCAGCGTAGTGGATCTCGGGCAGGCGGGCGATGGCCTCGGCTTCCTCGGGGGCGAGGGCGGGCCGGATACGGACCTCGCGCGGCAACGCGTCCGGATTGAGCGGCGTGGAGGAGAAGAAGCGCAGGATCCGGAACGTGGTGGGTCCCACGACCTCGAGGGTGTTGACGATCTGCTCGCGGAAGCCCGTCACGATCGACGCCATCGCCATGACCGTCGCGATCCCGATGACGACACCGAGGATCGTGAGCCCCGAGCGCAGCTTGTTGGCCCGCAGCTGGTCCACGGCGATCACCCAGCCTTCGCGAATCGAGTGGAGCGCCATGCTATTCGGAGCGCAGCGCTTCGATGGGGTCGAGGCGCGCGGCGCGATGCGCGGGGTAGACGCCGAACACGATGCCGACGGTAACGCCGAGGCCGAGCGCGACCGCCACCGACCACGCCGTGACCCGCGCGGGCAGCGGCGAGGCGACCTCGACGAGTGCCGCGAGCGCGCCGCCGGCGGCCAATCCGGCCACACCGCCGAGCAGCGACAACATCGCCGACTCGGCCAGAAACTGCCGCCGAATGTCGCGGCGCGACGCGCCCAGCGACTTGCGAATCCCGATCTCGCGGGTGCGCTCGGTGACGCTCATCAGCATGATGTTCATGATCACGATGCCGCCGACCACGATCCCGATCCCCACGACCGCGGGCACCACCGTGAAGATGACGCGCGTGAGCTTGCCCCAGAACGCGATCAACCCCTCGCCGGTGTCGACCGTGAAGTCGTCTTCCTGCCCTGGCCGCAGCCGGTGCGCGATTCGCATCGCCTCCTCCGCGCGCAGCATGCCGTCGGCGACGCTCGCGGCCGTGGGCATCTTGACCGAGATCACCGTGGTCTGGCGGCGCCCGTACAGCGACTCGAAGGTGGTGAGCGGCAGCATGACAAACCCGTCCCACGACTGCCCCAACACCGTCCCCTTCTTGGCAATGACGCCCTTCACCGTGACCTGCGCCCCCCGCACGCGGATGGCGGCGCCCACGGCGAGCTCCGGGGTGCCGAACAGCTTCTCGGCCACGTCGAAGCCGAGCACCGCCACGAGGCGGCGCTGGTGCTCGTCCACATCGGTGAACGGGGTTCCGGCGGCGAAGGCGTAGTCCTGCACCACGACGAACGGCGGCGTCACGCCGAAAACCAGGACGTCGCCCACGGTGCGGTTGCGCCATTGCACGTCGGCCATCGGGGTCGGCCACCCGGACTGCAGCGAGATCGCCTGCGCGTCGCGCAGCCCCCGCTCCACGTACGCGACGTCTTCGGGCGAGATGATCGGCCGGCGCTGGATTTTCTTCCATTCTTCTTCGTCCATGAACCCGAACTGAATCGGGTCCCGACGCACCTGAAAGGCGTTGATCCCGACGATCGCTCCCGCGAGCCGCTCCCGCACGTACGCGTTCATGCCCTGGATCACGGCCACGACGGCCACGAGGAACCCGACCGAGACGATGATGCCGAGCAGGGTGAAAAAGGAGCGGAGCTTGTGGTTCCAGGCGGTCTGCAAGGCCTGGAGGATGGCTTCGGAGAGACGCATGGAAGAAAGCTAAGGAGGATGGTGGAGCTTGGTGGAGGCTGTGCGGAGGTTGTGGCGAGCACACCTCTGCTATCCTCCACCAACCTCCGCCATCCTCCAACTCATTTCTTTGTTCCGAACTGCGGCTCCATCCTTGCCAGCACGTACACGTTGCGGGCGAAGCGAGCGATCAGCACGCTCCCGAGACCCCCAAGGAGCAAGGCCGCCGCGATGTTCTCCACCGTGAGCAGCGTCGGCAGCGCGGGCTCGGGGATCTGGCGGTACAGCGCCAGGGCCGCGTTGAGTGCGATCAGAAGGATGCGCACCTCCGTCGGTCCGATCCGCCCGTAGCCCAGGCGGAACCGGTCCAGCACGTGCGACTCCAGGTACACGTTGATCGACAGCGCGAGGTACAGCACCACCCCGCCGAGGGCCAGGCCCGTGTGCACGTAATGCGACAGCGCCACGCCGATACCGATCACCACGGTCGAGTAGGCGTCGGTCATGTGGTCGAGGTAGTATCCGTACCGCGGGCGCTCGACGCCGCGCACGCGCGCCAGCGTACCGTCGAGGCTGTCGCCGACCCACTGCACGACGAGCAGGGCGCTCGCCATCCACAGCCACGCGGAGCCGTAACGCGCCAGAGCATAGGCGACGCCGACGCCGGTGGCCGCGAGCACGCCGAGCGCAGTGAAGTGATTCGGCCGCCAGCGGGGCGGGATGCGCGCCGCGATCGCGCGCAATAGCCGGCGCTCGGGCTCCGCCAGGAGGAACGTCAACTCGCGCTTGGGCGTGGCCATAGGAGCACCCTCACGGATGGAATGAGCAGCAGCACGAACAGCGCCGCGAGCAGACCGGGCGGCAGCCGCACGGCGACCCCGAGCCAGGCGAGGAGCAGGTAGCGCGGCAAGCGGCCGACGGCGACCGCCGCGAGATAACGGTCGAGCGGGTAGCGAGCCGCGAACGCCAGGGCTTTGAACGGAAAAAACGGCAACGGCGTGAGCCCGGAGAGCGCGAGCATCGCGAACGGCGAGCGGGTGAACAGCCGCGACAGACGAGGTGGGGAGGCTCCCGCGGCGGCGCGCCGCGCCGCCAGCCGCGCGACCAGCGGCACGAACAGACGGTGATCCACCCACGCCGCCGCCACCGTGCCCGCGGTCGCGACCAGCGCGGTCACCCACGCGCCGAGCCGGGCCCCATACCAGATCACCACGGGCTCGTGGGGGACGACGGCGAGGGCGACATTCGAGATGAAGGCGTAGGCGAAGAGCGCAAGGATCATTGGGTTTGCCGCCGCAAGATCGAGACCGGGGGTTCGTAGCGTGATCCCGTCGGGTGATGGGCAGGCTGACACGTCCGCTGCGCGTCGCCGGGACACGCCTACTCGTATCGCAATGCCTCGACCGGATCGAGTCTGGCCGCCTTGTTCGCGGGATATAAGCCGAACACGATGCCCGTGAGCGCGGCGGCCACGAGGGCGGCGATCACCGAGGCGAGCGGCACGTGTGCGGGGATGGGGGTGAGCTGAGCGATGGCGAACGCGACCGCGCCCCCCACCAGCATGCCGACGGCGCCGCCGACCAGCGTCAAGGTCGCTGCCTCCACCAGGAACTGCCACAGGATCTCGCGCCGCGTCGCGCCCAGCGCTTTGCGCACGCCGATTTCGCGAGTTCGCTCCGTCACAGAGATCATCATGATCGCGACCACCCCGACGCCCCCCACCATGAGCCCGATCGACGACAGCACCAGCATCACGAGGAAGAACATCCCGGTGACCTGATTCCAGGAGTCGAGCAGCTTGTCCTGCGTCACGATGGAGAAGTTGTTCTCCTGCCCCGGCTTGAGGCTGCGCAGCGAGCGCAGCGTCGCGATCACCTCGTCCATCGATTGCTGCTGGGTGTAGCCGGGCGCCGGCGCCACCGCGAGCCGCATCCATCCCTTCACGTAGGGCACGTGTTTCACGAACGCGCCGTGCGGGATTCCGATGAACGGCGGCGTGGCGCCGCTGAATAGGCTGGGCGGCGGCGTGTAGACGCCGATCACGGTGAATGGAGCGCCCGCGACGTGAATCGCCTGGCCGATCGGATCGCGCCCGCGAAACAGCTGGTCCTCGAGTTTGCGATTGATCACCGCCACCCCGTCGTTGGCCAGGTCCTCGAGCCGCGTGAAGGTGCGTCCCGGATGGACGTCGCCCCCGTTCACCTCCACCCATTGCGCCGACAGCCCCGCCACCTCGACCGACTCGAGCCGGCGGTCGCCGTACTCGACGGTGGCGGAAGTCTCGTCGCGCCGGGTGACATAGCGCACCGAGGGGAGCAGGGCGATGCGGTCCGCCTCGATCTCGTTGATGACCGGGTTGCGGCGCCAGGGGCTCGATTCATCGGAACCGTCCGACACGTTGATGCCGGGCTGGAAGAAGCGCCACACGAGGAAGGTGCGCGGGGCGATGGACTCGAAGATATTGGACACGCTGCGATTGATCCCACTGATCATGGCGGCGATCACCATCACGACCATCACGCCGATGGCGACGCCGAGGATCGTCAACGCGGCGCGTCCCTTGTTGCCGCGCAGCGAGTCGAGCGCGATGCCGACGCCTTCGAGTACGGGGGTCACGTGGTCATGTTTCGTGTCGTAGCGCGGCGATCGGGTCGAGCCGCGCCGCCCGGCTCGCGGGGTACACGCCGGCCACCACCCCAACTCCGGCACCGAGCAGCACGCCGACCAAGATGGACCAGGGCGCGACGGCCGCGGGGAGGGGGGTCAGGGAGGCGACCGCGCCGGCCAGCCCGATGCCTAGCGCCACGCCGGCCGCCGCGCCCACCGTGGCGAGCGTCGCGGCCTCGACCAGAAACTGCCGCAGGATGTCGCGCCGTCGCGCGCCCAGCGACTTCCGGATGCCGATCTCGCGGGTGCGCTCCGCCACCGCCATCAGCATGATGTTCATGATCACGATCCCTCCCACCACCAGCGAGATCGCCACGAGGCCCGGGAGCGCCACGAACAGCACGCGGCTGATCTTGCCCCAGAAATCGAGCACCTCGTCGGCCGTTTCCAGCGCAAAGTTGTCCGGCTCGCGCGGCCGCAGGTGCCGCCGGCTGCGCATCACCGCCTCGGCCTGGGCCATCGCCTCGCGCATCTCGGGCTGCGAGTGAGCCTTCATCGCCAGCGCGTCGACCACGCGCGGCTGGTTGACGTAGCGCTTCAGCGGCGCGCTGGCCGGCGCCACCGCGAACTTGTCGAGCGACAGCCCGAACAGATTGCCCTGCTTCTCGACCACGCCGATCACGCGATACTGCAGGTCGAAGACCTTCACCTCGCGGCCGATCGGATCCTGGCCCTCGAACAGCTTGTCCGCCAGCTCGTGGCCGATGACCAGGACCGGCACGCCGGCCTGCACTTCCTGGGCGGTAAACGCGCGGCCCCGCTCCAGTCCGAGCGAGCGGATGTCGAAGTACCACTCGGTGGCCGCCGTGACCTCCACGTCTTTGACCTGCCGGCGTCCCGTCGCGAGCGGCGTGCGCGTGCTCGATTCCCAGGCCGCGAGCACGGGAACGGTCACACCGCGCATCACCGCCTCGGCGTCCTCGTACGTGACGTGCGGGCGCCGGCGCCACACCCGCCACGTCGAGTCCGTGACGTTGCCCAGCTGCACGTCGGGAAACTGCCGGAGCCGAAACGTGTTCACGCCCAGGATCGTGCCCGCGAACTTCTCGGTCATGTAGCGGTTCATCCCTTGCACGACCGACACGACAGCGATCAGGAACATCACGCCGATGAACACCCCGATGATCGAGAAGGCGCTCTTCAACTTTTGGGCCTGGATCGTCTGGAGGGCGAGCCGCACGGCTTCGAGAAAGGCCA
>DATEGE010000223.1:0-9824 GCA_035280265.1 Gemmatimonadales bacterium | reverse complement strand
CGATAGCACGGCCCCGGGAGAGACGCGCCAGCTCGCGCAGCGCGCCGTGATCGAGGCCCTGATCGACCAGGGCCAGCTGGACGCGGCGACGAGCGAGCTGGAGCGCGATACCCGGCTCGCGGCCGACGACCGCGCCGCGCTGCGGGTCCGGCTGGCGCGCGCGCGTATCGCGGCCGGAGACCTCGATCGCGCCGACTCTGCGCTGGGCCGGGATTCGAGCGTCGAGGCACTGGCACTCCAGGGCTGGACCGCACTGTACCGCGGCTCGCTCGCCCGGGCGCACCAGCTGTTCCTCGCGGCGGGGCCGTATGCGGGCGATCGCCGCGACGCCACCGAGCGCACGGCAATGGTGGCCCTGCTCGAGCAGGTCCCCGTCGACTCCTCACCGGAGCTCGGCTCCGCGCTCTTGCTGCTGGCGCGCGGTGACTCGGCGCGCGCCGCCCAGGCCCTGTGGGTCGCCGCCGGGCGGATCGGCATCGGGGCGGGCGGCGGTGGGCGGCCCGATGTGCTGCTCCTCGCCGGCCGGGTGGCGGCGCGACTGAGCGCCGAGCAGCAGCAACAGACTGCGCTGATGCTGTTCGCCGAGGTGGTGCGGATTGGCGGACAGGGCGCGGCGGCGCCGGCCGCCGAGCTCGAGTGGGCGCGCCTGCTCGCGCGTCGCCTGGAGACGGCGGCGGCGATCGCGCACCTGGAGCACCTGATTCTCACGTACGCCGGGAGCGCGGTGGTGCCGGAAGCGCGCCGCGAGCTCGAGCGGGTGAGGGGAGCGATTCCGAAGTCGTGAAGCGGAGAGAGTTCGTCAAGTCGGTCGCTCGGACGGTCGGACTGTCCGTCGGTCTAGACGTCGCACGCCTCCGTCCGACTGTCCGACTGTCCGCCAGTCTCTTGCTCCCGATGGACGACGCCCAGTCCGACCATCTCAAAGCGTACGGCCTCACCTATCGCGTGGTCCAGGCGGGCCTCAAGGCCGAGTGGCTGCTCAATTATCGGGGCGGCTCGTTTCTCCTGCCCGATGGAGCGGTGATCCGACGCGACGCGACCCTCGCCGGCGTGAGCTTCGAGCCGGCGGAGGAGTCCCGCGTCACCGCCATCCGCGGTGAGATCGAGGGCAGCAACATGGACGCCGTGCCGCTTGAGCGGGCGCCCAAGGTCGCCGTGTACGTCCCACCCAACGCGCCGCCCTGGGACGACGCGGTGACGATGGCGCTGCAGTACGCCGGCATTCCCTTCGACAAGGTGTGGGACTTCGATGTGCTCGCCGGCAAGCTCCGGAGCTACGATTGGCTACACCTGCATCACGAGGACTTCACGGGGCAGTACTCGAAGTTCTACCTGATCTACGCCGGCGCTTCATGGCTCGCCGAGATGGTGCGGTTCAATGCGGACGCCGCGAAGCAGCTGGGATTCGCCACGGTGCCCGATCTGAAGAAGGCCGTCGCGCGCCGCATGCGCGACTACGTCTCGGGCGGGGGTTTCCTGTTCGCGATGTGCACGGCGACGGAGACGCTCGACCTGGCGCTCGCGGCCGAGCGCGTGGATATCGCGGCGGCGTTCGCCGACGGCACGCCGATGGACCCCGACGCCGACCGCAAGCTCGACTGGTCCAAGGCGCTGGCATTCACGGGTGCGCACCTGGAGCCCAACCCCCAGATCGCGAGCTTCTCCGACATCGACGGCCACCAGGTGAACGCCGGCCCGCGCCGCCAGCCGCTGGGCGCGTTCAAGCTGTTCAACTTCAGCGCGAAGATCGATCCCTTGCCAACGATCCTGGTGCAGAATCACCGCCAGGTGATTCCCGACTTCTACGGACTCACGACGTCGTTTCTGCGCACTCGCCTGAAGCCCGGCGACCTGGTGCTCGGCGACGAGGAAGGCGCGCCGTGGGTCAAGTACATCAGTGGCTACCACGACAAGGGCACCTGGACGTTCTTCGGCGGGCATGATCCGGAAGACCAGCAGCATCAGATCGGCGATCCGCCCACCGACTTGTCACTGCATCCACATTCGGCCGGGTACCGGCTGATCCTCAACAACGTGCTGTTCCCGGCGGCCAAAAAACGCGAGCTCAAGACGTGAGCGTCGAGCGGCTCGCGCCCGTGGTCCGCGAGCTGATGCGCGCCGAGATCGCGGCGGCGCACGGACGTGAGGTGTCGTTCGTCGCCCGGCCAGACGCCAACGGGTTGATCGTCGAGGCGCGCCCGGTGGCGCGCGGCACGGTGGACGCCGTGCTCGCGCTTCCCGGGATCGCGGTGCGCGGCGAGCTGCTGCTCCACAACCACCCGAGCGGCGTGCTCGAGCCATCCGGGGCGGATCTCACGGTGGCGGCGCGGCTGCACGACGGCGGCGTGGGCTTCGCGATCGTGGACAACGAGGTCACCGACTGCTATGTGGTGGTAGAGTGTCCGCGGCCCCGCGCCACCGCGCGCATCGACCCGATCGACGTCGCGGGGCTGCTTTCCCCACGAGGCTCCGTCGCCCGCGCCTTGGGCGGCTTCGAGGATCGTCCCAGTCAGCGCGACATGACGGCGTACGTCGCCGATCTCTACAACGACGGTGGTATCGGCCTGCTCGAGGCGGGCACCGGCGTGGGGAAGTCGTTCGCGTATCTGGTGCCCGCGCTGGTGTGGGCCCGCGAAAACGGCGAGCGCTCCGTCGTCTCCACCAACACGATCAACCTCCAGGAGCAGCTGGTCGGCAAGGACCTGCCGATCCTCGCCCGCGCGCTCGGCACCGGCGATCACTCCCCGACGTTCGCGCTGCTGAAGGGGTGGCGGAACTACCTGTGCCTGTCGCGCCTCGCCCAGGCGCTCGAGCAGGAAGACTCGTTGTTCGAGGACGAGCGTCGGGCCGAGCTCGGGTCGCTGGCCGGCTGGGCCGCGCGCACCAGCGACGGCTCGCTCGCCGACCTGTCGGACGAGCCGAGCGGCGACGTGTGGGACGCGGTCGCGGCGGAGTCCGATCTGTGCACGCGACTCAAGTGTCCCCACTTCGAGCGCTGCTTTTTGTTCCAAGCGCGCCGTCGCGCCGCCGAAGCCGACGTGGTCGTCGTGAATCACCACCTGCTCGCATCAGACCTGGCCGTGCGGATGGCGTCGGACAACTGGCAGGAGGCAGCGGTGCTGCCGCCGTATCGGCGCCTGGTGCTGGACGAGGCGCATCATCTCGAGGACGTGGCCGCGATGCACCTGGGCGCTCACGTGAGCAAGCTCGGCGTCGAGCGGCTGCTGGCGCGACTCGAGAAGAACGGCCGCGGGCTGCTGCCGACCTTGCGCTCGGTGCTGTTTCGCCGCGACGATCTGCTGTCCGCGGCGAGCCGCGACGTGGTACAGCAGAGCTTGGGGGACGCCCTGGTGGCCGCCCGCAGGGCGGCCGACGACGTGTTCACCCGCCTCACGCGGCGGTTGGACGCGGAGCCCGGGCCGGCGCCGGTGTTGCGGCTCTCCGACGCCTTTCTCGAGGATCCCGCCTGGGACGAAGGGCTCGGCGTGGCGCTCGACAACCTGCTGCTGGCCTTTTCGCGCCTTTCCGAGGGTGCCGCGATCATCGCCGACCGGTTGGCGCTCGACGATCCCTCGGAGCGACGGGCCCAGCTCGTCGGCGAGCTGCGCGGCGTGGTGCGGCGACTCGATGCGGCGGCCGCGGGCCTCACGGCGGCGCTCCGCCCGCCTCCGGGCGGTCCCGCGGCCGTTCGGTGGCTCGAGCGGCGTGGCCGCAAGGTGGCCAACATCTCGCTCGCCGCCGTACCGCTCGACCTCGCCCCGATCCTGAAGGACAATCTGTTCGATCGCGTCGAGACCGTGGTCCTGACGAGCGCGACGCTCGCGGCCGGGGGCGACTTCTCCTACCTCGAGGAGCGCCTGGGACTCGATCTCCCGCCCACACGGACCAAGGTGCGCGAGATGCACGCGTCGCCGTTCGATTTCGCGACGCAGTGTCTGTTCGGCATTCCCACGGATGTCCCGGAGCCGCGCGACGACGAGTCGGGCCATGGCGCCGCGGTGGCGCGCGTGCTGGTGGAGCTGGCCCACGCGTCGGACGGCGGCATGTTCGTGCTGTTCACGAGTCACGCGGCGCTGCGCCGCGCGGCGGACGCCGTGCGCGACGCGATCGGCGGGCGCTGGCCCTTGTTCGTGCAGGGGGAAGGGCAGCGCGATCACCTGCTGCGCCGGTTTCGGGAGGCCGGCTCGGGTGTGTTGCTGGGCACCGATTCATTCTGGGAAGGGGTGGACGTGCCGGGGCGCGCGCTGCGGGTGCTGATTCTTGCCAAGCTGCCGTTCCGGGTGCCCACGGAGCCGCTGACGGCCGCGCGGCTCGAGCGGTTGGAAGCCCGCGGATTGAATGGGTTCGCCCATTACCTCGTCCCCAACGCGGCGTTGAAGCTGAAGCAGGGGTTCGGGCGGCTGATCCGCAGCCGGGAAGACGTCGGCGCCGTCGTGCTGCTCGACCCCCGGGTGGTCACCAAGCGCTACGGGGCGATACTGCTCCAGGGGTTGCCCCCGGCGCGGCGCGTGGTGGGCCACTGGGCCGACGTGCGGGGCGCCTGCGAGGAGTTCTTCGCTCGGCACGGCATCGGAGTTGACGAGAGGGCGGTAGAGGTGGGTAGAAGGCGGTAGCGGGCTGAACCTGGCGGTAACGGGCGGTGAGTGTGGAGCGTAGATTCTGATGGGTGAACCGGATGACCAGGTTTAGTAAGCGAATCTCGGCGCTGCCCACGTACCCCATGGCGGAGATCCCGGCGATCAAGCGCCGGCTGATCGAGCGAGGGGTCGACGTCATCGACGTGGGAGCCGGGGACGCCGACTTCGCCCCGCCGGAGGCGGCCGTGGACGCATTGGCGCGCGCCACGCGCGATCCGGCGATGAGTCGCTATCCCTTCCAGCTCGGCCTTCCCGCGTTTCGCGAAGCCGCGGCGGCGTACATGAAGCGTCGCTTCGGCGTACGGTTCGACCCGTTCACCGAGCTGCACCCGCTCATCGGGTCGAAAGAAGGCATCGCGCACCTGGCGCTGGCGCTGCTCGACCCGAGCGACGTCGCCGTCGTCCCGGAGCCCGGCTACGCCGTGTACGAAGGTGGCACGGTGCTCGCCGGCGGCGAGCCGTATCGCTACGCCCTGACACCGCGTACCGGGTTCCTGCTCGAGCTCGAAGAGATCCCTGGCGAAGTGCTGCGCCGCGTCAAACTCGCGTACCTCAACTATCCCAACAATCCCACCGCCGCGGTCGCGACGCGCGAGTACCTCGAGCGCACCGTGGCGCACTGCCGCCAGCATGGTATCGTGATCGCGTACGACAACCCCTACTGCGAGATCACGTTCGACGATTACGTCGCGCCGAGCATCTTCGAGATCGCCGGGGCGCGGGAGGTCGCGGTCGAGTTCCATTCGCTGTCGAAGACGTTTTGCATGACGGGGTGGCGGCTCGGCTGGGCGGTGGGGCGGCCGGAGCTCATCGCGGCGCTGGCGCGCGTGAAGAACTACGTCGACACAGGAGCGTTCCTCGCGGTGCAGGCGGCCGGCGCCGCCGTGCTGCCGCAGGCGGAGTCGCTGGCCCACGGCTATGTGGCGCGGTTCAAAGCGCGGCGCGACGCAATGCTGCCCGCGCTCCGCGCCCAGGGGTTCGAGCCCGAGACGCCGGAAGCGACGATGTATGTCTGGGTGCCGCTCCCCGAGGGCGTGGCGTCGGCGGGGTTCGCGCGGCGCGCCCTCGAGGAAGCGGGGGTGGTGACGCTCGCCGGCACCGGGTTCGGCGCCGGTGGGGAGGGGTTCTTCCGCGTGGCGCTCACGGTCAGCACGCCGCGGCTGGTCGAAGCCGCCGAGCGGCTGGGAAAGGTGCTCGCCGCTGTTTGAGGTACGGAAGCTTCCGCGACCGGAGCGGCGACTCACCTGGGTCGTCTCCGCCGTGGCGCACGGGGCGCTCATCGTGTTCGCGATCACCACTTCGTGGCGTATCGATCGCGACCAGCGTTTGATCACCATCATTCCGCCAGCGGTCCCACAGCTGCACGAGCTGCCGCCGTACGGTGGGACGCGTCGCGGCCTGGGACCGAGCGGCGGGCTGGGGCGACCGCTCCCGGACGCCGCGATCCCCGACACCACGCCCCCCGTGCCGGCGCTCGTCGGGAAGCCCGACACCACGCTCGCCGCGGCGCCGACGGATATCGGCCCGCACATGGTCACGCCACCGCAAGTGGGCGACGGCCGCCTGTGGGTGCTCCCCCGCCCGGCCCTCCCGTCCGAAGTCGCGAGCGCCCTGTACGAGCCGCACGAATCCCGCGACTCCGGCGTGGTACGCCGCCTGCGGGCTATGGTCGATTCGCTCAACGTCGTGATCGACCAGGAGCAGCGGTCACATCAGATCCCCGTCTGGACCACGGAGGTGGCGGGTCAGGTGTTCGGGATCGATTCGCAGTTCATCCACGTGGCGGGGATCAAGATCCCGACCGCCGCGCTGGCGCTGCTGCCGATCAGCCTGCCGCAGGGGAACTACGACGAGCAGCGCCGCGCGCGGCAGCTGGACGAGATGCGGGAGGACTTGATGCAGGCGGCGCGGCGCACCGAGACGCTGCAGCTGTTCAAGCAGTACGTGAAGGATATCCGGGCGCGGAAGCAGGCGGAGCGCGACGCGGCGCGACGCGCGCGGGGAGATACAACGGCGACGAAGGCAGACACAGTCAAGGCGGTGCCCTAATCCGCGCCCGGGCTCTCAGCCCGGGATATTCCCCAACGTCGCGTCCTTCAGCCTCTTCAACGCGGCTTCTTTCCCCACCACATATAACAGCTCGTTCACCGGCTCCGACACGGTGCCGCCCGTGAGCGCGATGCGGATCGGCTGGAAGACCTTGCCGGCCGCTACGCCTTGCTTGACGGCGAGGGCGCGCAGCGCCTGCTCGAGGGCCTCGGGCGTCCAATCGGCGGAGCGCAGCTCCGCGAGGCTCGCCTCCAGCGACGACCGGTAGCCCGCCGGGTCTTTCGCGATCTCCTTTGTCGCCTTCTCGTCGAGCGTCACATACTTCGGGTCGAGTCGCGCCGCCACCTGCCGTGCGACGTCGAGCGTGGTGCGCGAGCGGGTCTTGACCGCGGCGATCGCCCGGAGCACCGCGTCGCTATTCCCGTTCAGACCAAGCTGCTCCAGCTGCGGGGCGACGAGCGGATACAGCTCCTCGGCGGTGGCCATCGAGAGGTACTGGCCGTTCATCCACTCGAGCTTGGTCGTGTCGAAGATGGCGCTCTTCTTCTGGATTCCGTCGAAGGAGAAGAGCCGGATCATCTCGTCGAGCGTCATGATCTCGCGGTCGCCACCGGGGCTCCAGCCGAGTAGCGCGAGGAAGTTGCGCATCGCGGCGGGAAGGATGCCCATGTGCTGGTAATCGCCCACGGCCGTCGCGCCGTGACGCTTGGAGAGCTTCTTCCCGTCGGGACCGTTGATCATCGGCACATGGCCGAATACCGGCAGCGGCGCGCCGAGCGCGCGGTACAGCACGATCTGCTTGGGGGTGTTCGAGATGTGGTCGTCGCCGCGCAGCACGTGCGTGATGTGCATGTCCACGTCGTCGACCACGACGGCGAAGTTGTAGATCGGCGTGCGGTCCGAGCGCAGGATGACGAAGTCCTTGATGTCCTCGCCCTGGAACGAGATGCGGCCGTGCACCGCGTCGTCCCAGGCGATCTCCCCGGCGGGGAGCCGGAACCGGATAGCGCCCTCTTCCATGTAGGCCTTGCCATCGGCGAGGAGCTTGTCGGCCAGCTCTTGGTGGCGTGTGACGCCGGCGCCCTGGAAGATCGGCGGTTCGTCCCAGTCGAGGCCGAGCCAGGAAAGGCCGTCGAGGATGACCTTGGTGTGCTCGTCGGTCGAGCGCGCCTTGTCGGTGTCCTCGATGCGGAGCAGGAACTTGCCGCCCGCGTGGCGGGCGTAGAGCCAGTTAAAGAGGGCGGTGCGGGCGCCTCCCACGTGGAGGTAGCCGGTGGGGGAGGGGGCAAAGCGGACGCGGGTGCTCATCGGGGCTAGGGATTAGGGGCTCGGGGTTCGGGATGCAAGGCCGAGTCCCGAGCCGCTAGCCCCGAATCCCTGCCTTGATCACGGAGAGGGGGGGATTCGAACCCCCGATAAGGCTTTTAGGCCCTATAACGGTTTAGCAAACCGCCGCCTTCAGCCACTCGGCCACCTCTCCCACTATGTGGCGCTTGAACTTAGCGGTTCCCGCGGGGAGGCGGCACCCCCCGACCTCGGACTATAGTACCTATTGATGTTATACCATATATATATTATACTATCTATAGTTGTTATAACCGCACTGGAGGAGTACCATGGCTGAATACCGAGGGCAACGGATCCGCTACCGCCGGCGGGGGGTGGTGCGGTTACGCGTGCGGCAACTTCTGGAAACGCGGGGCATCTCGCCCTATGCCCTGGCCAAGTTCACGGGCCTGAGCTTGAACAGCATCTACCGGCTTACGAGGTCGACGGGGCGCTTCCGCCTCATTCGCGCGGATACGATCGAACGGCTGTGCGGGGCCCTCAGAGTCACTCCGAACGAGCTGTTCGAATACGACAAGCGCTCGTGAACGTGCTCATGACGCGGATCGTCGCGGTGTTGCTCGTGGCGGCGGGACTGAGCGGAATCGCTACCCCGTCAGCCGCCCAGCAGGCCCTAAAGACCTTCACCTTCGGGGCGGCGCGCCACGTCGACCCCAGGCCAACCCCGTTCGTCGGGTCCCTCGCGGCCAGCACCCAACAAGCCTTTCGCGTCGGTGCCGTGTCCGGGGCAGGGCGCGTGTCGTTGAGCACGGCTACGATCACCGGCCTGCCGGAGCGCGCCTCGTGGAATCAGACTCACACAGTGCTCGCGAGCGCGTTCGTCGTCACCCTGTTGATCGACGCGGCGCAAACCCGCGAGCTGGCCCGCCACGGCTGGTCGGGGTTCCGCGAGTCGAATCCCCTGCTGGGTGATCGCCCGACGGTCGGTCAGGTGAACGCCTATACGGCTATCGCCGGCTTGAGCGTGCTCGGCGCCGCGGCCGCGCTTCCCCCCAAAGTCCGGCCGTGGCTCCTCGGCGCCGCGATCGCCGTGCAGGCGTTCACGGTCGCCGGGAGCGTGCAGAAGGGTCTTCCGATCCGGTTCCCATAACCCGGGGCTGAAGCCTGGGCTCGGCAGAGTCTGCACGGCCTGGCGGCGAGGATCAACATAGCGGATGTTCGAGGCCATGCGCGGCCTCGTCGTCACCATCCTCTGCGTGAGCGGGGTTTCCCTCGCCGCGCGCGCGCAGGGCAAATTCCCCCCGGACTCGTTCACGAACCTGAAGGTCCTGCCCCAGAACATCGATCAACGCACCCTGCTCGCCACGATGCGCGGCATCTCGCTGGCGCTCGGTGTACGCTGCACCTACTGCCACGTGGGCAGAGAGGGCGCACCGCTCGATTCCGTCGCCTTCGCCAAGGACGACAAGCGTACCAAGCGCGCCGCCCGCGCCATGATGCACATGGTGCACCACATCAATGAAGAGCACCTGAAGGACGTGCCCGACCGTCCCGAGCCGCACGTCGTGGTCCGCTGTGCCACCTGCCACCGCGGCGTGGCCCGGCCCCGGCTGCTGGACGACACGCTTGGCCTCGTGCTCACCGACAGTGGAGCCGATGCCGCCGTACGCCGCTACCGCGAGCTGCGCGCACGTTACTACGGCACGGGGGCCTACGACTTCAGCGAGGCGACGCTCACGGAGCTCGCGCGCGCGGAAGCGCGCGCCGGGCATACCGACAACGCGCTCGCGCTCTTGAGCTTGAACGCGGAGTTCTATCCTGCTTCGGCGAGCATCGCGCTGGCGCAGGGAG
>DATEGE010000222.1:0-14818 GCA_035280265.1 Gemmatimonadales bacterium | reverse complement strand
TGATGGTGACGTGGCCCGCCATCTGGACAGCATTCGCGATGATGACGTCGTTGCCGATCACGCAGTCGTGGGCGATGTGCACGTAGGTCATGAGGAAGCAGCGCTCCCCGACCGTGGTCTTGCCGGTCGCCGAGCTGCCGCGATTGATCGTGGAATACTCGCGGATGATCGTGCCGTTGCCGATCTCGACCCACGTTTCCTCGCCCTTGTATTTGAGGTCCTGCGGATCGTTCCCGATCACCGTGCCGTAGCCGATCTTGACGCCTTCGCCGACGCGCGTGTTGCGCTCGAGCACCGCGTGCGCCGCGATCGAGCAGCGGTCGGCGACGGTCACCTTGGGGCCGATGACGCAGTAGGGGCCGACAGAAACATCGACGCCCAGCTCGGCGGTCGGATCGACCAGCGCGGTGCGGTGAATCACTTATCGACCACCATCGCCATCATCTCGGCTTCGGCCACGACCTGGCCGTCGACGAAGCCGGCGCCCTTCATGCGGCACGTTTTCCCGCGAAACTGCAGCATCTCGAGCTCGAAGCGGATCTGGTCGCCCGGCACGACGGGGCGCCGGAACTTCACGTTGTCGAGCGACATGAAGTAGACGACCTTGTTCGTCGTGTCCTGCCCCTCGTAGTGCGCCATCAGCAGCATCCCGCCCACCTGCGCCATCGCCTCGATGATGAGGACGCCCGGCATGATCGGATGCCCGGGGAAGTGTCCCTGAAAGAACGGCTCATTGATCGTGACGTTCTTGATCCCGACGATCCGCTTGTTGCCCTCCACCTCGATGATCCGATCCACGAGCAGGAACGGGTACCGGTGTGGCAGGTAGTCCATGATCTTGCTGATGTCCATCGCCGGCATTCCGATGCGCCTCCCTGCGCGAGCGAGCGCGCGGGCCAGGGCGATGTTGCCGCCGTGGCTGGGCCGCGTCGCGACCACATGAGCCTGAATCCGGGCGCCCGTGAGCGCCAGGTCCCCCACGATGTCGGCCGCCTTGTGCCGCACGAATTCGTCCGGCCAGCGCAGCTTGCCGCCGTTCGCGAGACCCCGCTCGTCCAGCACGATCGCGTTGGCGTTCGAGGCCCCCTTGATGAGGCCCTTGGCCTGCAGGGCCGGGATCTCGGTCGTGAAGCCGAAGGTACGCGCCGGCGCGAGCTCGCGGGCGAATACCTGCGGCGTCACGGTGAAGCTCCCCGCCTGATGGCCGATCAGGGGATGGGGCCATTCGATCGCGACGGTGAGGCGAAGCTCCTTGGCGGGGGCCACCACGTAGCTCGAGTCGCCCTCGCTCACCGTGAACGCGGCCGGCACCGTCAGCACCAGCGCCTCACCGCTCGTCTCGATGGGGCCGGCGCGCTCCAGCGCCTCGAAGTACGGCTGAAAGCTGCCGTCCAGGATCGGTGGCTCGGGACCCGACAGCTCGATCGTCAGATCGTCGATCTCGTGCGCGGCCACCGCGGCCAGCAGGTGCTCCACGGTGTGAATCGTGGTGGCACCCTTGCCGATCGCGGTGCGTCGCTCGACCGCCTCGACCTCCGACAGGAGGGCCGGGATCACCGGCTTCCCCGGCAGGTCGACGCGGCGGAATACGATCCCCTGACCCGGCGGGGCGGGCTGGAAGGTCGCCTCGGTGCGAGCCCCGGTGTGCAGCCCCGTACCCGAGAGGGCGGCCTGCGTGCGGATGCCGCGTCTAGCGCTGGGAGCCATCGTTGTGGCGTACCAGGGCCTCGAGGTCGTCCACGATGTGCGCGAGGCGGTAGAGGGCGCCTTGGGCGCGCAGGAACTCGCGATGGGTGCGTGCCGGATACCCCGACACCGTCGCACCCGGCTCGATGTCCCCGATCACGCCGCCCTGCACCGTCACCCGCGCGCCGCGCCCGACCGTAACGTGGTCGGCGAGCCCCGCTTGGCCGGCGAGGAAGACATCGTCCTCCACGTGCGTGCTCCCCGCGATCCCCGCTTGTCCCGCGATGAGGCAGCGCGCGCCGATGCGGCAGTTGTGTCCGATCTGCACGAGATTGTCGATCTTGGTCCCCGCACCGATGACGGTGTCGTCCACGCTGCCGCGATCGATCGTCGTGTTGGCGCCGATCTCCACGTCGTCGCCGATGATGCAGCGTCCCACCTGCGGAATCTTGCGTGGCCGCTCGCCGTGCTTGCCGGGCACGTACCCGAACCCGTCGGACCCGAGCCGCACGCCCGCGTGGAGAATGACCTGGTTCCCGAGCACGGTCCCACTGTAGCACACCACTTGGGGGTACAGCTGCACGTCGTCCCCCACGATCACGCCGTCGCCCAGCACGGCGCCCGCGCCGATGCGCACGTTCCGACCGAGCCGAACGTCGCGGCCCAGCACCGCGTATGGTCCAATCGCGACCGGTTCCTGCCACACGGTGCCGGCACCGATCAGCGCCGTCCGGTGGATGCCCGGTTCCCACGCCTGCTCGGGGTAGAGCACCGGAATCACGGCGAGGAGCGCCACGTGGGGGTCGGGCACCACTACACGCGTGACCGGACCCGCGGTGCCAACTGGCACGAGATCCGGTTTGCACAGCACTATCGCTGCGCTAGACCGTTGAAAGTACTGAAGATAGCGCCTTGCGGCAAGAAACGAGAGGTCCTCAGGGCCGGCGCGATCGAGCGGGGCAACGCCCGTGACACTGACGTCCGGCGAGCCGGTCAGCGTCCCGCCGGTGAGCGCGGCGACCTCACGGGCGCTGATGCGTCGCGCGCTTGCCGGACCGGGCACCGGGCGCCTCTACTTCGGCTGCTTCAGTCGCTCGATCACCTTGGCCGTGATGTCGAGGCCGGGGTCGGCGGCGACGATGTTGGAAGTGGGTGAGTCGGCGTCGAAAATCAGCGAGTAGTTGCCCTCAGCACGCAGCCCCTGGATCACGCCGTTGACGCGCGCCTGGATCGGCTGCATGAGCTCGCGCTGGCGCTGCTGCGTCTTCTCTTGAAGCTCATTGGTGCGCTGCTCGATGCGCTGTTGCATCTGCTGCAGGTCCCGCTGCTTCGCCTGCTTCGCGGTGGACGACAGGGCGATCGACTGCTTGTCGAACGCCTGCACGGCCGAATCGAACTGCTGCCGCAGCTTCTGCGCCTCGTCTTGAGCGCCCTGATACTCTTTCTTGAAGGTCGACTCAGCGGCCGCGTAACCGGGCGTTTGCTCGAGAATCTGCTGCGAGCTGATGAACGCGATCTTGAGCCCCGACTGCGCCTGCGCCCGCGCCACGGCTGGTCCGGCCGCGATGAGGCCGATCCATGCTCCCACAGTAACCGCACGCCTCATGACTGTCGCTCCAAGGAAAAAGACGGGTTGGGCGCGCGACCAGCGCGCCGACGCATCGATCAGAAGAAGTTGCCGAGCTTGAAGTGCAGCTTGAAACCTGGATCCGGCCGTCCGAGCACGTCGGTGCGGTCGAAGCCATACGCCCAATCGATCCCAATCGGTCCGAGCGGTGAAATGATACTCAGACCGATACCCGCGCCACGGAACAGTCGCGTGGGATTGAACTCGGCGGCATTGGCCCACACGTTGCCCGCATCCACGAACGCGGAGACGTAGAACATCTGCGACAGCCGCGCTCCGATCTCGCCGGTCATGGCGAGGTAAGCCTTCCCGAAGGAGCTGGCGGTCGCCTGCCCGTTGGAGGCGGAGGGGTCGTACCCCCGCGGCGTAATCGAGAACTCATCATAGCCCCGCAACGGGATGCCGTACTGCACGCCGCCCATCGTGAACAACTGATCGAAGAACGGCGAGTTCCCGAACACCAGTCCCGACCGCGTCGACAACCCCATTACGAACCGCACCGGCGACGAGCCGGTCGATCCGCCCAGTTGTCCCAGGGGCGCGTACCAGCGACCCTCGAGGTCGAGCCGCTGAAAGTTGCCCGCGCCTCCGAGCGGACCGCCCGACTGTGAGATGCCGATCGAATGCATCGTTCCGGCGGTGGGGAACGGCAGATCGATGCGCGTATCACGCATCAGTGAGAGGCCGAAGGTGGACCGGATGCAGTTGTTGCAGCGGAGCGCCGCGAGGCCGGTACTCGAACCGGTGAACGACTGATCGTCGATCCCGTAGGACACGAACAACCGTGTATACCGATCATGGAAGACCGGAAACCCGAACTGCACGCTGGCGCCTCGGCGGCGCAGCGTCCCGAGGTCGGCGATCGTGTAACGGAGCCGCGTGTTGTGGACATCGAACGTGCCGGAGATGCGCGACTCGCGAATCGCGGGATCGGTGTAGGTGACGGCAAAGTCGCTGATGTTCTTGCCGAACTGCCACTGGAAGTGGCCCTTCTTCCCCTGGCCGAACAGATTCGGCTCGTCCAGGCCCAAGAATCCCCCGACCCCCGTTCCCTGCCCTACGGACGCGCCGAAGTTGATGTTCCCGGTGTGTTTCTCGGTGACCCGGAAGATGACGTCCACGTCGCCCTGATCGTTGGCAGGCCGGGTATCGGGAAACGGCAGCGGCTGCTGAAAAAAGCCGAGGTTCGAGATGTTCTGGTACGATCGGATCAGCGCGTCCTGGCGGAACACATCGCCGGGCAGGAGCACGATCGCTTCGCGGATCACCCGCTCGTGCGTGACGTCGTTGCCCGCGATCTCGATCTTGTTGACGATCGCGGGCTGACCTTCGTTAATCGCCCACCGCAGGTCCACCACTGGCTTCGAGTCCGCGCCCGTGCGCCGGATCACCTGCGGCTGCACGTTGACGTAGATGTACCCGTTGTTGTAGTACAGCGTCCGGAGCTGCTGCGTCGCGTCGTCCCAACGCGCCTGGTCGAAGTACGCTGGCCCGTGCTGGATGCCCCCCATGCCCAAGAACCCGGTCCGACTCTCCCCCTTGAACGGGAACAGCTGCTGCAGCTCGTCCGTGGAAAACCGCCGGTTGCCGACGATCTCGAAGGTACCGACGCGATAGGGCTCGCCCTCACTCACGCGGATGACGAGCGTCGCCTTCCCCGTGGTATCGTCGACGACGAGCGTGTCGCCGAGCACCTGGAAGTCGACGTATCCCTTGTCACCGTACAGCTTGGGGAGCCGCTCCTGGAGGTCTTCGCGAAGCTTCTCGTCGTCGTACTCGCCCGAGCGAAACCACCAGAAGCCCTCAGGGCGCGTCTTCATCCCTCCCACCAGTGCCGCGTCGTCGAGGTGGGTGTTGCCGTCGATGCGTACCCGCGCCACGGCGACGCGCCGCCCCTCATCCACGTCGAAGACGATGCGCACCCGCTGCGAGTCGGCCTCGTAGACGGGGACCACTTTCACCTGCGCGAGGTAATAGCCCTGGGCGCGATACAGCGAGTCGATGCGGCCGCGGGCGCGCGCCAGCGCCGCGGGATCGAGCGGCCGGCCTTCCACCAATTGCGCCTTGTCCCGAACGCTCCCCTCGGACACCCGGCTCACGCCGCGCACCGCCCACTTGACGAGGAGTGGCCGCTCGCGCAGCCGCACCACCAACAACTGGCGACCACCGGCGGTGTCCTGCGAGACGCGCACGTCGTCGTATTGACCGCTGGCGTACAGGTTCTGGATCGCGCGCTGCACGTCCCGGTACCCGAGCGCGCGGCCGGGCGTCAGCCCGCTCTGGTCCAGCGCCTGCTTGCGGTCATTGCGGCGCAACCCGAGCACGACGATGGAATCGGGGGCCACTGCTACGCTGGAGGCGTCGCGCTGCGCCAGCGCGGCGCGCGGCGCGAGCACGAGGGAACACAAGAAGACGACGGCGGGAAGCTGGCGGATCACGCCTTCGAGCCGGAGAGCGCGCGGAACGCCAACCGTTCCTTGTCGGGGGCCGCGTCGACTTCGATCTCCTCGCCCCGCGCGAACTCGCCGACTAGAATCTTCTCCGAGAGCGGATCCTCGACGTATTTCTGAATCGCGCGCCGCAGCGGGCGCGCACCGAAGTGCTCGTCGTAGCCTCGGTCCACGAGGAAGTTCGACGCCGCCGGCGTGAGCCGCAGCGTGAGTTCCTCCTCCCCCAAGCGCCGCTGCACTTCTTTGAGCAGGATCGCGACGATCTGCGCAATGTGCTCGCGGGTGAGGGGGTGGAAGACGATTACGTCGTCCAGGCGGTTCAGGAATTCGGGGTTGAAGGTCTTATTGATCTCCTCTTTGACCTTCTCCGCCATCTTTTCGAAGGTCGCCCGCGTGTCCGGCTGCGCGAAGCCAAGCGCCTTGCCCTTCACCATGTCCCGGGCGCCGACGTTGGACGTCATAATGACGACCGTGTTCTTGAAGTCGATCACCCGGCCGTAATTGTCGGTCAGGTGGCCCTCGTCGAGCACCTGCAACAGGATGTTGAACACATCGGGGTGCGCCTTTTCGATCTCGTCGAGCAGCACGACGGAGTACGGCTTGCGTCGCACCGACTTGGTGAGCGTCCCGGAGTCCTCGTATCCCACGTACCCCGGCGGCGCGCCGATCAGCCGGCTCACGGAGAACTTCTCCATGTACTCCGACATGTCGACGCGGATCAGCGCGCTCGCGTCGGCGAACAGAAACCGCGCCAACGCGCGCGCCAGCTCGGTTTTGCCGACACCGGTGGGACCCGAGAAGATGAACGACCCGATCGGCCGCTTCGGGTCCTTGAGGCCCGCGCGGCTGCGACGGATGGCCCGCGAGATTACCGCGATCGCCTCGTCTTGGCCGACCACGGTCTGGTGCATCTCCTCCTCCATGCGCAGCAGCCGCGCCGTCTCCGCCTCCTGCAGCCGCGTCACGGGAATGCCGGTCCAACGCGACACGATGAAGGCGACCCCTTCCTCGCTGATCGTGGGCCGGTGCGTCTGGCGCTCCTTCTCCCACGCTTCCTGCTTGCGCCGGATCTCGGTCTGCAGCTCCCGCTCCTGGTCGCGCAGCGCCGCCGCCCGCTCGAAGTTCTGATCGCGGACCGCGTTCTCCTTGTCGCCGTTGATGTGCTCGAGCTTGCCCTTCAGCGCCGCGACTTCGGGGGGGGGCACCTGCGTGGCCAGGCGCGCCCGCGCTCCGGCTTCGTCGATCACGTCGATCGCCTTATCCGGGAGGAAACGGTCGGTGATGTAGCGCTCCGACAGCTTCGCCGCGGCGTCGAGCGTCTCGTCCGGAATGATGACGCGGTGGTGCTCCTCGTAGCGCTTGCGGAGCCCCTTCAGGATCTCGATCGTCTCGTCCACGGTCGGCGGATCGACGATCACGGTCTGGAAGCGCCGCTCGAGCGCCCCGTCCTTCTCGATGTACTTGCGATACTCGTTCAGGGTCGACGCGCCGACGCACTGCAGCTCGCCGCGGGCCAATGCGGGCTTCAACATGTTGGAGGCGTCGACCGCCCCCTCCGCCGCGCCCGCGCCCACCAGCGTGTGCAGCTCGTCGATGAAGAGGATGATGTTCCGGTTCTGGGCGATCTCGTTGATGATCGCCTTGAGCCGCTCTTCGAACTGGCCGCGATACTTGGTGCCGGCGATTACCGCCGCCATGTCGAGCGACAACACGCGGTGGTCCTTGAGGGCATCCGGGCACTGGCCGCTCGCGATCAGCTGCGCGAGCCCCTCGACGATGGCCGTCTTGCCGACGCCCGGCTCGCCGATCAGCACCGGGTTGTTCTTCTTGCGACGCGACAGAATCTCCATCACGCGCTCGATTTCCTTCTGCCGGCCGATCGTGGGATCGAGTTGGCCCTCGGCGCCGAGCTGCGTGAGGTCGCGGCAGAAGTGGTCGAGCGCGGGCGTCTTCGACTTCTTCTCGCTCTTGGGGCTGGCCGGCTGGGCGGTGGCGCCGGAGGGCGTGGACCCGGAGGGCATCTCGCTGCCGAGCAGCCGCAGCGTCTCCGCGCGCGCCTGCTCGAGGTTCACCCCCGCGTCCGTGAGGACCTGCGCCGCGATCCCCTTCTCTTCCCGCAGCAGCCCGAGCAGCAGATGCTCGGTCCCGACGTACGAATGATTCAGCTCGCGCGCCTCGCTCATCGCCAGCTCGAGCACCTTCTTGGCGCGGGACGTGTACGGGAGATCGGGGCCCGCGGCGGCCGCGGCTTTCCCCTTCTTGACGGTCTCCTCGATCTTCTGTTGGATTTCCTCGAGGTCCACGTTCAGGTTGGTGAGAACGGCCGCCGCGACCCCCTCGCCCTCGCGGATCAGTCCCAGCAGGATGTGCTCAGTCCCTACGTACTCGTGATGCAGCCGCGCGGCTTCCTCCCGCGCCATCTGCAGGACCTTGCGAACCCGATCCGTAAAGTTGTAGCCGTTCATCGCTCTCCCCGCCTCACACCACCTCGGTCTCCAGCACGCGACGCACGTACGTGGCGCGCACCGTGGGCAATCCCGGATCGCCTGGTTGACGTCCGTCGAGCGCCGCCAAGTGTGCCGGCTGGGTGAAGATCAAGAGCTTGTTGAGTGTGTATACACTCAACCCGGGGATCAGATTCAACCCGACACCCAACCGCACTCCGCTCAACAAGTTCATCGTCTCTTCGAACGTCAATTTGCGCGCGTACTTGAGCAACCCATACGCTCGCCACGTCTTGTCGGCCACCTCATCGGGGGCCGTGCGCAGCAGGACATCGCGCGCTTGCTCTTCATACTCTATCACTTGGCGGACGATCTTCCCCAAATGATCGAGCAGCTCGTCTTCGGATTTGCCCAGCGTCGTCTGATTGGATAACTGAAAGAAGTTCCCGACGACTTCGCTCCCCTCCCCGTACAAACCCCGGAAGGTGAGCCCGACCTGAGCAAGTCCCTGTAATACCTTCCCGACTTCCTTCGTCAAGACAAGGCCTGGCAAGTGGATAAGCACGCTCGCCCGCAGCCCGGTCCCGGCGTTGGTCGGGCAGGAGGTAAGATAGCCAAATTCCGGGTGAAACGCGAAGGGTAACAGGCGCCCGAGATCGGTATCGAGCGCCTCCAAATCGGCGTACGCGTCCTCCAGGGCAAATCCCGAACGCATTCCGTGCAATCGCAGGTGGTCTTCTTCGTTAACCATAACGCCCACTGTGCCCTGCACCACCAGTGCCGAGCCCGGCCGCGGGCGTACCTCGCGATCCAGCCCGGCCAGCTCCTTCGACACGAGGTGTCGCTCGTGCAGCAGCTGCCGGTCGGCGCGCTCCAGCTGATCCAGCCGGATCGTCACCGCCCCGCGTAGCAGCTCGCTCGCGGCGCCCGCCTCTTCCACCCGAGTGAGCACGGCCGTGCGATCGGAGTCCTTGGCTCGCTGGCTGAACACGTAACCCTCGAGGTTGCGGGCCAACCGAATGCGCGTGGAGAGGACGATGCTGCCCTTTGGGCCCGAGGCGTCGAGCCAGCCGATCCCGCCGTCGGGTAAGAGCGACAGGTCGATCACTCCAGCACCCGAATGCGGTCGCGCAGCTCGGCGGCGAGCTCGAAGTTCTCGCTGTCGACGGCGCGGCGCAGCTGTTCCTTCAAATCCAAGAGCTGCAGCCGTGGATCGGCCGTTCCGTCCGCGCCGGGCTGCACGTACCGTTCCCCCACGTGCTGGCTGGAGCCGTGCAACCGACGCAGGAGGTCGCGCAGGTGCGGCGCGAACGACCCGTAACATTGCGCGCATCCGAGCCGCCCGGACTCGCGGAAGTCTTTGAGCGTGCTGCCGCACGCGGCGCAGCGCAGGCCGTCCACGGCCGTCGGGAGGACATTGGTGGCGCCCTTGCCGATCATCCCTTGGAGAAAGCCGCCGAGCGGGGTCTTGAGGACGCTCGCGCCGGTCTCGACGCCCTTCTGCTGCGCGCACTGCTCGCACAAGTGGAGCGTGACCTTCGTGTCGTGCTCCACCTGGGTCAAATTGATGACCGCATCGCGCTCCTTGCAGTTGTCGCACAGCATCAGGGTATCGCGTCCACCGATCCGACGCCCGCCAGTCGGCCGTCCTCGAGCATCAGGATGCGGTCCGCCCGTCCCGCGAGCTGCCGGTTGTGAGTGACCACCACCACCGCCGTCTCGAACTCTCGCGCCAATCGAAAGAACACGTCGTGCAACCGATCCGCGTTGGCATGATCCAAGTTGCCCGACGGCTCGTCCGCCAGCACGAGGCCGGGGTCGTGCACCAGCGCGCGGGCTACGGCGCAGCGCTGCTGTTCCCCACCGGAAAGCTCAGCGGGCCGATGCGCCATCCGCCCGGCCAGGCCGACCGACGACAAGAGCTCCTCTGCGCGCGAGCGAGCCTGGCGCGCTCCCGTGCCGCCGATCAGCAGGGGCATCATCACATTCTCCAGGGCGGAGAATTCTCGCAAGAGATGATGGAACTGGAACACGAACCCCAATTTACGATTGCGCACGTCCGCGAGGGCCGCGGCGTCCAGATCGGCGTAGCGGGAGCCGTCGAGCCAGACGTCGCCCCCCGTGGGGCGGTCCAGCGCGCCGAGCAGGTGCAAGAGCGTGCTCTTCCCCGCGCCCGACGCGCCGACGATGGCCGTGAACTCCCCGCGATGGACCTCCAGCTCCACGGCACGCAGCACCTCGAGCGGCTGGCCGTCGCCGCCGGCGAACACCTTGCGGATGCCTCGCGCTTCGAGCAGGGCGGTCATTCGTACCGAATCGCGCTCACCGGGTCGAGCCGCGCGGCCTGGGCGGACGGGTAGAGTGGCGCGAGCGTGGCCACGACGAGGCTCGCCACGATCACCGACAGGACGTCGAGCGGCTGCGGGTGAACGGGCAAGTGGTCGATGAAGTAGATGGACGGATCGATCGGGACCCAATGACCCCGGTTCACCATGCCACCGAGCACCAGACCGAGCGTCACGCCAAGCGCGGTCCCGGTGAGCCCGATGAGCATGCCTTGGGCCAGGAAGATGCGCCGAATCGCCTTCTGACTCAGTCCCATCGCCAGCAGGATACCGATCTCGCGGGTCTTGTCGCGCACCACCATCGTGAGCGTGCCCACCACGTTGAAGGCCGCCACCACGCAGATCAGGAACACGACAAAGGCCATCGCGAGTTTCTCGAGCTTCAGAGCCGAGAAGAGCGAGGCGTTCTGCGATTGCCAGTCCAGCGCGCGGTACGGGTAGCCCAGCTGCGTCTCCAGAGCCACCGCGAACGGCTGTGCCCGCTCGGGATCGCTGAGCCGGACCTCGATGCCGGTGACGGCGCTGTCCAGGCCCGCGAAGCGCTGGGCGGCGCGCCGGTCGAGCGCCACGTAGCTGTTGTCGTACTCGTACATGCCCGTGTCGAAGATCCCCGTGACCTCGTAGCGATGAAACTTCGGCACGTAGGCGCCGAGGCTGGGGTTGAACTTGGCGCCGGCGGGGGCCACGAGCGTGACGACCGTGCCGGGAAACGCCGACAGCTTGGCGGCGAGCCGGGTGCCGAGCCCGATCCCACCCTCGACGTCGCCGCGGGCGGCTCTGAAGGTCAGGTCGCCCTGGGTGAAATGACGGGCAAAGCTGGTCACGGCGCGACTGCCGGTATCGGGCTCGACACCGTAGACGATCACGCCTTCGGCGTAATCATGACCGGCTGAGATGAGCCCCTGCGAGAGGACGAACGGGACCGCCGCCTCGACACCGGCGTCGTGCCGTACCTGGCGCAGCACCTTGGGCCAATCATCGAGCCGCAGGCCTTCGCCGTACGTGAGCACCCTGAGGTGGGGGTTCGCCACCAGGATCTTGTCGCGCAAATCCGCCTGCAGGCCGTTCATAACGCCGAGCACGACTACGAGCGCCATCACCCCCACGGTCACGCCACCCACCGCGATCACGGTGATGAGGGACAGCAGCCGGGACGAGCGCCGGCTGCGCAGGTAGCGCCACGTGATGCGGAGATCGAGCGAGGAGGGCCAGTTGGTGACGACGACCGCGATCGCCGCGAGGGCGGCGAGTCCCAGCAGGGCTTGCAGCACGCCGACGGTCAGGACGCTCATTCGGGCCGCAACATCGGGAACAGGATGACGTCGCGGATGTTGGGCTGGTCGGCGAGAATCATCAGCAGGCGGTCGAGCCCCAGCCCCACGCCCCCGGTGGGGGGCATGCCGTACTCAAGCGCGCGGATGAAGTCCTCGTCGAGCTGCTGCGCCTCGGAATCGCCCGCCGCGCGCAGCCGCGCCTGCTGCTCGAAGCGACGGCGCTGCTCGTCGGGATCGTTCAGCTCGCTGAACGCATTCGCGATCTCACGTTTGTGGATGAACAGCTCCCAGCGCTCGACACGCGTGGGATCGCCTCGCTTGAGCTTGGCGAGCGGCGACAGGGCGATGGGATAGTCGAGCACGAAGGTCGGCTGGACGAGCGTCGGCTCGGCGAAGTTCTTGAAGACCTCGTCCACCAGCTTGCCGCCCGCGAGCTGATCTACGTCGGGCACGTCCTTGCGCTTGAGCGCGGCCTTGAGCTCCGCCTCCTTCGCCCGCGTGAGGTCGATCCCCGCGGTCTCCCGCACCAGGGCGTAGAAGTCTTTCCGGGCGAACGGGCGCTCGAAGTTGAGCGTCGCCCCGTGTCGCTCGAGCGTCGTGGTTTCGAACAGCTGCTTCACCATCCCGGCCACCATCTCTTCGGTGAGCCCGAGCATCACTTCGTAGTCCGCGTAAGCCTCGTACCACTCTACCATCGTGAACTCGGGGTTGTGAAAGCGGTCTATCCCCTCGTTGCGAAAGTCGTGGCCGATCTCGTACACTTTCTCGAGGCCGCCCACGATGCAGCGCTTCAAGTACAGCTCGTCCGCGATGCGCAGGTAGAACGTCGCGTCGAGGGCGTCGTAGTGGGTCGTGAACGGCCGGGCCGACGCCCCACCGTACAGCGGCTGCAGCACCGGTGTTTCCACCTCGAGATAGCCGCGTGCGTCCAGGAACTTTCGAATGAACGCGACGACGCGGCTGCGCACGCGAAACACCTCGCGCGCCGCCGGACGCACCGCCAGATCGGCGTAGCGCTGACGAGCCCGCAGCTCGGGATCCGCCAGCTCCCCGTGCTTCTTGCCCTCGGCGTCTTCTTTCCCGAGCGGCAACGGACGCAGCGACTTGGTGAGCAGCGTCAGCCGCTGCACCCGCACCGTGACCTCGCCGGTCTTGGTGTGGAACAGCGGCCCTTCCACGCCGATCACGTCGCCCAAATCAAGCAGCTTGACGACCTCGTACTGCTCCGCACCCAGGTCGTCCACCTTGAAGTAGAGCTGCACCTTGCCGGAGCGATCCTCGAGGTGCCCGAAGGTGGTCTTCCCCATGGGCCGGAGCAGGATCAGCCGCCCCGCGAGCCGATGCACGGCCGCGTCCCCTTCGCGGAACCGTTCGAGCGCCGGCGCGATCTCGCCGGACCGGTCGAATCGGTAGGCGAACGGGACTACCCCGCGCTTGGTGAGCTCGGTGAGCTTCTCGCGCCGCGCCGCCTCGACGAAGCTGGTCACGCCGCCTGTCTCCCGAAGCGCTTGAGGTACGCCTCGATGAACGGGTCCAGGTCGCCGTCCATCACCTTCTGGACGTCAGCGATCTTCAGCTCGGTGCGGTGGTCGTTGACCATGGTATACGGCTGGAACACATAAGACCGGATCTGGTTGCCGAACGCGATGTCGGTTTTTTGCTTGTCTACTTCGGCCTTCTTCGCCTCGCGCTCCTCCACCGCCCGCTCGTACAGGCGCGCCTTGAGCATCTTGAGCGCGGTGGCTTTGTTCTTGAACTGGCTGCGCTCGTTCTGGCACTGCACCACGATCCCGGTGGGAAGATGGGTGATACGGACGGCGGACGACGTCTTGTTGACGTGCTGCCCCCCCTTCCCGGATGCGCGATAGACGTCGATGCGCAGATCCTCGTCCTTGACGTCGATCTCGATATCCTCGTCGACCACCGGATAGACGAACACCGAGGCAAAGGAGGTGTGACGGCGCGACTGCGCGTCGAACGGCGAGATCCGCACCAGGCGATGCACGCCCTTCTCCGCCTTGAGGAGCCCGTAGGCGTAGCGCCCGCTGATCTGGAGGTCGACCGACTTGATCCCCGCCTCTTCACCTTCGAGCAGGTCGAGCAACTCGACCTTGAAGCCGTGGCGTTCCGCCCAGCGGGTGTACATCCGCATGAGCATTTCGGCCCAGTCCTGAGACTCGGTGCCGCCGGCCCCGGGATGGATCGTCAGCAGGGCATCGCGCTCGTCGTCGGGCCCGCGCATCATGTTTCGCAGCTCGAGCCGCTCTAGCTCCCCGGCAATCTGGTCGGCCTCGGCCTCGAGCTCGCGGGTCAGCGCCTCGTCGTGGTCGCCATCCGCGAGCTCGGCCAGGCCGCGCGCGTCGTCGAGCCGCTTCCGCAGCGCGTTGTACGGCTCGAGCCAACCCTTGGTGGTCTTGACCTCTTCGACGACCTGGCGCGCCCGCTCCGGATCCGCCCACATGCTCCCCTCGGCCATGGCGTGCTCCAGCTCCGCCAGCCGGCGGGCCTTCCCCTCTACGTCAAAGAAAGCTCCCGAGCTCGGAGAGTCGCTGGTCGAATTCGGCAAACCGATCTGTCAACGCCACGGTGCGCTCCTAGAAGACCTTGTTGCCGCCCGCGAGAATCTCGTTCAACGCCTCGGCCCAAAATGAGGTGCTGCGCGCGAGATCCGCGCCCACCTGCTCCACGTACTCCTGCCAGCTCTTGTCGATCTCTTCCTTAAAGAGCTGGGGCAAGGTGCCGTCGCGCAGCCCCTGCTGCCGCTTCTCGGGGTGGTACACGACGAGGTCCGAAACGAGCGCGCGCGCGAGCCGCCGCGCCTTCTGCTTCGGATCCTGAACCATAAACGGATTCACGGGACGTAGCGGACTGGTCATCCGCTGGCCCGGTGGAGCTGCGGGTGCGGGCGCAGCCGGAGCGGCGGGAGTCGCTGGCGCGGCGGGACGCGGCGGCGAAGCCGGGCCACGGGACGCGGCAGGGGCGGCGGGTGCAG
>DATEGE010000221.1:0-28353 GCA_035280265.1 Gemmatimonadales bacterium | reverse complement strand
CCTTTGCTGGTGACAGTGAACTCGCTAGTATTCCGCCGTGTCGAGTTCCCCTAGTCCCCTCCGGACGTTGCGCGCCCTCGTGCGCACCTATCCGTCGGCCCTGGTGGGGTACTCGGGCGGAGTCGATTCCGCACTCCTCGCCGTGGTGCTCCGCCAGGAGCTAGGGGCCAGCCGCGTGCTGGCGGCGGTGGGCCGGAGCCCTTCCTATCCGGCGGCGCAGTGGGAGGCCGCGCGCGCGGTGGCGCAACAGTTCGATGTCCCGCTGCTCGAGCTCGATACCCACGAGCTCGAGGATCCGCGCTATCTCGCGAATCCCACGAACCGCTGCTTCTTCTGCAAGACGGAGCTGTGGCGCCGGCTCTTGCCGGAGGCTCAGGCCAGGCGCCTCGCAGTAGTGTGCGACGGCACCAATGCCGACGATCTCGGCGAGCATCGCCCCGGGTACGCCGCGGGCCGGGCGGCCGGTATCCGCTCGCCGCTCGCTGAGACCGGCTTCACGAAACAGAATGTGAGGCACGCGGCGCGCGAGTTAGGTCTGCCGGTGTGGGACGCGCCCGCGGCGCCGTGTCTCTCGAGTCGGGTGGCATACCGTATCCCGATCACCGCCGCGCGTCTCTCCCAGGTGGAGCGGGCGGAGGCGTATCTGCGCGCCAACGGTGTGACGGGCGATCTCCGTGTTCGCCACCTCGGCGATCGTGCCTCCATCGAGGTGGAGCCGACATGGATCGCCTGGGTAACCGCGCGGCTTCCGGCGGTGCGGCAGCACCTCGCGGGTCTCGGTTTCGCCGTGGTCGAGGTCGATCCCCGCGGCTACCGTCGGGGCAACCTCCTTGCAGCGAGCGCCCTGCACGTGTGAGGCTGTTTCTCGCCCTGAACCTGCCGGTGGCGGTGCGCGAGGCGCTCTGGAACGTCACGGCGCCGCTGCGGGACGCGGGAATGCCCGTGAAGTGGGTACGGGGCGACGGCATTCACGTGACGCTCAAGTTCTTGGGTGAGGTAGCTGACGAGCGCGAGCCGGAGCTGGTTGCTGCCCTGGGGCGCGCGGCGTCCGGCGGCCGCGCCCTGGCTCTCGCCCTGGGCGGGTTCGGGGTGTTCCCCGACTTCCGCCGGCCGCGGGTGGTGTGGGCGGGCATCGCCCCGGAGCCGGCGCTCGAGATCCTGCAGCACCGTATCGAGCAGGAATTCGCCCCGCTCGGGTTTCCCACGGAAGCGCGGCCATTCCGGCCGCATGTGACGCTGGGGCGCGCCGCACGCGAGGCGCGAGCGCGGGATTTCGCGGGTCTCGCAGCGGCGCTCGACCGGTTGGCGTTTGCCGAGTCGGCGCTGGTCGAGGCGGTGGATCTGATGCAGAGCACGCTCCAATCGGGAGGTGCGGTGTACCACGTGAGACACAGTGAACGGCTGCTTTAAAGGACTGTTCCGACTCGGACTGCTCGCCGTCCTGCTCGCGGTGGCGCTGGTCGCGTGGTGGTTCCGCGCGCCGATCATGCGCGCCGCCTCACACTGGCTCGGTCCCCACTCCACCAGGCTCCCGACCGTAACCGACACCTCGGTGGGCGCCCCCTCGCCGAAAGCGCTGTCGTCCAGTCAGACGAAATTCGATCGCCTCAAGGGGCCCGCCGCGCCCGACTCCGTCGTCTTGTCGGCCAACGAGGTCGCGGCGATGATCGGGAGCGGCATCGACTGGTCGGTGCGCAAGAGCTTCGACTCGCTGCGGGTCGAGCTGCTGGAGGGCATGCTCGCGGTGCATTGCCGGCTCGACACGCGGGTGATCCCGCCCGACGCGATCGGCCCGCTCGCCGGCATGCTCAATCCCATGGAGCCGCTGCGCATCGCGGGACCACTCCGCATCGGTCCCCCGGGAACGGCGCGCTTCACCGTGCAGGAGCTGGCCCTGCGCGGTTTCCCGTTCCCGGCGCCGGTGGTGAAGCAGCTGTCGCAGCGCGTGGCGGGCGCGGACTCGACCGGCGCCGTGCCGCTGCGGGTCTCCCCGACGTTCGTCGACGTGGCCATCCATCCCACCGGGGTGGTGCTGTTCCGCCGGCACCGGAGCAGCCCGTGAGCCGTCGCGTTTTGGTGGTCGACGATGAGAAGGGCATTCGCGAGGCGTTGCAGCAGCTGCTCGAATACGAGGAGATCGAGGCGCAGGCGGTGGCCTCGGGCGCGGAAGCGCTGCAGCGCTATCCGGAGTTCCGGCCGCATCTCGTGCTGCTCGACGTGAAGATGCAGGGGATGGACGGCCTCGAGACGCTACGCAAGCTGCGCGAGCTGGATCCTCAAGCGCAGGTCGTGATGATCTCCGGTCACGGCTCGATCCAGACCGCGGTCGAGGCGACCCAGCTCGGTGCCTACGATTTTCTCGAAAAGCCGCTCGACACCGATCGCATCCTGCTCACGCTGCGCAACGCCCTCCAGCACGTGGACCTGGCGAGCGAGAACGTCCGGCTCAAGGCCGAGGTACACGCGCACTACGAGATCGTGGGCTCGAGTCGCAGCGTCAAGCAAATGATCGAGCGCATCGAGAAGGTGGCGCCCACCGCCGCCCGCGTGCTGATCACGGGAGAGAACGGCACGGGCAAAGAGCTCGTGGCACGCGCCATCCACACCCTCTCGCCCCGCGCGCGCGGGCCGTTCGTGGAGGTGAACTGCGCCGCGATCCCCACAGAGCTGATCGAGAGCGAGCTGTTCGGCCACGTGAAGGGGAGTTTCACCGGCGCCTTCGCCGACCGGGCGGGGAAGTTCGAGTTGGCGGACGGTGGCACGCTGTTCCTGGACGAGATCGGCGACATGAGCCTCTCGGCCCAGGCCAAGGTGCTGCGCGCGCTCGAGGAGGGAGTGATCTCGCGGGTCGGGTCGGGGAAGCCCATGGAAGTCGACGTGCGGGTCGTGGCGGCCACCAATAAGGACCTGCAGGCGGAGATCGCGGCGGGGCGATTCCGCGAGGACCTCCTCTATCGGCTCAACGTCGTCCCCATCGAAGTGCCGCCGCTGCGCGCGCGCCGGGCCGACGTGCCGCAGCTGGTGGAGCACTTCGCGGCCCAATTCGCGCGGACCGGCGGGCTCCCGGCCAAGCGATTCGAGCCGGAGGCCGTGCAGCGGCTGGCTGCGTACGATTGGCCCGGAAACATCCGCGAGCTCCGCAACGCGCTCGAGCGCTTGTTCATTCTCGCGCCGGGTCTCGTGGTAACGGCCGACGACGTGCAGCGCCTGGCGGGCGCGGGGGCGGGGGCGGGGCCGGCGATGCGGGCCGCGAGCGCGGATATGGCGGGGGCGCCGTGGCTCCGCACCACCACGTTCGAAGAGTTCAAGCAGGTCGCCGAGCGGACCTACATCCTCGCGAAGCTCAAGGAGCACGACTGGAATGTGTCCGAGACGGCGCGCACATTGGAGATGCCGCGCTCGAACTTGTACAAGAAGATCGAGCGCTACGGATTGGCGCGGGAGGCGTAGTGCCGGGACCGGAGAAGGAGCGCGACTGGGACAAGGAGATGGCCGAGGTCGACCGGCTGCTCAAGCGGCTGCCGGGCGCGGACCCGACGCTCGGTCGCGGCGCGGAGCCCACCGTGCGGCGGCCAGCCGTGCCGGGAGGGGCGGGGGCGCCAGGCGGCTTGGGTCGCGACAGCGGAGCCCACCCACTGGGCGGCGGACGCGTTGGCACCTGGGTGCGCGTAGTGCTCGGCGTGCTGGTGGGCGTCGGCGTGGCGCCAGGCGTCTGGCCGTATGCCCATGACTGCGGCACGCAGCTGATTCTCTACCTGCTGGGCGTCCTGACCGTGATCGTCGCGGGCGTGTGGTCCAGCGTCTCGTCGTGGCGACGTCGCCTCGGCTTCGCGCATCTGATCGCTCAAGTATTGATTGTCTGGGGCGTCTTGCTGTTGACCGGTGAATTGGTGCCGCGCATGGAGGCGAGGCCGCATGCCGCCTGGGTGTGTACCGCGTTCCCGCAGCGGCGCTGAACATCCGACATCCGACATCGCGTTATGCCAGAGACCTTCAAGAACTTCATCGCCGGCGATTGGGTCGCCCCGTCGACCGGCGCCTACTACGAGAATCGCAACCCCGCAGCCTGGGACGAGGTGATCGGGTGCTTCCCGCGCTCCGGTCCCGACGACGTGGCCCGGGCCGTCGCCTCCGCCAAGCGAGGGTTCGCCGCGTGGTCGCGGACGCCCGCCCCCGCCCGCGGCGAGGTGCTGCATCGCGTCGGCGATCTGCTCGCGCAGCGCAAGGAGCAGATCGCGCAGGCGATGACGCGCGAGATGGGAAAAGTTCTGGCCGAGACGCGGGGCGACGTGCAAGAGGGCATCGACACCGCGCACTACGCGCACACCGAGGGCCGCCGGCTCTTCGGCCGCACCGTGCCCTCCGAGCTGCGCAACAAGTGGGCGATGAGCTTCCGACGTCCCATCGGCATCGCCGGGCTCATCACCCCGTTCAACTTCCCCCTCGCCATCCCGACGTGGAAGATGTTCCCCGCGCTGTTGTGCGGGAACGCGGTGATCTTCAAGGCCGCGGAGGACGTGCCGCACACCGCGCACTTGCTAGTCGAGATCCTGCTCGAGGCCGGGCTGCCGCCCGAGGCGGTGCAGCTGGTGCACGGGGAGGGCTCCGTGGTCGGCAAGGCCATCGTCGAGCATCCCGACATTCCGGTCATCTCGTTCACTGGCTCGACCGAGACGGGTTCGATCATCGGCGCGACCTGCGGCCGGATGCACAAGCGCCTGTCGCTCGAGATGGGCGGCAAGAACGCCATGATCGTGATGGATGACGCCGACCTGGACCTGGCGCTCGACGGCGTCCTGTGGGGAGCGTTTGGCACCACGGGGCAGCGCTGCACTGCCACTAGCCGGCTCGTGGTCCACCAGCGGGTCCACGACCGGTTCGTCGCGATGCTGTGCGATCGCGCGTCGGGGCTGCGGCTCGGCCCCGGGCTCGATCCCAAGACCGACGTGGGGCCCCTCATCAATGAAGACGCGCGCAAGAAAGTGGAGTACTACGTGGGCGTGGGACGGGATGAGGGCGCGCGGGTGGCGATCGGCGGCGCGACGGCGACAGAGAAGGGGCTCGAGCGCGGCTGGTTCTACGCGCCCACGGTGCTGACCGGTGTGCGACCGGGCATGCGCGTCGAGCAGGAAGAGATCTTCGGTCCCGTGCTGTCCGTGATCGCCGTGAGCTCGCTCGACGAGGCGATCCGGGTCAACAACGACGTGCGGTACGGTCTGTCGAGCTCCCTCTACACTCGGGACGTGAATGCGGCGTTCCGCGCGATGAACGAGCTCGACGCCGGAATCACCTACGTCAACGCGCCCACGATCGGCGCCGAGGCGCACTTGCCGTTCGGCGGCGTGAAGCAGACGGGGAACGGTCACCGCGAAGGCGGGTGGGAAGTGTACGACTTCTACTCGGAGACCAAGGTGGCCTACGTGGATTTCTCCGGGAAGCTGCAGCGCGCGCAGATCGACACCGAGAGCTGACGCGTGCGCGAGGAATTGCGCCGCCCTGCAATAGGACGGTGACGCGGATCACGCCGGACGCATTACCGTGCGTCCGGTGGATCACACATCGCTGGTGATTGTTCTCTCGACGGGCGGTTCGCCGCTCGACCACACGGCCCTCGACAAGCTCGCGGATGTCACTGTGACCTGGGTGCGCGTCGAGCGGGAGGGTGAGGCGGCGTGTCTCGCCGCGCGAGTGCGACACCCCGACACGCCGGAGGATTTCCGAGAACGGATTCGGCATTGGGCGGCGGCCCGGGGATGGTCCGCGACCGTTGCGCCGGACGGACTGCGTCGCTAAAGTAAGAGACATGCATCACTTGGGGGACCCGTGGGAGCGTACGGGCGCGCGCAACGCGTCGGTTCCCTTCGCCCCCCCCAAACCGGGTCGGTCGCGGCTCGGGCGCTGGTTCGACAACTGGATGCGCTCCCTCGGCATGGCGCTCGTCTTGTTCCTCATCATCCGTACCTTCCTTATCGAGGCGTTTCAGATCCCCTCTGGCAGCATGGAGCGCACGCTGCTCACCGGGGACTTCTTGTTCGTCAACAAAGCCGTGTACGGCGCGCAGATCCCCGGCACCAAGGCGCGACTTCCGGGATTCGAGTCGCCCCATCGTGGCGACGTCATCGTGTTCGCGTACCCCAAGAATCCCGAGCTGAACTACGTCAAGCGGGTGATCGGGGCCCCCGGCGATACCGTGGAGATGCGCGGTGGCGAGGTGCGCGTGAACGGGCGGCTGCTGGTCGAGCCGTACGTCCAGCGCGTCGATCCGCGCGACATCTATGATCCCGAGTTCAACTGGCAGCGGGACTACCTCCTGGGCGGCCCGTCGGTGGCCCGCGCCTATCACCCGACCCGCGATACCTGGGGTCCGCTCGTCGTTCCGGCCGGAAAGTATTTCGTCCTGGGCGATAACCGCGACAACTCAGCGGACTCTCGGTACTGGGGCTTCGTCGACGCGGCGGCCGTGAAGGGTCGACCGCTCGTCGTGTACTTCAGCTACGACCGGGAGGCGCGCGACGCGCTCCCCTGGCTGACCGATATTCGCTGGCACCGGCTCGGATCCATCATCCGATAGGCACCGTGCGGACGACTCGCCTGGAGGGGTGACGAGGCCATGCAACTGAATACGGCGAAGCGCGCGTCGTTCGACGAGGGGTCGCTCGATCAGTACCTGCGTGAAATCAGCCAGTATCCCCTGATCACGCGTGAGGAAGAAGTCACTCTCGCCCAGCGCATCAAGCAGAACGACGAAGAGGCGCTCGATAAGTTGGTTCGCTCCAACCTGCGGTTCGTCGTGTCCGTGGCCAAAAAGTATCAGAACCAGGGGGTGTCGCTCTCGGATCTCATCAACGAGGGGAACCTCGGCCTGATCCGCGCGGCCCACAAGTTCGACGAGACCAAAGGCATCAAGTTCATCTCCTACGCCGTGTGGTGGATCCGCCAGGCGATCCTCCAAGCGCTCGCCGAGCAGTCTCGCATCGTGCGCGTGCCGTTAAACCGCGCGGGCACGCTGCACCGCATCGGCAAGCGCTCTTCCGCGCTGCTCCAAGAGCTGGGACGCGAGCCGACAGTCGAAGAGATCGCCGAGGGCATGGACATCTCCGAGGAGGAGGTCGCGAAGACCCTGTCCATCTCGCAGGCCCACCTCTCGCTCGACGCGCCGCTCACCCCCGGCGAGGACAACAAGCTGCTCGACTATCTCCCCGACACCCAAAACCCCGGTCCCGACGACGAAATCTTCGAGCGCGCGCTCAGCGAGTCGATCGAGAAGGTGCTGGGGATGCTGAAGGAGCGCGAGGCGAAGATCCTCCGCCTCTACTTTGGCCTCGAGGGCCAGGAGCCAATGACCCTCGAAGAGATCGGTTCGCTGCTCGGCATCACTCGGGAGCGCGTGCGCCAAATCAAAGAAAAAGCGCTGGCACGCCTCCGCCACGTCTCGAGAGCCCGGGCGCTGGAAAGCTTCCTCTTCTAAAATCGGGAGCCGGGAGCAGGGAGCGGTACCTCCGGTGCAACGGCGGGTACCGCTCCCTGCTCCCGGCTCCCTATATTCCCCACACATGGCCAGCCTCGCCTCGTTCGACATTTCCACTGGTGCCGACCTCCAAGAGGTCGACAATGCGGTGAATCAAGCCGGCAAAGAGGTCGCGCAGCGCTACGACTTCAAAGGCTCCAAAGCCTCCATCGCGTTCGACCGGGCCAAAGCGACGCTCACGCTCGTCGCCGACGACGACTTCAAGATGAAAGCGCTGTTCGACGTACTGCAGTCGAAGCTCATCAAGCGTGGCGTCCCGGTGAAGAACCTGGAGCTCGGCGCGATCACACCCGCGGCCAACGACACGGTGCGGCGCGACATCAAACTCACCCAGGGGATCCCGCAGGAGAAGGCGAAGACCATCGTCAAGGCGATGAAGGACCGGAAGTTCAAGAAAGCCCAGGCATCGATTCAGGGCGACGAGATCCGTGTCCAGGCGCCGTCCAAGGACGAGCTCCAGGAAGTGATCGGATTCCTCCGCGCACAGGACTGGGGCATCGAGCTGCGATTCGGGAACTACCGCGGATGAAGCTGGGCGTGGTCTCGCTCGGTTGCGACAAGGCGACCGTGGATTCCGAGCGCCTCGTAGGCGAGCTGGTGGGCCATGGGGCCGTCATGACGCCGGACCTCGCGCAAGCCGACGTCGTCCTCATAAACACGTGTGGGTTCATCGACGCCGCCAAGCAGGAATCGATCGACGCGCTGCTGACAGCCGCCAGCCTCAAGGCGCAAGGCCATGTGAAAGCGGTCGTCGGGGTCGGCTGCTTGGTGCAGCGCTACAAGCAGGAGCTGGAGCGCGAGATCCCCGAGGTCGATTTGTTTCTCGGCTTCTCGGACCTGCATCATCTCATTCCCGAGCTCGCCGAGCGTGGCCTGATCGCCGATCCCGTCGCCGCGCACCCCGGCGTGCGACAGTTCCTGGGTGACCAGCGGCACGTGCGCTACCTGAAGATTTCGGAGGGCTGCGACCACGCGTGTGCCTTCTGTGCCATCCCGCTGATGCGCGGGAAGCACCGCTCCGAGCCGGTGGAGCGCTTGGTGCGTGAGGCACAACAGCTGGAGTCGCAGGGCGCCCAGGAGATCAACTTGGTGGCGCAGGACCTCGGGCACTATGGCCGGGACTTGGGGCTCGGAGGCCCGAAGCTTCCCGACCTGCTCGGGGCCCTGCTCGCCGAGACGTCGGTGCCCTGGTACCGCCTGCTGTACGTCTATTCGGCGGGTCTCACGGAGCGGCTGGTCGACCTCGTGGCGAGCAACCCGCGGATCGTGCCCTACATCGACATGCCGATTCAGCACGCGTCCGACCGGATGCTCGAGCGCATGCGCCGCCCCGAGCGGAAACAGTCCCTGCGGCAAAAACTCGGTTGGCTGCGGGCCGCCATCCCCGACCTCGCCATCCGAACCACGTGCCTCGTCGGCTTTCCGGGGGAGACGGAGTCCGACTTTCGCGAGCTGTTGGAGTTTCTCGAGGAGGCGCCGTTCGATCGCTTGGGGGCGTTCGCGTACTCTCCGCAAGAGGGCACGCGCGCCATGCGGTACGCTGACGACGTCCCTGACACCGTGAAGCGCGAGCGGCTCGAGGAGCTGCTCGAGGTGCAGCGGGCCATCTCGGCGGAGCGGCTGGCCCGGTTCGTAGGCCGGGTGGTGCCGGTCCTCGTAGACGGGGTGGCGGATCCCGACATCGCGGCGGCGACGCACGTCGGTCGGGTGCCGTGGCAAGCGGACGACGTCGACGGTGTGACATACGTGGAACAGGGCGGGTGGGCCGAGCCCGGAGGCTTCGTGCGGGCGCGGCTCACGGCCAGCGAGGACTACGATTTCCGGGCGGTGGCACTGACGTGAGCCGATCGGAGGAGCTCTTCGAGCGAGCGAAAGCAGTGCTTCCCGGTGGGGTGAATTCGCCGGTGCGGGCGTTCCGGGCGGTTGGCGGGACGCCCTTTTTCGTCGCCAAGGCTGAGGGCGCGCGGCTCACGGACGCGGACGGCAGGTCGTATCTCGACTACGTCTGCTCGTGGGGCCCGCTGATCCTGGGTCACGCCCATCCGGCCGTCCTCGACGCGATCCGTACCGCGGTCGAACGCGGTTGGACGTACGGCGCCCCGTGCGAAGCCGAGGTCGAGCTCGCCGAGCTGGTGCGCTGCCGCATGCCCGCGGTCGAGATGGTGCGCTTCGTCAATTCGGGAACGGAGGCGACCATGGCGGCCCTCCGGGTGGCGCGCGCCGCCACGGGGCGCGAAGCAGTGCTCAAGTTCGAAGGCTGCTACCACGGTCACGCCGACAGCTTTCTGGTAAAGGCGGGAAGCGGCGTCGCCACGCTCGGCCTTCCCGACAGCCCGGGAGTTCCGGCGGCTGTCGCCGGGCTCACGGTCACGCTGCCGTTCAACGACACGCAGACCGTCGCAGAGCTGTTCCGGCAACGGGGTGACAGGTTCGCCGCGGTGATCGTCGAGCCGTACGTGGGAAACTGCGGATTCATCGCCCCCGAGCCGGATTTCCACACCGCGCTCCGCGAGTTGTGCGACCGTCACGGTGCGCTCTTGATCTTCGATGAGGTGATGACCGGCTTTCGCGTCGCTGCCGGAGGCGCTCAGCAACGCCTTCGCGTGCAACCCGACCTGACCACGCTCGGCAAGATCATCGGGGGAGGGATGCCGGTCGGGGCGTACGGCGGGCGCGTGGACCTGATGCGACTGGTAGCGCCCGAGGGGCCGGTGTACCAGGCGGGCACGCTTGCCGGCAATCCGGTGGCGATGGCGGCGGGCCTCGCCACGCTGCGCCAGACGGAATGCCCGGGGTTCTACGAGGCTCTCGAGCAGCGAACCGCGCGGCTAGTGGCGGGTATAGGGGACGCCGCGCGCCGCCACGGGGTTGCGATGACCACGGGCCATGCGGGCTCCCTGTGGGGGGTGTACTTCACGGCCGGGCCTGTGCGGAACTTCGCGGCGGCCAAGCGCTCGGACACAGCGCTCTTCGCGCGCTGGCACCGTGCCGCGCTCGGACGCGGCGTGTTCCTTGCCCCCTCGGCGTTCGAGGCGGGCTTCGTCTCGAGCGCCCATAGCGATGCCGATATCGACTTCACCATCGCACAACTCGACGCGGCGCTGGGCGAAGCGCTGGCTCGCTAGCCTCCTCGCCCTCACCGCCTGCGCCCGACCCCGGCCCCCGTCGCCGCCGCTCACACCCGGCGCCGAGCCCGAGCTGCGGATCGGGCTCGTGGCCGGCGCGGCTCGGGTCACGCTGGGAGGTGACGGCGAGCTGTTCGTCAGCGACGACGCGACCGGCGCGCCGATCGGCTCCATTCCGGCCGATGCGCCGTGGGCCGTCGTTCTCGACTCGTCGGGAGGCTTGGCGCTGCTGAGGCCGGACGGCTCGCGTGCGGCCGGAGGTGGGGGAATCTCCGCCGTGAGCGTGAGCGCGGACCGCTTCGCCATGGCCAACGGCCGCCGCTTTCGCGGGCGGCTCAACGTCATCCGTGACCGATCCGGGCTCACGTTGGTCAACCGCGTGCCGGTCGAGAGCTACCTCGCGGGCGTGATCGGCGGGGAAATGGGCGCGCGCCGGCCGGACGAGCGGCAGGCCATGCTGGCCCAGGCGGTCGTGTCCCGCACCTTCGCCCTTAAGCATCGCGGACGCTGGGAGCAGCAGGGCTTCGACGCGTGGGCCGACGTGCGCGATCAGGTGTACACGGGAGTCGCCGGCGAAACCGCGGCCGTATGGGAGGCGCTGCGCGCGACGCGTGGAGAGGTCGTGCGCTATCATGGCGACCTGGTAGAGGCGTACTTCCACTCGACCTGCGGCTCGACGACCGCGGCGGTGGAGGAAGCCTTCAGGGGCGCCTCGAGCCGACCGTATTTGCGACCCGTCTCGGACGCCTCGGGCGGTGGTCACTACTACTGCGAGCTGTCACCGCGGTTTCGCTGGCGCGAGGAATGGGACGGTGCCAAGCTGCGCGCTATATTGTCGCGGACGCTTCCGGCCGGGACGAATGCGGGCGGCGACGGGGGTGGGGGCGGGGCCGGACCGCAACGCATCACGGATATCGCCGTGACCCGCACGACGGCCTCCGGGCGTGTCGGCGAACTGCGTATCGAGTTCGAGCACGGGGACGTCCGGATCCCGGGATCGGACGTGCGAGCGGTGCTGCGACCGCAGTCCGGCGAGCTGCTCGGGAGCGCCGCCTTCCAACTGGCGGTGACGCGAGACGGCGGCGAGGTGAGCCGGGTCGTCGCGACCGGAACCGGCTGGGGCCACGGCGTGGGCTTCTGCCAATGGGGTGCGGTGGGCCGGGCCCGAGCGGGCCGGGACTACCGCACGATCGTCACCACCTACTTTCCAGGGACCAATGTGGAACGCCTTTACTGAAGGCGGCGGACGGTCGGACGGTCCGACGGTCAGACCGTGGATCCCGCTCGCCGTGATGGCCTTGTCCATCAGTCCGTCTGTCCGGCTGGCCGGCCAAGGCCTGCTCTCGCAGTTCTCGTACGAGAACCTCAAGCCCAGCGCGCTTCAGCTCGACATCGGCCCGCTCGGCGGCAACAACATTCGCGGTACCCTCACGGGCGGGTTGCGCCTCGATTACGGGGTCATCGCGCCACATGTGCGACTGCTCCTCGGGGCCTCCTATTACAAGGCCGATTTCAGCGATGCCGCGCGAACGCGCTTCGAGCAGCGGATCAAGAGCGTGGTGATCGACCCGTCGCGCGACGACACCATCCGCCTCGGCCGCATCACCTGGAGCGACGTGACCGGGGACCTGGACCTGCAGTACGTGCTGCCCCAGGGCCACTCCGTGACGGCCTACATGGGCATCGGGCTCGGGGCGCACATCCGACACGGCAGCGGCCCGGCGATCAATGGCACGTTCGTGCAGGACGCGTTGAACGAGATCACTGCCGGGTTGAACGGGACCCTCGGTGCCGAGTTCGGGGCGAAACGGTGGCGCATCACGCTCGACGGACGCGGCGTACTGTCGAGCGGCGTGTCGACCGTGTCGCTGCGCACCGGGGTGATGTACCGCTGGGGCGGGATGGGAGACGGAGGCCGGGGGACGCGCAAGTGAGCGACCCGATTCGGGTGGCGGTGGTGGGGGCCGGGGCCATCGCGCAGGTCGCCCACCTTCCGGTGCTGCGGCGGCTCCCGGGCGTCGAGGTTTGCGCCATCTGCGATTCGGACATTGGGAAGGCGCAGGCATTGGCCGCGCGCTTCGACGTGAAGGAGACGTTCGACGACATCGAAGAAGTCCTGAAGTACGCCCGTCCCACGGCGGTCGCCATCTGCACGCCGAATCACCTCCACGAGATCCACGTCGTGTCCGCCCTCGCCGCCGGCGCTCACGTGTTGTGCGAGCGGCCGTTGGCGCTCAGGCCGGCCGGTGTCGAGCGGGTGTTGCAAGCGAGCGAGAAGTATGGTAAGCGCGTGATGGTCGGGATGAACTACCGCTTCCGCACGGACGTGCAAGCAGTGCGCGGCTTTCTCGCGGGCGGCGACCTCGGTGTCTTGCAGGCGATTCGCTGCGGCTGGTACACCTTTCAGCCGAGCCGCAACCTGGTCCCCTGGCGACTGCGGCGGCAGGAGGCCGGGGGCGGCGCGTTCCTCGACCTCGGGTTGCAGTTGCTCGATCTGGGCTTATGGCTCGCGGGGTGGCCCGCGGCCAAGCGGGTGTCGGCCCACGCGGTGGGCCCGGCCAAAGACACCGTGGAAGACATGGCCACGGCGCTTGTCGTGTGTGAGAACGGCGTGTCGCTCTCCATTGATGTGAGCTGGCGCCACATGGGCGAGGCGGAGCGCTTCTGGTTCGACTTGGTGGGCACCAAGGGCTCCGCCAGCGTCCAGCCGCTGCGCGTCTTCAAGGAGCAGCACGGCAGTGTGAGCGACGTGACGCCCACCGGGGCGACGGGGCGAGAGACCCCGTTCGCCCAGTCGTACCGGGCGGAGTGGACGTACTTTCTCGCGGTCATGCGGGGCGACGTCAACGCGCCCCTACCGCGCGACCAGCTGGCCCTGCATCGGGTGCTCGACGCCGTCTATCGGTCGGCCGACGAAGGACGCGACGTGCTGCTGTGATGCTGCTCGTCGCGGCGGGTGCCGCCCTGCTCGTGGCGAGCTACCCTCCGTTCCGTCTTCCCTTCCTGAGCTTCGTGGCGATCGCGCCCGCCGTGCTGCTGGTGCAGCGGTTCGAGCGCGAGCGCGACCTGCGCGGCGCCCTGCGGTGGGGCTTCTGGTACGGCTTCGCGAGCCAGGGCGCGGTGCTCTATTGGCTCGTGGTGGCGCTGTGGCACTTCACCCCCCTTTCCGCGCTCGGCTACCTCGCGACGATCACGATCTTCGGCTTGTGGCACGCGCTGCTGTTCTGGCTCGTGGTGCGAGTGCGCCTGCGGCTGCCCGGGTTGCCGTTGTGGCTGGTATTTCCACTTGCGTGGACGGCGGTCGAGTGGGCCGTTGGCCACCAGGGGGACATTCGCTTTCCCTGGCTCGGCCTGGGAACGTCGCTCGCGGACGCCACCGTGCTGGTGCAGTGGGCCGACGTCGCGGGAGCGCGCGGCGTGACCTTGTGGCTCGCGTGGTGCAACGTCATGCTCGTCGAGGCGTCGGACAGTCGGACTGTCGGACGGTCGGGGTTGGTGCGGCGGCTCGCCCTCGTGCTGATGACCATCGGCACCGCGTGGGGCTACGGCGTATGGCGCGTGCGGACGCTCCCGATCCGCGAGCTCGGGACTGTGGGCCTGATCCAGCCGAACGAAGGGTTCCGGGAAAAGTGGGACCCACGGCACGCCGACAGCGTAGTCGCGCAGCTCATCACAATGTCGCGCGGGCTCGAGGCGCGCGACCCGGTGCGGCTGCTGCTCTGGCCGGAGGCCGCGATCCCGGGGTATCTGTTCGAGCAGGCGCAATGGGACTCGGCCGTCAGCCGGCTGGCCCGCGAGACCGCCACGCCCATCCTGACTGGTGGCTTGCACGCGGAATTCCATCGCGACGGGTCGTACGACTACTACAACGCGGCGTTCTCGTTCGATTCTTTGGGCCACTGGCGCCCGTACCCGGTGTACGGCAAGCATTATCTGGTGCCGATCGTCGAGCGCGTGCCGTTCGTGCCGCCACGGTGGCTGAAGCTCAAGTGGTTCGGCGGGTTTGGCGTGGGTCGCGGCTTGCCGCTGTACGCCAGTCCGCTGGGACGGTTCGGCGTCATCATCTGCTACGAGTCGGCGTTCGAAGACCTGAGCCGGCGGTACCGGGCGGAGGGAGCGGCCTTCCTGGTGAACATCACCAACGATGCGTGGTACGGGCGCACCGCCGGTCCCTACCAGCACGCGACCCACCTCGTGATGCGCGCGATCGAGACACGGGCGGGCATCGCCCGCGCGGCGAACGACGGTATCTCGGAATTGGTCGATCCGCTGGGACGCGCGTACGCGGAGACCGGCCTGGAGCAGGAAGCCGCGGTGTCGGGCCGGCTGCGCAGCAGCTACGTGATTCCGCTGTACGTGCGACTCGGAGACTGGGTGGGAACGATCTGCGTGTTGGCGACTCTAGCGTTCGCCGGCTTCCTTCTGGTGGACAGGTGGAGAGCGAGGCGCCTCTCGTGATAACGTCCGACTTCGGGGACGGACAGGCGTGAGGGTGGGGGTGGATGTCGGCGGCACGTTCACCGACCTCGTCGCGCTGACCGAGGACGGCGGCCTCGCGGTGAGGAAGGTCGCGACGACGCCCGCCGATCCCTCCGCGGGAGTGTTTCACGCGCTCGACGGATTGCGCGCGCCTATAGATCTCCTGGTGCACGGGACGACCATCGCGACCAACGCGCTGCTCGAGCACCGGGGAGCGCGCCTCGCCTTGGTCACGACCTACGGCTTCGAGGACCTGTTGTGGTTGCGTCGCCAGGACCGCGCCTCGCTGTACGACCTGGCACGCGACCATCCACCGCCGCTCGTCGCGCGATCCGACGTGATCGGCGTCGCGGAGCGTGCGGGGCCCTTCGGAGTGATACAGCCGCTCGACCAGGCGGAGATCGATCGCGTCATCGCGGCCGTGAGCGCCCTCCGACCTCCGGTCGACGCGGTCGCCGTCGCGCTGCTGTTCGCGTTCCGCCATCCCGCGCACGAGCGGCGCCTCGTCGCCGCCCTGAGAGCCGCGCGCCCCCATACACCCGTCGCGGCCAGCCACGAAGTCCTCCCCGTGTTCCGTGAGTTCGAGCGGATCAGCACGACGACGGTCGAAGCCTATCTCCGCCCCAAGGTTGCCGCGTATGTGGACCGGTTGGAGCGGACGGCGCGGGAGCGCGGCGTGGGCGAGCTGCGCGTGATGACCTCGAGCGGCGGTACGCTGGCGCCCGCCGCGGCCGTCACGCGGGCCACGTCGCTAGCGCTGTCGGGCCCGGCGGGCGGCGTCGTGGGGGCACAGTTAGTCGGCGTGACGGTGGGACGGCCGGACCTGCTGACGCTCGACATGGGGGGCACCAGCGCCGACGCCAGCCTCATCGCGGGTGGCGTTCCCCGAGCCGACGGAGGCGGCAGCGTGGCCGGCATCCCGATCGCGCTGCCCGCGATCTTGATCGACACGGTGAGCGCTGGAGGGGGCAGCATCGCGCGCATAGACGAAGGAGGGGCTCTCAAGGTCGGGCCGGAGAGCGCCGGGGCCGATCCGGGCCCCGCCTGCTATGGACGCGGCGGCGCGCTGCCGACCGTCACCGACGCGTGCCTGGCGCTGCGCTGGCTCGACGCGCAGCACCCCCTCGCCGACGAAGTGCGTCTCGATCCGCGTGCCGCCGAGCGCGCCTTGTGCTCGCTCGGGTCCCGCGCCGGGAATGAGCCATCCGAGATCGCGGCGGGCATCGTTGCCGTGGCCACCGCTGTCATGGCGCGCGCGCTCAAGCGGGTGAGTGTAGCTCGTGGCTTCGATCCCAGGCGCATGACGCTGCTGCCGTTCGGCGGCGCCGGCCCGTTATTCGGCTGTCAGCTCGCCGACGCGCTTGGGATGGACGCGATCGTCATCCCGCCGCACCCAGGCGCGCTCTCGGCCGTGGGCCTCGCGTCGGCAGCCGAGCGGGTGGACCTGGTCGCGTCGTTTCATGGCGCGCTCGACGACCTGGCGCCGCACGACCTCGCGGGCGCGTTCGCACCGCTGCTCGAGGCCGGGACGCGCGAGCTCCCGGGCGGGGCTCCACAGCGCTGCGCGGACTGCCGCTTCGTCGGCCAAGGCTACGAGATCACCGTGCCGGTGGCGGATGACGACCCCGGGCGGATCCGCGACGCGTTCGTCCTCGAGCACCGCGCGCGTTTCGGTCATGCCGACGTCGCACAGGCGGTCGAGCTCGTGAACCTGCGCGTGGTGGTCACGCGCCCAGGGGTGGCGCCGCGCTTCAGTCCGGCCGGCCGCGTGCTGCAGCGCCCGGGCGCCAGTCGGCCGACGTGGATGCGCGGCGAGCGCGTGACCGCCACGGTCTGGGCGCTGGACGAGCTCGCGCCGGGCGTCACGCTGGCCGGCCCGGCGATTCTCGCGGGGCGCGACGCGACGGCGCTGGTGGAGCCCGGCTGGCGCGGCACGGCACACGAATGCGGCGCCGTGCTGCTGGAGCGGGCATGAGTCTGGACGCGGTGGGCCTCGAGGTCATGGGCCATGCTTTCGCCTCGATCGCCGAGGAGATGGGGCTGGTCCTCGTCCACTCGAGCGTCTCGCCCAATATTCGCGAGCGCCGTGACTGCTCGGCGGCGCTGTTCGACTCGGCAGGCGAGATGATCGCGCAGGCCGCGCACATCCCGGTGCATCTCGGCGCGTTGCACGAGTCCGTCGCGGCGGTGCGTGCGCAGCGCCCCGCGCCCGGTGAGGTGTTCATCCTCAACGACCCCTACACCGGCGGGTCCCATCTTCCTGACATCACCCTCATCGGTGCCATCGACCTCGCCGGCACCGTTGGCGGCTACAGCGTGGTGCGGGCCCACCATTCAGACGTCGGCGGGGTGCAGGCCGGGAGCATGGCGGCCGGCACGCGCGAGCTCTTCGCGGAAGGCCTGATCGTCCCCCCACTGCGGCTGACGGCGGAGGTCGAGCGGCTCCTGCTCGCGAACGTGCGAACCCCGGAGATTCGCCGCGCGGACCTGGCGGCTCAGCGCGCCGCGGTGGAGCGGGGCGGGGAAGGGCTCCGCGCGCTGGTCACCCGCTACGGAGCGCCGGCGCTGCAGGCGGCCGCCCGTGATCTGTTGGATTATGCCGAGCGGCGCACACGGGAGGCGCTCGGTCGCTGGACCGTCGCCGGGGCCGCGGCCACCGACTGGCTCGAGGGAGATGGCGTGAGCGACGCGGACCTGCCGATTCGCGTGCGCGTGGAGATCCGAGACGGCGTGTGCCACGCGGATTTTGCCGGGACCGCGCCCGCCGCTCCCGGCAACGTGAATTGCCCCCTCGCGGTGGCGCGCTCCGCGGTCCTGTTCGTCGTTCGCACCCTTCTGCCGGACGATGTACCCACCAACGGCGGCGTGCAACGCGCAGTGCGGGTCACAGCGCCGCTGAGCTGCCTGGTGAACGCCCGTTTCCCGAGCGCCGTCGCCGCCGGGAACGTGGAAACGTCGCAGCGCATCGCGGACACGGTGTTTCTGGCGCTCGCGCGCGTCGGCGTGCCCGTCCCGGCGCAGGGCCAGGGAACCATGAACAACGTCACTTTCGGCGGCCAACGTACGACGGGTGACGTGCAACGGGGTGGTGGGGTGGTGGGTGGCTGGACCTATTACGAGACGATTGGCGGTGGGCAGGGGGCGAGCCGCGGCGCACCGGGACCGTCGGCGGTGCATGTGGGGATGTCCAACACCCGCAATACGCCGATCGAAGTGCTGGAGATGGAGTACCCGCTCCGGGTGCGCAGGTACGAGCTGCGGCGAGGCAGTGGCGGAGCAGGCCGCTGGACGGGGGGGGAGGGAGTGGTGCGCGAGTTCGAAGCCCTCGCCCCGTTGACTGCGGCGATCCTCGCCGAGCGTCGCCGTCATCCACCGCGCGGGGTGGCGGGCGGGCGGGACGCGCTGCTGGGAGAGACGCTCTTGAATGGCGCGCCGCTCACGTCTAAGGTGAGTGTGCCGCTCGTGCCCGGCGACGTCTTGCGGATCGCGACGCCGGGTGGCGGTGGGTACGGAGACCCCGAACGCGGGAGTTGACCAATGACCTGGGTGCTGGTGGCGTTGATCGGCGTGATGGCGGGGGTGGTGGCGGGACTGTTCGGCGTCGGCGGTGCGATCGTGATCGTTCCGGCCCTCGTGCTCCTGCTCAAGCTGCCACAACACACCGCGAACGGCACGTCGCTCGCCGCCCTCCTCTTGCCGGTCGGGATCTTAGGAGCGCTCGAATACTATCGCCGGGGCGAGGTCAACGTGGGGTACGCCGCGGTGATCGCGGCGGGATTGCTTGTGGGTGCCTACGTGGGCGCGCGCATCGCGGGTGGGGTGTCGGACCTCATGTTGCGGCGCGCATTCGGCGCGTTCTTGCTGGTGGTCGCTGGTCGGCTGCTGCTCCGCTAGCCCTTCGCGTCGTACACCTTGCCCTCGACGAACAGGCGATACAGCTCCCGGTCGAGCTGTCCGATTCGCACCTCCTCCGCCATGATGTCGAGCGCACGCGCGAACGCCACCGCCGCTTTGTAAGGGCGGTCGGCGGCGGTGAGCGCGTCGTAGATGTCACTGATCGTCATCATGCGCGTCTGGATCGGGATCGCCTCGCCCGTGACGTGACGCGGGTAACCACCGCCGTCGAGCTTCTCATGGTGTCCGTAGGCGATGAGGGGGATCTGCTGCAGCTCGCGGGTCCAGGGAATCTGCTGCAGAAACCGGTACGTGTGCGTGACGTGGCTCTCGATCTCCAGGCGCTCCGACTCGTCGAGCGAGCCTTTGGGGATCGTGAGGTACCGCATTTCGTCGTCGGTCAGGTAGGTCCGAGCTTGGCCGCTCGCATCCGCGTACGTGCGGCGGGCCAGCTGGAGCAGCTCCTCGAAACGTCCTGCGGGTAACACCGTCGGTTCGTTGGCCTGTAGCACGGCTTCGAGGCAGCGGTCCAGCGCCTTGAGTTCCGCGGCGTGCTCGGCCTCGAGCGCGCGCCGGAACGCTTCATACCCTTGCGCGCCGTGCGCCTCGAGGAACTCGGCCCGCTTCTTCCAGAACTCCCGTTCGGCCGTCCGCCGCACGTAGTCGTGCCGCTGCCTGATGAGCTCGAGCTGCAGCGGGTAGAGCTTCTTTGCCTTCACCAGCACCTGTTCGCGTACGCCAACCTTCCCGAAATCGTGGAGCAGGCCGGCGTAGCGGATCTCGCGGATCTGCTCCCGCGTGAACGTTACGGACCGATAGGCGCCGTCGCCCGCGCGATCGACCACCGCGGCGAGGGCCACCGTCATGTTCGCCACGCGACCGGAGTGCCCGAACGTTGTTGGGTCTCGCTGCTCGATCGCGTGCACCGCGGCCTTCACGAATCCCTCGAACAGGCGCTCGATCTCGTCGTACAGACGGCTGTTTTCGATCGACACGGCCGCCTGCCCGGCCAGGGCAGTGACGAGCTCCTTCGTGCGTTGCGAATAGGGAACCACCTGCACGTCCACGTCGGCCGGGCTCGCGAGGACCGCCTGGGGGTTGCGCTTACGATTGATGAGCTGGAGGACGCCGAGCACCTCGTCCTTGTGATCCTTGAGCGGGATCACGAGCATCGACTTGGTGCGATACCCGTAGCGCTCGTCGAACGAGCGGTTGATGCTGTACTCCATGTCGGGGGGCAGGAAGTAGGCGTCGTCGATCATCAGGGGCTCGCCCGTGACCGCCGCATAGCCGGCGAGGCTCGTCCGGTCCACGGGAATCGTGAACTCCACGAACGGCGCCTCGGGCTTCGAGTAGGTGTGTGCGAGCCGGAACCGCAGGCGCTTCTGGCCTTGCTCCCCCGTTTCCACCAGGTACAGGCTGCCCGCATCGGAGGCCGTGATACGACGTGCCTGCGTGAGAATCAGGTCCAACAGCGTCTTGAGGTCGCGCTCGGTGCCGAGGGCGACACCGATGTGGGTCAGCTCGCCGATCTCGCGGCTGCGGCTCGCCGCCTCGGATCGGGCGCGGGCCGTCTCCATGCGAGCGGCGGCCTCGCGATAGCCCGCGCGGACGGCCACCAGGAGTTGCCGCGGGCCCATGGGCTGAGCAACGAACCCCGTCAGCAGCTCGGACGGCAGCTCCCCGGGGACGTCGGCCTCGCCCTGGCGTCCGATGGCGACGATCGCGCCACCCGCATCCACGAACGCTCGCAGCACATCCAACGGGAATACCGAGCGGTTCTCCGCGTCGAGGAGGAACACGCTGGGCCGGTCGTCGGGGGCGAGATCGCGCGGGACCCGTACCTCGCGCAGCTCGATGTTCGAGCCGTCGAGCACGGGACGGACGCTCGCCGGGTCCCACGCGGGAGTGTGGAGCAGCAGGTATTTCACGGTGCGACCGCCGCCGTCTCACGAGGGCTTGACGCGCTGCAGCCCCTGCTGTGCCTCGGCGTACTCTGGGAAGACCGCCAGCGCGCGTTGGTACATCTCCACCGCCTTGTCCTTCTGCCCGCGGTCCTGAAACAGCAGCGCCTTCGAGTAGAACGTCAACGCCTCCGTCGGGATCTGGCGGCTCATCCGTTGGTCCGAGGCCTGCTTCGGGAGCGGCGGCAGGTTTGCGTCCTTCATGAGTCGCGCGGCCACCGTCCGAATGATGTCGAACAGGTGATCCCGCTGCATGCGATCCGATTCGACTTTCACGATCTCGCTCGTTTCCACGTTGACGAGTCGCGCGTCGAGCCGGAAGTCTCCGTAAAAGTCGATGAACGTGCCGGTGATGACGTAGCGCGCCCCGACCAGCTTGCCGAGCTTGGCCGCCGTCTGCGGATCCACGCGCCCTGAGGCGCCGAGGTTCTGCTCCTCGACGAGCTTTTGAATCTCGTCCCGCTCGACGACGCGGGCCGCGGGATTGGCGGCGAGCTCCGAGATCAACATGCCGGCGATGCCCTTCTGGAGGGCGTCGAAGTTCTCCTTGTCCTGCCCGTACGAGCCGCTGTTGTCGAATGGCATCACCGCGATGCCGGCCCGGAGGTCTTGACCCCGTCCCTGCGCGGCCCAGCCGCGCCTCCCCAGCGCCACCAACAAGACCGCTAACACCGCGGCCACAGTGCGCGAGCGCATATGGTCGACTCCTCGCATCAGATGGTCAGTATCATGCCTTCCTGCGCCGCCAGGACTTCTGCGGGCAGGCCCTTCGTCCGCGCCTGTCGTCGCGCGGCGGCAAGGAGCGCGTCGATCGCTTCATCGCCGTGCTCGGGCTCGTGGTGGAACAGGACCAGCCGTTTCACCCCCGCCTCGCCCGCCAGGGCGACCGCCTCCTCGAACGTCGAGTGGCCCCAGCCGCGGTGCTCCTCCAGCTCCTCCGGCGTATACATCGCGTCGTGAATCAACAACTCCACCCCATGGAGGAACGTCACGAACTCCTTGCGCCACGACGACGCCGTCCCGTAGTGCCCACCGGGTCCCAACTCGTTGTCGGTCACGTAGGCCATGCTGGCGCCGCCCTTCGCCGGTGTGAGCCGATACCCGAGCGTCGTCCCGGGGTGCCGCAAGCGCATCGCCCGCACCCGGAAGGTCCCTACCGAGAACTCGCCGGGCTCCACTTGCTGCACGGTGAGGCGCGCCGACAACGCGTCCAACGGGACCGGAAACACCGCCGGGTCCATCTGTTGCCGCAAGATCGCCTCGAGCGACGTGGTGCCCTGGCGCGAGCCCCAGATGCGCACCGCGTTGCCGGGAGCGAAGAACGGCTTGAAGTGGGGCAGGCCCTGGATATGGTCCCAATGCGCGTGCGAGAGCAAGATCTCCGCCTGCACCGCGCCGTTCTGCCGTTCCACCAGCTCCAGGCCCAACGCCCGGATCCCGGTGCCGGCGTCGAGGATCACGAGCTCGGCTCCGCCCGCCCCCCCACTCCCGCCTTCCACGGCGACGCACGGCGTGTTGCCGCCGTAGCGCGCGGTGTGCGCTCCTGGGGTGGGGATCGAGCCGCGCGTCCCCCAAAAGGTCACCGTGTAGGCCATCCGTGCCGACAGCGCCTCAGTCAGTGTAGGCTAAGTTATGGAAAATGCGACACGTAGAAACAGGCGCGACCTCACCCCACGGTCGTGACGAGCCTCACGACCGCCCGGCGGACGCTTCCAGTGCGGCGCGGTCGCGGATCAGGATTTCGCGGCGGCTGATCTCGATGTAGCCCTTCTCCACCAGCTCCCGCATCGTGCGGCTCACGGTCTCGCGCGACGAGCCGATCATCTGCGCGATCGTGTGATGGGTGAGGCGGCGCGTGATCCGGTCTGCCCCTGCCTCCTCGGCGAGATCGAGGAGCAGCTGCGCCACCCGCCCGTTGACGTCGAGCAGCACGAGGCTCCCGACCTTCTCATCCACCCGACGCAGGCGGCGCGACAGCTCGCGCAGCAATCCCATCGCGATCCCCGGCGACTGCTGCAGAATGGCCTGGAAGTCCTCCCGACGGATCACCAGCAGGTTGGAGTCCTCCATCGCGATCACATGGGCTGAGCGCGGCTCTTCGTCGATGAGCGACATCTCCCCGAAGAAATCGCCCTCGCCGAGCACGGACAGGATCACCTCGCGCCCGTCCTCTCCGATCAGCACCACCTTGACCTGCCCTTTGCCGACGATGTACAGCGCGTCCCCGGGGTCGTCTTCGAACAGGATCACGGAGTTGCGCGGATAACTGCGCTCGCGGGTGATTTCGGACACCCGCTCGAGCTCGGTGGGCGCTAGCTGGCTGAAGAGCGGGACCTTCTGGAGGATGCTCGTGACGGACACGATACAGGTCCCCCTCGGACTTTGGGGCGGGTTGATGGTCGGGCAAGCTTACGTACAAGCGGCGCTGCTGTCAATTCGGCGCGCCCCCCGACGCTTGCCGCCAACTTGTGGTGCCAGTTATATTTCCGCCCTTCGTGCCGTTCTGACTTCTAGTCGAGGATCGAGTGCAGTGAAACCCAAGATTCACCCCGCCTACCAGCGCGCGACGGTGCAGTGCGCGTGCGGCAACAACTTCGTGACACGCTCGACCGTGCCCGTGATACACGTCGAGGTCTGCGCCAAGTGCCATCCGTACTTCACCGGTAAGCAGAAGCTTGTGGACACGGCCGGGCGGGTGGAGCGTTTCCGCCAGAAATACGGGACCGAGAAGGCCGCGGGCTGAGCCGTGGAGGCCCGACTCCGCCAGGCGCTCGCGCGGGCGGAGGAGGTCGCCCGAGAGTTGGCCGACCCCGAGACCGCGCGGAATCCGGCCAAGCTGAAGCAGCTCGGCCGCGAGCACGCCCGGCTCGAGCAGGTCCGCCAGGCGCACGAGCGGCTGAACCGGCTCGAACGGGAGCTGGGGCAAGCCCGCGAGGTGCTCCAGGACCGGGACCCCGAGCTATCACAGCTGGCCCGGGCGGACGTGGAGCGGCTGCGCCCTGAGATCGAGCAGCTCGAACGGCGCCTGGCTGACCTGCTCACGCCCCCCGACCCCCTCGCCGACCGGGACGCGATCGTCGAGATCCGGGCCGGTACCGGAGGCGACGAAGCAGCGCTGTTCGCCGCGGAGCTGTTCCGGATGTACACCCGGTTCTGCGAGCGGCACGGCTGGAAAGTGGAGGTCCTCTCGCTGTCCGAGGGGAACCTGGGCGGTCTGAAAGAGGCCATTTTCGCCGCCCGCGGGCCGGGCGTCTACGGTACGCTGCGCTACGAGTCGGGTGTCCACCGCGTGCAGCGCGTCCCCGTCACCGAGGCGCAGGGTCGCGTCCACACGTCGGCGGCGACCGTGGCGGTGCTTCCCGAAGCCGAGGAGGTCGACGTGAAGATCGAGGACAAGGACCTCCGCATCGATGTCTTCCGATCGCAGGGCCCTGGCGGCCAGAGCGTCAACACCACCGACAGCGCGGTGCGCATCACCCACCTGCCCACCAACCTGGTGGTGCAGTGCCAGGATCAGAAGAGTCAACTCCAGAACAAGATCAAGGCCATGGAAGTGCTGCGGTCGCGGCTGCTCGACCGCATGGTGGCGGAGCAGGAGGCGGAGCGCGCTCGCGAGCGCCGGGCGCAGGTAGGGACCGGCGACCGCTCCCAGAAGATCCGGACGTACAACTTCCCGCAGAACCGGGTGACCGACCACCGCATCCACCACACCGTCCACAATCTCGCGGACGTCCTCGACGGTAACCTCGACGAGCTGATCGACGCGGTGCGGCGCGCGGGCGAACAGGAGCGCCAGAGTGCCTGAACAGAAGTGGGCTGCCGCGACCATCGGCGAGGCGCTGGCCGACGCGATTGGGCCACTCGAGCGCGCGGGCGTGGAACATCCGGTGCGGGAGGCGAGGGCGTTGTGGGCCGCGGCCTCAGGTGGTGGGCTCACGCCGGGCAACGTGTGGCTGGAGCGGCAGCGTCCGGCCGCGCTGGCAGTGTGGCATCGCTTCCAGGAGGCCGTGGAACGGCGCGTGAATGGTGTACCCTTCGCCTACGCCGTGGGCCGTACATCGTTCCGCTCGCTCGAGCTCAAGTGCGATCCGCGAGCGCTCATTCCCCGACCGGAGACTGAAGGACTGGTGGAGCTGGTCTTGAAATACGAGGTTCGGGATTCGGGGTTAGGAGCTGGGAATAACTCTGCAGAGCGCCGCGGTGTCGTTGCCGATATCGGGACCGGGTGCGGGTGCATCGCGTTGTCCCTGGCGGTCGAGGGCTGCTTCGAGCGGGTGGTCGCGGTGGAGCGCTCAGTCGAGGCGGCGGCGTTGGCGCGCGAGAACGTGGCGTCGGTCCGCCCCCGCGTGCCGGTCGAGGTGCGCATCGGCGACTGGCTCGCGCCGCTCGCGGGGCAGCGCTATCGTGCGATCGTGTCGAATCCACCGTACCTGACCGAGGCGGAGTATGCGTCGCTCGACCCCGCCGTGCGCCTGTTCGAGCCTCGCGAGGCGCTGGTGAGCGGGGCGACGGGTCTCGACGCGACTGCGGCATTGCTCGCTGGCGGGCGACGTTTCCTCGAGCCGGGCGGCCTGGTGGCGCTCGAGATCGACGAGCGGCGCGCCGACGCGGTGCGGGCGCTCGCCGCGCGGCACGGCTGGACCGCGGTGAGCGTACATCACGACCTGTTCGGCCGGCCACGCTACATGCTGGCCTGCCTCGAGGAGCGGGAGGGAGAGCGCGCGTGATCGATCAGAAGGCACAGGAACTGGGGCGACTGCTGGGGCAGAGCGACGAGTACAAGGCGCTGGTCCGGGCCAGCGACCGAATGAAGGAGGACGCGACCTGTCGCCAGCTGCTCGCAGAGGTCGAGCGCATCGCCCAGGACATCGAGCGCGCCTCGCAGGAGGGACGCGAGCCCTCCAAGGAGCAGGTCGAGCAATACGATAAGGCCCTCCACAGCGTGCAGGGCAATCCGGTATATCAGCAGGTCGTGGCCGCCCAGGCGAACTTCGAGAAGCTGATGGCGAAGGTGAACGCCCGGATTTACGACGGCATGAAGCAGGGCGCGGCGAGCCCGATCATCACCCTGGGATGATGCGCGACGGTTCGGGGCTATTCATCGTCGTCGAGGGCCCCGAGGGGGCGGGGAAATCGACGCTGGCGCGCTGGCTCGGGACACGGCTCGCGGCGGAAGGGCTGCCCGTCGTGGCCGTGCGGCAGCCGGGCGGCACCCCCGTGGCGGAGGCGGCGCGCAAGGTCGCACTCAAATTTCCCCACGAGATGTCCCCGGTCACGGAGCTGTTTCTCTTCCTGGCCGCTCGGGCCGACTTGGTCCAGCGGGTCATCCGGCCGGCGCTCGAGGCGGGGCAAGTGGTGGTGGCCGACCGTTTCGATTTGTCCACCTCGGCCTACCAAGTGGCGGGCGGTGGGTTACCATCCGAGGAGGTGGCGCGGGCGATCCGGCTGGCCACCGGCGGTCTGGTGGCGGACGTGACGCTCGTGCTGGACGTGCCGGTGGACGTGGGCCGGGCGCGGCAGCGGGCCGCGCGCAAGGTCCAGGATCGATTCGAGCGTCAGGACGACGCATTTCACCACCGGGTACGTGACGCGTATCGCCGCGCTGCGGGCCCGGGGGTCGTACACATCGATGCCACCCAGTCGAAGAAGCTGGTGCAGGAAGCCGCTTGGCGCGAGGTCATGGCGGTGGCCGCACCTACAACGCGAGGCGTCTCATGAAGCTCCGCAACATCGTGATCGTCACCGCGGCGGCCGGGCTGGCGCTCGCGACGGGCGGCTGGCTGCTGCAGCGGCAGGCCGAGCCCACGGGGTCGGTGTACCAGCAGGCGCGCCTGTTCGAAGACGTGCTCGCCCACGTCGCCGACTTCTACGTCGATTCGATCGACGAACGTCGGCTGTATCAGATGGCCATCGACGGCATGCTCGATCAGCTGCACGACCCCTACTCGGTGTTCCTCAAGCGCGATGACTTCCGCGCGCTGAACGAGGCCACCACGGGCAACTACGGGGGCCTGGGCATCCAGATCGACGTACGCGACGGCTGGATCACGGTGGTGGCGCCCCTCCCGGACACGCCGGCGGAGCGGGCTGGAATCCAGTCCGGCGACCAGATCATCGGATTGGACGGTCGCTCGACCGAGGGCTGGAAGAACGATCAAGCCGTGAAGGAGCTGCGCGGCCAACCCGGAACCGCGGCGGAGCTTCGCGTGCGGCGCGTCGGCATCGAGCAACCCCTCATGTTCAGGCTCACCCGGGCCACGATCCACGTGCGCTCGGTGCAGGTATCGATGATGCTCGAGGATCGCGTGGGCTACGTGCTGCTCTCGACCGTGAGCGAAACCTCGGCCGATGAGCTCACCACGGCGATCGGCCAGCTGATGAAGCAGGGCATGCGGGCCCTGATCCTCGACTTGCGCGGCAACCCGGGCGGCGTGCTCGATCAGGGCGTCGGCGTCAGTGAGCTGTTCCTCGACCCCGGGCAGGAGGTGGTGGAGACGCGCGGCCGGGCGCCCAACATCTCGCGTACCTATCGCGACCAGAAGCCCCAGCCCTGGCCGGGTCTGCCGATCGTCGTGCTCGTCAATGGGTTCAGCGCGAGCGCGGCGGAGATCATCACCGGTGCGCTGCAGGACCACGATCGCGCCGTCGTGGTGGGGACCCCCACCTTCGGGAAGGGGCTGGTGCAGTCGCTGTGGCAGCTCACGCCCGAGACGGCGCTGAAGATCACCACGGCCCGCTGGTACACGCCCAGCGGGCGGACCATTCAACGGAAGAGCAAGAGCGAGGAGGACCAGCTGGCTCAGGCCGAAGCGGCCGAATTGGGTCGCGACAGCACCAAGTCGGATTCGGCACCGACCTACCACACCGATCGCGGGCGGACGCTGGTGGGCGGCGGCGGGATCCGACCCGACCTGTTCGTCGCGCCCGACACCTTCGACACCGCTGAGCGCGCCTTTCTCAAGGCCCTGGGGAACAGAATTCCCACCTACCAGGACGTTCGCACCTCGTACGCGCTCGACGTCAAGACCGCTGGCCGGATCAAGAGTCCGGACTTCACCGTCACGCCGGACATGGTCGACGACGTCGTCAAGCGGTTGCGGGCGCGGGGCGTCGCGGTGCCAGACAGCGTGCTGACCGGCGCGCGCGAAGTCATCACGCAAGACTTGGGCTTCGAGGTCGCACGCTACGTGTTCGGCAGAGCGACGGAGGTGCGGCGTCAGCGGGAGGCCGACCGCCAGGTCCGAGCCGCGCTGGCGCTCGCGCGGCGCGCCAAGTCGCCCCAGGATTTGCTGGCGCTCGCCGCGGCTCAGCCGGCGTCGCCCACGCCCCGCAACTAGCGTGGCGGGCCGGTCGCGCGCGACCG
>DATEGE010000220.1:0-6080 GCA_035280265.1 Gemmatimonadales bacterium | reverse complement strand
GCGAGCAGCGCTCCGAACAGATCATCATCCGGGCGTCCCGCCCCCCGCCAGCGGGCGAGCAACTCCACCTGAAGCAGGCTCATCGGGTCCACGTATGGGTTGCGCAGCCTGATCGAGCGCTGCAACACCGGATCGCCGTCGAGTAGCGCGCCCGTCCCTTTGAGCCGCAACACGCACGCCACCGTGCGCTCGAACTCCGCACGAATCGCCGGGAAAAACATCGCCTCGAGCGGCCCCGCCAGCTTGGCGTAACGGGCCGCGATGGCGATGTCCGCTTTGGCGAGCACCATCTCGACGTCATCCACGAGTGCCCGGAGGAATGGCCAATCGCGGAGCATCTCGGCGATCGCGGCCTCCCCGTGGCGAGCCACGGCGCGCTCGAGCGCGGTCCCGATGCCGTACCAGCCCGGCAGCACGTGCCGGCTCTGCGTCCATGCGAACACCCAGGGAATCGCCCGCAGCTGTTGGATTCCCGTCCCGGAGCGACGCGCGGGCGGCCGCGAGCCGATCGGCATGCGCTCGATCACGTCGATCGGCGTCGCCAGCCGGAAGTACTCGACGAAGCGGGGGTCGTCGTACACCAGCGCGCGATACACCGCGTGGCTCGACGACGCGATCTCTTCCATCAGCACGTCCCAGTGCGGTGATCGGTCGTCCGGGGTTGGGGAGAGCGCGGTCGCGAGCGCCACCGCGCCGACCGCCTGCTCGAGCGTGCGCAGCGCGATGCCGCGTAGCCCGTAGCTCGCGCTGATCGCCTCGCCCTGCTCGGTGATGCGCAGACGCCCGCGCACGCTCCCCGGCGGTGCGGCTTGGACCGCGCGCGTGAGCTTGCCGCCGCCACGGCTCACGGTGCCGCCACGGCCATGGAAAATCGTGAGGTCGATTCCGGCGGGTTGCAGCGCGCCGACCAGCGTGGCTTGCGCACGCTGCAGCGCCCAGCGCGACGCCGCGATTCCAGCGTCCTTGTTGCTATCCGAATACCCGATCATGACGATCTGATGACGGTCGCGGGCCTCGAGATGCGCGCGGTACACGGCGTCGGCGAGGAGCGCCGCCATCACCTGCGGCGCCGACTTGAGGTCGTCATCGGTCTCGAACAGGGGCGCGACATCGAGCGGCACGGGGTGTGGACCCAGCCCCGCCCAGCGCGCCAGCAGCAACACCGTGAGCACGTCGTCGGCGCCCTGGGTCATGCTGATGATGTAGGGCCCGATGGCGTGCGGGCCGTAGCGGGCTCGGCACTCCGCGATCGCGCGGAATACCGCGAGGGTGCGGGTCGCGTCCTCGTCCGGCGGTGCGACCGGCGGCTCCCCCGACGCGATGGCGCGCGCGACTCGGGCCGCCCGGTCGGCGCCCGAGCGCTCGAGCCAACCCCCGTCGCCGAGCAGTCGGCCCGCCACTGTGCGATGCACCAGCGCGTCCTGGCGTACGTCGAGCGTCGCCAGGTGAAAGCCGAAGGTCTCGACGCGCCACACGAGCCGCCGGACGCTGAACAGTCCCGCGTGTTCGCCCCGGTGTTCCAACAGGCTCCGGCTCACGAGCCGCAGATCCCCGGCGAGCTCTTCGGCGCTGCCGTAGCCGTGGGCTTCGTCCCGCTGTGTGGCGGAGATTCGCGCGGCGATCAGGTGGAAGAACACGCGGTACGGCATGTCGTGATAGCGCCCGGGCACCGCCGCGAAGGCGGCGGGGAAGCAGGCGGCATAGTCGGCCGACCGCCGCGTCACCGCCTCGTCCACGCCCACACGCGAAACAGACTGCGTGAGTCGTTGCGCCAGCTCGAGCGCCTCGCGCTGGTAGCGCTCGAGCACCAGCATGCGGTGGCGCGCTAGCGCCGCGCGGATCGTGTCGGCGGTGACGTTGGGATTGCCGTCCATGTCCCCGCCCACCCACGACGCGAACCGCAGCATCGGGGGCACGGGAATGGCCCCCCCCGCCGTCCCGTACACCGTCGCGAGTGCGTCCCCCAGGGCTTCGTAGAACGGTGGGACCACGCGGTAAACGACGTCGGTCAAGAAGAACAGGATGTGCTCCAGCTCATCGAGCACCGTCGGGCGCGCGATGAACTGCGCCTCCGTCTGCCACGCCACCGTGATCTCCTCGCGGATCCGCCCGAGCGTGGCGCGCTCTTCGGCGGGAGTCAGTGACGGGTCGAGCCGACGCACCAGCAGTCGGCCGATAGTTTGTTGCTTCTCGAGCAGCGTCCGGCGCGTGGCCTCGGTCGGGTGCGCGGTGAACACCGGCTCGAACAGGAGGCGTTGCAGCAGCGCCCCCATGTCGGCGGGGCCGAGGCCCGCGCTGGCGAGGCGGCGCACCGTGTCTTCGAGACTCCCCTCCTGGGGTGGGGCGCCGGACCCGCTGGCGCGCAGGTAGTCGCGCCCCCGGCGGATGCGGTGGATCCGCTCGGCGAGGTTGACCGCGTTGAAGTAGGTGGCGAAGCCGTGTACCAGCTCACCCGCGTCGCGGGGCTCGAGGCCTCCGACCGCGGCCTGGAGCCCGGCGTCCACCTCGGCCTCGCCTCCCTCCTCGCGTCGCCGGATGGCGGCGACGCGTGCGGCTTCGACCCGCTGAAACAGGGCCTCGCCGCCCTGCTCGCGGATCACGTCGCCGACCAGGGCGCCCAGTGTACGGACGTCGTCCCGCAGGGCGGCGTCCTTCTCCGTGAACAGCATTTCCCGACGGGGGCGAATCATGGACTGTTGGAAGGATACCGCGGTGAACGCTCACTCGCGAAGCGCTATATTGGGCGCGATCATGGCGTCCTTTGCGCGGCAGCTCGAGCAGCTCCTGGTCGCCGCGAGGGCACAAGGGGTCGTGGACTCTGGCGTCGCGGAGCGGCTCACCGCGCTGGCCGCGGAGCGCGAGCGCGAGCGCGGCTGGTTGAGCCTCGGGGGCGTGCTCGGGCGGCTCGGGGCCACCGTCACCGTCCTCGGCGTCATTCTGCTGGTCGCCGCGAACTGGAGCGAGATCGCCGATTGGGTAAAGATCGTCGGCTTTCTGGTGTTGCTCGCGGGCGTTTACGGCGCGGCGCTGTGGATTCAATGGACGGGACGCCCGTACCCTCGCCTCGCCGAGGCGCTGCAGTTTGTCGGCGCGGGACTGTTCGTGGCGGGCCTCGCGCTCATCGGTCAGATCTATCACCTGCCGCCCAATCCCGCCCGGGCGATGTTGGTCTGGCTCGTGGCCATCACGCCGCTGGCCGTGTTGCTCCGCTCGCCGGCCATCTCCGGCCTCGCGATTCTTGCGGTGTGGCTGTGGCTTCACTTTCAGGGTGCCGACTCCAGCTCACCGCTGCACACCACCGGTTTCACTGCCTATCTCCTGATATCGCTGGGGCTGGGCCTCGCGCTGCTCGGCGCGCAAAGCGCGCTGGGGCCGAGGCCGGACGATAGGCGCATCCGGCTGGTGATGCGCGCGGGCGCGCAGCTCATGTTGTTCTACGGGGTCTACATGCTCGGGTTCTTCCGGCGGTTCTCGGAGCCGATGAGCGTCGTCTCCACGGGATCGCTCGCGCTCCCGCTGGGGACGCTCGTCCTTGGCGTGGCGGGCGTGGCGCTGGGCTGGACGCGTCTGGCCCCGGAGGTCCCCTGGTTGCGGGCACGGCTGTCGCTGCTGTTGGTCGTGGTCGCGGCGACGAGTCTCGCGGCGTTGCTCGTCGACGCGGACGTGATTCCGCGGGGTCCGCGGCTCGAGCTGCTGCAGTTCGGTAGCACCACCCGGTACGACGTTGCCCCGGTGATCGTCTCAGCGGCAGCTTGGGTGGTCTGGTTCTTGTTCGCCCTTTGGCTCGTCGTGTACGGCGCGTTGTCGCGCCAACGAGACTTCGTCAACATCGGCGTCCTGGCATTCGGCCTCGGGATCGTGACGCGATTTATCGATCTCATCGGCGGCCTCGCGGATACCGGCACGTTGTTCGTGTTCGGCGGCATCGTGTTGCTCGCGACAGCCGGAGGCATGGAGCGGTGGCGACGCGCCGTGGTCGCCCGCATGGAAAAGGCTGAGGCGGGATGACGCGTCTCAAGCTCGCCGCCGTCTGCGTGGGCCTGCAGCTCCTGTTCTTCGCGGGTTGGGCGGGCCGCGAGCAGGCGCGCCTCGCCTCGGGCGCGTCGATTCTCGTGAAGGTCGTTCCGGTCGATCCCCGCGATCTGCTCCGCGGCCAGTATCTCCGTCTGGCGTACGAGTTCAGCCGTCCCTGGGACTCGACCGTGCGGCGCATCAACGTGCCGGTTGGCGCACCCGTGTGGGTGGTCCTGCGTCGCGAGGGGGCGTTTCACGTTCCCGAGCGTCTGCTGCTCGCGCGCCCGGCCCTGCTCGATTCCGATGCGGTCGCGATACGAGGCCGGTCGAGCGGCCAGTTCGGCTCGTGGTTCGAGTTCGGGGTGGAGCAGTATTTCGTCCACGAAGGCGTCGACACGCCGGCGGCGAGCGACTTGACCGTGCGGCTGCGCGTGACGCCGTCGGGCATCGCGCGCATCCAGCAGGTCTACGTCAAAGGGGTGCCCTGGCCGTAAAGCGGCTGCCTTACCCGAACACTTCCAACGCCACCTCGACCCGCCCGAACGGCGCGCTCACCTGCACGCCCTGGACGGTGTGCTTCACTTGCTCGAACATCTCGCGCGCGATCTTCACTCCCTCGGCGAGGGCGGCCTCTTTGCCCTGCTCCTGCGCGCGCCGCATCCGTTCCAACACCGCGGAGGGTACCACCACGCCGGGAACCTCGTTCGCGAGGAACTCCGCGTTGCGGAGCGACACGAGCGGCCAGATTCCGGCCACGATCGGAATCCGGTAAGCCTCCACCCGCTTGAGGAAGCTCTCCAACTGTCGCACGTCGAATACGGGCTGTGTGACGGCGAACTCGGCCCCCGCGTCCACCTTCCAGTGGAATCGTGAGAGCTCGCGATCGAGATCCACCGCGCCCGGATTCACCCCCACGCCAATGGCCCACTGGGTGGGCGCGCCGATGGGATTGTGCCCCGGGTCGAGCCCGTGGTTGAGACGATACACGAGGTTGGTGAGCCCGATCGAGTCGATGTCGAAGACGGCCGTGGCCTCGGGGTAGGGCCCCATCTTGGGCGGATCGCCGGTGATGATCAGGATGTTGCGCAGCCCCGCCGCGTGCGCGCCCAGGATGTCCGAGAGCATTCCCAGGAGGTTGCGGTCGCGGCAGCAGTAGTGGACCACGGTTTCGATCCCGACTTCCTTTTGAATGAGGATCGCCGAAGGCAACACTCCCATCCGGCTTTGCGCGCGCGGGCCGTCCGGCACGTTCACGGCGTCCACCCCCGCCGCCTTCAGCGCCCGGCATTGCGCCAGCATCGGTGTCGGATCGACCCCCTTCGGCGGGACGATCTCGACGCTGGTGACGAGCTGGCCCTGGGCGAGCTTCGCGCCCCAGGCGGAGCGCGCGGACAACGGCACCGCTTCCACCCCGGCCGGCGGCGAGATCGTCTCGCGCGACACGACGCTGGGCTGGTGGCGCGGCACGACGCTCGCCACGTAGTCGCGAATCTTCTTGATGTGCTCCGGGGTCGTGCCGCAGCATCCGCCCACGATGCGCGCCCCGGCCTCGATCATGCGGCGCGCGTAGCTCGCCATGTACTCGGGCGAGGCGAGGTAGATCTTGCGGTCTCCCACGTCCTTGGGCAGGCCGGCGTTCGGGACCGCGGAGATGGGACGGTCGGTCGCCTTGACGAGCGTCTCGACGGCCTCGAGCACGCCGGCGGGGCCGACCGAGCAGTTCACGCCGACCGCGTCGGCGCCCCAGGCCGTGAGTTGCTTCGCGAACGTCTCGGGCGCGGTGCCGTAGTGGGTGAGCCCGTCGTCGCCCACAGTCATCTGGGCGATCACGGGCAAGTCGGACACGCTCTTCACAGCGCGCAGCGCCTCGTGGATCTCGTCCACGTCCGAGAAGGTCTCGAGAATGAAGCCGTCCACGCCGCCCGCGAGCAGGCCTTTGGCTTGGCGTTGGAAGTGCGCGCACGCCTCCGCGCGGGAGGTGGGGCCGAACGGCTCGATGCGCACGCCCAGCGGCCCGATCGCGCCGACGACGCTGGCGTGCCCGGCGGCGGCGGCGCGCGCCAGCT
>DATEGE010000219.1:0-1270 GCA_035280265.1 Gemmatimonadales bacterium | reverse complement strand
GGGACCTGGCGTTCCGGTCGAGCCAGGACTACTGGGTCGCGTCGCTCGTCGTCTCTTGGAACCTCTTCAACGGCGGGCAAGATGCCGCCCGCCGCACCGCCGCATCGCTCGACGTCGAGCGGGCGCGGACGCTCAGGACGGACCTCGAGGAGCGGATCGCCCTCGAGGTGCGGACGGCCTACGATGCCGCCGCGGTCGCGCACGATGCCATCGCCACCGCGGACGCCCGTCTCGAGGCGGCGCGCCGGACGTTCGAGCTTGTACGCCGTCGCTACGAAGAAGGAGTGGCCAGTCCCATCGAGCTGGTCGATGCCCGGACCGGCCTTACCTCCGCCGAGCTGAATCGCGTCGTCACTGCCTATCAGTACGCCATCCACTACGTGGACTTAGAGCGCGCGACAGCGTTGAGGACCTTACCAGAGGAGTCCGTTCGATGAACCGCACCGTGTCCATACTCCTACTGTCGCTGGCGCTCGCGGGCTGCGCGCGGGGTCGTGCCTCGGCGCCCCCCCCCGATCACGAGACCGTAGCCGTCCGCCTGGCGCCCGTTTCGTGGGAGCGCATCGCCCGTCCCGTCACCGCCACCGGCATGCTCGGTCCCAAGGAAGAAGTGGCTCTGAGCTTCAAGATCGGCGGCGTGATCGGGCGCATTCTGGTGGACGAAGGCAACGTGGTGCAAGCCGGTGACACCCTCGCCGCGCTCGACTTGAGCGAAATCGACGCCGGCGTGACTCGGGCGCGCAGCGCTGCCGACAAAGCCAACCGCGACCTGCTTCGCGCCAGGCGACTCTATGCCGACAGCGTAGCGACACTCGAGCAGGTGCAGAACGCCCAAACGGGTTACGACGTGGCGCAGGCCGAGCTCGAAACCGCGTCGTTCAATCGCCGCTACGCGCTGATCGTCGCCCCAGCCGGGGGAGTCATCCTCCGCCGTACCGCGGAGCCTGGGGAGCTGGTGCAGCCCGGTACGCCGATTCTCACGCTGGGAAGCCGATCGCGCGGTGTCGTGGTGCGCGCGGCACTGGCCGATCGTGACGTCGTGCGGGTGCGGCGCGGCGACTCCGCCGTGGTGCGATTCGACGCGCTCCCGGATCACCCGCTCGAGGGGACCGTTACGGAGATCGCCGCTGCGGCCGACCCGCTCACCGGCACCTATCGCGTCGAGGTCACGGTGCCTCCCTCGACGCTGGCGAGCGGGCTCATCGGCGAGGTGGAGATCCGCCCCGCCGCGGTACGGCCGGTGACGCTCGTGCCGATCGAAGCGGTGCTG
>DATEGE010000218.1:0-19183 GCA_035280265.1 Gemmatimonadales bacterium | reverse complement strand
CGCCCGCGAGGCGCCGTCCTCCAGCTGCGAGCGCACGTTGCGGATGCGGATGATCGCCGTCGTCGCCGCGTTCACCGTGTCGCGCAGCTGCTTCAGGAACGCGAACTGCGCCTGAAGATCGGCCGGAGTGACCTTGGAGCGCGGATCGAGCTTCAACCCGAAGCTCTGGGTGTACACCTTGCCGCCCACCGTGAGCCGCACCCGATACGTACCCGGCAACGCCACCGGGCCGTCGAGCGCGACGCCGTTGATCCCCCAGAAATCCCGCGCCGGAGGATACTTCATGTTCCAAACGAACATGTTGAGGCCGAGCTTGTTAGGCGCCCTGGGCGCGGCGGCCGGGCGGTGCGGCCAGGGCTTGTCCTCGTCCTTCAGCGTGTCGGCGAACAGCGTGCCCAGAATGCTGTCGACCTTGGTGGAATCGGTGATGCCCGCCTGCTTCAGGCTGTCGGTGCGGGCCTTCTTCAGAGTATCCACCTTGAGGCTGTCGGCCTTGGTGATGGAATCCTGCCTGCTCGAGAAGCCGCGGATCAGCCGGCCGCGCGCGTCGAGGATGTCGAGCGTGACGCTCCGATCCTTGTCCTTGAGCCAGTAGTAGATCATCGCCCCCGACGGCGGGTTCTTCCCCACCGGGTGCGCCTCGTTGGCCGGCAGCTGGAAACCGCCGGTCCAGTCCACGCGATAGGCGTCGCGCGGCTTGAAGAGACGCACCGCCTCACGCGGCGTAGCTCGCGCCAGCTGGCGCAGCGGTGAGATGTCATCCAGGATCCAGAACGACCGGCCGTGCGTCGCGGCGACCAGGTCGCCCTCTTTGATGGCCAGGTCGTGCACCGGCACGAGCGGCAGGTTGCGGCGCAGCGTCTGCCAGTTGGCGCCATCGTCGAACGACACCCACACGCCGCGCTCGGTGCCCGCGAACAGCAGGCCGCGCTTCACGGGATCTTCCCGCACGACGCGGACGAACTCAGTGGCGGGGAGGCCGTTCACGATCTTCGTCCAGGTGCGCCCGTAATCGGTGGTCTTCCAGATGTAAGGCGCCATGTCTTCCAGCTGATAGCGATTCGCCGCCACGTAGGCCGTGCCGGGGGCGTAGTGCGACGCCTCGATGATGGACACGCGCGTGAACTCGCCGAGGGAGGGCGGCGTCACATCGGTCCAGGTCTTGCCGCCGTTGCGCGTCAGGTGAATGAGCCCGTCGTCCGATCCGGCCCAGATCAGGCCCTTCACCCGCGGCGACTCCGCCAGCGCGAAGATCGTGGCGTAGTACTCGGCCGTCGTCTGATCGAGCGTGATCGGACCGCCCGAGGGACCGAGCGTCGCGGGATCGTGCCGCGTCAAATCGGGCGAGATCACCGTCCAGCTCTGCCCCTCGTTCACCGACTTGAACAGCACATTGCCGCCGTGGTAGAGCACCTTGGAATCGTGCGGCGAGATGAGCAGGGGCGCGGTCCACTGGAAGCGATACTTGCCTTCCGCGGCGGCGTGGCCGTCGGGGCTGTCGGGCCACGGGCTGATCAGCTTGAAGAACCCGGTCTTGTGATCCACCCGGGCGAGGAAGCCGGAATTGTCGCCGCCGTAGGTGATGTCGGGGTTGTCGGGGCGGGCCTGGATGTAGCCCGATTCACCAGAGACGTCGTACCAGAGGCTGCGGTCGATCCCGCCCGGCCAACGGCTCGGCCCGCACACCCCGGAGTTGTCCTGCTGCGCGCCGCACACCCGATAGGGAAAGTGATTGGTCGTCTCCACGTGATAGAACTGCGCGGTCGCAAAGTCCTGGTCGGTCCACGTCTTGCCCCCGTTGTACGACACGTTCGCGCCGCCGTCGTTCGTCTCGATGAGACGATTGCCGTCGTTCGACGCGATCCACAGGTGGTGGTTGTCGCCGTGCGGGTCCACGACGTGCCGAAACGTGACCCCGCCGTCCGTTGACTTGAACAGGTTCGTATTCGGGGCCCACACGCCGTTCGAATCCTTCGGGTCGGCGAAGATCTTCATGTAGTACCAAGCGCGCTCCCGCAGCTTGTGGTCGGAGTTCACGTACTTCCACGTCGCTCCGCCGTCGTCCGAGCGATACACGCCGCCGGAGTCGGCCTCGATCAGCGCCCACACGCGCGCCGGCTTGGCGGGCGACACCGCGATGCCGATGTTGCCCCACAACCCGGTGGGAAGTCCGGGATTCTTGGTCAGCTCCGTCCAATGCTCGCCCGCGTCGGTGGACTTGAACACACCGCTCCCGGGGCCGCCCGACACGAGCTTCCATGGATGGCGCACCGCTTGCCACATGCCAGCGTACAGCACGTCCGGGTTCGAGGGATCGAGGATCAAGTCCGCCGCGCCCGTCGAGTCGTTCCGGAACAGGACCTTGTTCCAGGTCTTACCGCCGTCGGTGGTCTTGTAGACACCCCGCTCGGGGTTGGGCCCAAAGGCATGTCCCTGCGCGGCGACGTAGACGACGTCGGGATTGGTGGGGTGGACCCGCACGCGGGCGATTTGCTGTGTCTCGGCGAGGCCGAGGAAGGTCCACGTCTTGCCGCCATCGGTCGTCTTCCACACGCCGTCGCCGTGGGACGTATTGCCGCGGATCGCGAACTCCCCGGTGCCGACGTACACGATGTCGGGGTTCGACTCGGACACGCCGATCGCACCGACCGTGCCGCCGAAATACTTGTCGGTGACGGCCAACCAGGTGTTTCCGCCGTCGCTGCTCTTGAAGACCCCGCCGCCCGTGGTCCCGAACCAGTACTCGTTGGGCCGGGCGGCCGAGCCCGCGGCAGCGACGCTGCGCCCGCCGCGGAAGATCCCGATCTCGCGCCAGTTGAGCGCGGCGAACACCGTGGAATCGAAGGCTTGCGCCGGCGCGGGCGGCGCCGGGAGGAGGAACAAGGAGACGGCGACGAGAGACGCGGCACGCACGGACACTGTTCGGCCTCCGGTGGAGTGGGGGGGGGGACCACGAGTCACCCACGTAAGCACCGATCAGCCGACCAAGCAAGGGCGCGCCGGTGGCGCCCTGTTCCGCTTCGCAACGTCAGGGTTTGGAGGGAGCCAGCATCCCGGGCATCTCGATCGGCTTCTCGGTGATGGAAGACTTGGCGTCGGCCCCCCGGCCCGTCAGCGCCATGTCCCCTTGTCTCCCGTGGGTCTTCACGAGGCCGAACGGGATGTCTCGCGAGGCCCACAGCTCGGCGCCGTCGTCGGTCGTCAAGTGCAAGGCGCGGAACGTGCCCGCGGGCACCACGACCGATTCCCATCCGACGACGTGCGCCCCGCTGCACCGCCCCGCCCAGTCGAAGGCGGCAGTGTTGGCCTTCCCCGCCTGGCCCATCATCGCGGCCATCTGCCCGGAGAGCCTCATCGCCGGCTGGGGACCCCATTTCATGACCACCTCGCGCGGCGCCGCCATGCCGGACGCAAGGTTTGCCGTCAGGATCTGCACGACCCCAGAGTGGCTGTCGTCCTTCCCCTCGAAGCTCACCTCGAACCAGTACAACGTCGTGTCCCCAGAGCGCTGCGAACCGACCACGGCCAGGCGGATCTTCCCGACGTTGGGACCGCTGCTCGACGCGTCGAACGATGCCCACTGCCCGACTTTCGCATCGCCCAGACGCTTGCAGACGTCCTGCAGGTCGGTCGGGCTCTGGGCTGAGCGCGCGGGGGCAGAGACGGTAATAATGCACAGCACGAGCAATCCACTGAACCGCAGCATGACAACGTCCTCCGAGAGGGTGAGTACTTCGCGCCGAGCCCGGGCTTGAGCCCGGGAAATACGACGGGACTCCCTACCATCGGAGTCCACTCGGTGTTCCGTGGAAAGATCGCCGGTCGCTATCTTGCCACCATGGCGGTAGTAACCCGACCCCCGGCCCCCGCACCCACCTCCACCCCCACGTGGTCGCGGCCGGACGACGCCACCCGACAGGCGCAGCTCGACGCGATGAAGCGGCGGGCCACCGGTATGCTGGCGCTTGCCGGCGTCGTGTTCGGCCTGGCGGCGTATTTCGAGAGCGCCGTTCCCTGGCTTGGCTACGTGAGGGCCACGGCGGAGGCCTCGCTGGTGGGCGGGCTCGCCGACTGGTTCGCCGTCACCGCCCTGTTCCGCCGGCCGCTCGGCCTGCCGATTCCACACACCGCCATCGTCGCGACCCGCAAGGAGCGGATCGGCCGGATCCTCGGCAACTTCGTGCAGAACCACTTTCTCTCGCGCGAGGTGATCGCCGCGAACCTGCGCGCCGTGCGACCCGCCGAGCGCGCCGCCCGCTGGCTGAGCGATCCCGAGCACAGTCGGCGCATCGCCCGGCAGGTGGCGGGCGGCCTCGGTCGCGCACTGGAGGCGCTTCCGGACGACGCCGGGCGCGAGCTCGTGCGTCAGGTGGTGAGCGCCCGGGTCCGGGGCACCCAGGTGGCGCCCGCGCTCGGCCGGATGTTGGCGCTCATGGTCGAAGGGGACCACCATCAGGGTCTACTCAACGAAGCCGTCCGCCTGGCCGCACAGGCGATCTCCGATAGCCGGGACTTCATCCGCGAGAAGGTCCGCGCCGAGAGCCCCTGGTGGGTGCCTGGGGTGGTGGACGACAAGATCTACCAGCGCATCATCGAGGTCACCGAGCAGCTGCTCCGGGCCATCGGCTCGGACCCCGACCATCCCCTGCGGACGGCGTTCGACGGCGCGCTTCGAGACTTCGTGAATCGCCTGCAGCACTCCCCGGACGTGATCGCCAAAGCGGAAGCTATGAAGGAAGAATGGCTCGCGGACCCGTCCGTCGGCGAGCTGTCCGCCCGCCTGTGGGAGGCCACCCGGCGCGCTGTCATGGGCTACGGGGGCGGCGCTCGAGACGACGGCGCGGGCACGGCGCTGACGCCGCTCGAGCGCGGGCTCAGCGCGTTCGGCAGCGCCGTCCTCGCCAACGAGGCCCTGCTTGCTGAGATCGACGATGTGGTGGTGGACCTGGCGGCCAACGCGGTCGAGCGCTACCGCCAGGAGATCGGGGACCTGATCGCGCAGACCGTGGCGAGCTGGGACCCCGAAGCCACCTCGCGCCGCTTCGAGCTCGCGGTGGGCCGCGACCTGCAGTTCGTGCGGATCAACGGGACGCTGGTCGGCGGCCTCGTCGGGCTGGTGATCTATACGTTCTGGCACCTGTGGCACTAGCGGCGCCAGAGCGAGAACGCCCCGCGCCCTCCTTCGTCGCCCACACACCCACCCGATAGCTCGAAGGGGCCTTCGACGAGTCGCCCGCCGTCGGCATAGTCACCCAGGCCCCTGATCGTGCCGTCGCAGCTCTTCTTGGGATAGTGGAAGGAAAACGTCAGTGCGAGGCCAGAAGGGGCCCGGCGTACCGCAACGGGTCCGCTGACGGTGAGCGAATCGGTCGTCAGTGTGCCGATTAGTGAGTCCCCCCCCCCGGCGCGCACGACGAGCGGGCCGGTAATCTTGGCGCCCCCGATGCGGAACTCGGCCGTGTACACGCCCTCGGCCTGGCCGCTGGTAGTGTCCGGCGCAGGGGCGCCAGCCCCTGGGAGCGTGAACGCCAGCACGTAATCACCCTGCCCGCTGGGCAGCCGATCATGTCCACCTGCCACGATCGCGACGTACTGGCGGCCGCCAGCCGTGTAGGTCATCGGCAGCGCGTGGCCGCCCGCGGGGAGGGAGGCGCTCCACAGCTCCTCCCCGGTCTCCTCCGAGAAGGCGCGCAGGTGGTGGTCCAACGTCGCCGCGATGAATACCAGCCCGCCGCCCGTGACCATCGCGCCGCCCAGGTTGACGGACCCCCAGCGCTCCGACCCAGGTACGCCAGCGACTTGTGGCATTTGCCCTAGGGGCGTGTCCCAGCGCACCCGAGGCCCGTTCACATCCAGCGCAGCGAGCGTGCCCCATGGTGGCGGAACGCAGACCATGTGGTCGGGCGTCCAGAGCAAGTCCCGCAGCATGCCGTACGGCGCGCCGGCCATCCGGCCGACTTCGACGTCGGGATGCGCCATGTGGGCCGCGTGCAGCTGGTCCCGCGGCACCAGTGTGATGACCATCGCGAGCCGATTGGTGGGCGCGAAGATCAGCCCGCGCGCCTCGTCGATGGCCACCCCCGACCAGTTCGATCCGCCGAGGTTGCCGGGGAAGACGATCATCCCTTTCAGGGCCGGTGGCGTGAAGATGCCCTCGGAGCGGAACGAGGCGATCAGGGCCCGGCACTCCTCCTTGGTCTCCGGCGTGACACCGAACGCGTCCTCCGGCCTAATTCCTTCGGGGACCAAGCGAAATGGGTCGGCGGGGAAGGGCTGCGTCGGCCAGGTCTGCTCGCCAGGCACATCGCTTGTGGGGACCGGGCGCTCTTCGACCGGGAACAGCGGCTTACCGGTCAGGCGGTCGAGAACGAACAGGTGGCCCATCTTGGTTGCGACAGCCACGGCCGGGATCTGCCGACCATCGCGACGCAAGTTGAAGAGCACGGGCTGGGCGGGAACGTCATAGTCCCAGAGGTCGTGGTGCACCACCTGAAAACCCCACACGAGCTCTCCGGTGGACGCGCGCAACGCCACGACCGAGTTCGCCCAGCGGTTGTCGCCGAGTCGCGCGCCACCGTAATAATCGGGGCTCGCGCTGCCCGTCGGCACGAACACGAGGTCGCGCGCACTGTCGGCGGAGAACACCGACCAGGCGTTCGCGGCTCCCGGCATTCCGGGGGCGCGAGCGATCGGATCCCAACTCCATCGCTCGTGGCCGGTCCGCGCGTCGTACGCCCGCACCACGCCGTTGGGCGCGTTGGTCCGGTGGTTGTCGGCCACCGATGAGCCCACGATCACGAGGTCGCCCACCACTGTGGGTGGCGACGTGACCTCGTACTCCCCCGCGTACTCGGGTGCGTTGAGGAGATCGCGACTCAGATCGACGGTCCCCGCGGCGCCGAAATCGGCGCAGCGGTTTCCCGTAGTCGCGTCCAGCGCGATCAGTCGCGCGTCCACGGTCGCAACAAAGATGCGCCGGCGACACGCCGTACCCGCGCGGGCCCGCCGGTCGAACCAGGTAGACACCCCCCGGTTCGCGAAATCGCCGTAATCACCGTCCAACGAGACCTGTGCATCGAACCGCCAGCGCCCTATCCCACGGGCAGGGTCGAGCGCGATTACCCGGCCGAGCGGCGTGGAGAGGTACATCGTGCCGGCGACGACGATGGGCGTGGCCTCGAAGCGCGAGCGGTCGCGCATCATGTCGCCGGTGCGGTACGCCCAGGCGAGCCGCAGCTGTTTCACGTTGCTCTGGTTGATCTGCGCGAGCGGTGAGTGGCGGCTCCCGGCGGCGTCGTGCCCATACACGGGCCAGTCGCCGGGTGACTGCAGCGCGGTAAGGGCCAATAGCAAGGCAGCGTTCACGTACGTCTCCATTGGGAGGGCCGGCGTTGCCCTACGTAGATCAACGAGTAATAGCGTCAACTTCGCGGCGATATGTGATGGGAAACGTCTGTCCGCGCCTGTCGCGACCACGCCGCGGGACATTCCCGCAGCACCCGTCGCGCCTCCGGCACGGGGACGTCAGGCAACCGGCTCCAACCCGGGGCGCGGCTCGGTTCCTGACGGCCGCGCGCGCTGCCCGGAAGTTGCAGGGGACGCTGGGTGTAGACCCCGGCGATGCATCCGACCGAAGGCTCGCCCCATGTCTGGGCCCGGCTGCGTGTGGACGTCAACTGCGCGTTGCGGCGCGGGGCGTGGTACCGGGTCGTGCGTTTGACGAAGGACACGGCCACACTCGACGTGATCCGCGACCACGTGCAGGTCCGCCGTCGGCTCCTGCAAACGGCGTTCGAGCCGCCCTCCCGCCGGACTATCGTACCCCTTCCCAAAGACGCCGCGCGGGTGCCGCGGGAATGGGGAAATCGCTACGCGGTGTGTCCGGCATGTCACACGCGGGCGCCGATCCAGGAGTTTCCTCCCGATATGCGCTGCCCGCAGTGCCGCGGGGTGTACGGGATTGCGTGGGATGAGCATTACTTGAATGCGCGGTGAGACCGCCGGCTTGATTCAGTACGTCGGCCAGTTATCGACCCAGACGTTGGTGTACGGCACGAGCTTCCCCTGCTTAGCCATGGCGCTCGCGACGTTGCACGAGTTGTACTGGTAGGTCCTGGTTCCGTTGCCCACCATCCCCTGCGGCAGAGCCTGCCCGAAAATGGTGTTGAGGCCGCTCACGACCGCGCCCTCGACCGTACTGTTTCCGTTTGAGGTCAGGTTGCCGCCCACAAGAATCACACCATTCCACATGTTGCTGCCGCTGATGGTCAGGTTGCCCGTGACGATCAAGGTTCCTTGCCCGGCGCCCGGCAGCGAGAAGTCGCCGATGACTTTGATCACGGGCCAGCTGCTGGTAAAGCTGATCGACGACCAACTCGCCGGCGGAATGGTGTAATCCGGCTGGACGGCGTTATGGTTGACGATGCCATTCCAGTCGATCTTCGTTTGCTGGATCGCCTGAGCCTGCGAGCCCATGTTGAGAATCGGTGGGTTGCCGCTGAACGCCACCGTCTTCCCCGTGACTCCGGGGTTCGTCGGGACGGCGGTACCGGCGACGGGTGGCTTCGTACCGCAGTTGTCGTTGCCCGAGATCGAGGCAGCGACACCGTTGTTTTGGAGTCCGGTCAAGCTCGTCCAACCAGCCAGGACGTTCATGTTTCCGGGCTGCCACACGGCGTACTCTGCCACAGTGCGCTCGGCCTGCGGCGCCCCGCTCAGCGCTGGATTGGTACCGACGCCTTGGGCCCGAATGATGTAGCCAAAGCGGTTATTGGCGATGTCGGAGCGCACCTGCTGCATCACCACGTCGACATAGCCGCCGCCGAATGCGGCCCGGGTCGACTCCGTGGCCGCTGGTGGGGTGGCCACGAATCCGAACGAATCGCGCTTCGCGATGAACAGCTCGAGTCCATTCTGGGCCAGCGTGAAGACGTCGAGGGCGATCGCATCGTTGGCGACCACGCGGCGCTCGCCGCTCATCGCCGCAAACCCCGCCGTCAGCACGAGCGTGAGCACGACGGTCACGAGCAGCACCATCCCCAACGCGACGCCGCGCTCCGATTGGAGCCGATTTATGTGGATTCCTCGTTGCTCCGTCGCTTCACCCATTGTTGAAGAAGAACGGCCGGGACGCCTTTCGACAAGGGCAGCGAAGATCATGCCATCGCGTGGAGAACCGTTGCGCCAGCACAACGGAACAGAGCGTTGGACGATGGAGTCTTGAAGCGGTGCGATCGACCTAGGCTGCCGTGCAGCTCTCAGCTAAGTTCTTGCAGTTCAACCCGCGACCGTGGCGGAACTGGTAGACGCGCAGGACTTAGGATCCTGTGGGGCAACCCGTGGGGGTTCGAGTCCCTCCGGTCGCATCGCTCAGCCGTCCTTGAGGTAGTTCTCGTCCCAGGCGACTTCGAACGACTGCTCGCATCGTGTGCAGCGCTTCTCGCCCGGCGGGCGGCCCACCGGGGCGCGGGCGGCGCAGTTCGGGCACACCGCGTAGAACTCCCCCCAAGCCTCCGGCACCTTCTCGGCATCGCGCGGGCGTGGCACGATCGTCCACCGGCTGGGGCGCGTACCGGTCACCTCCAAGTCATCTAGGAGCACCCGTACCGAAGCATTGTCCACGTCGAGCACCGCCTCTTCCGCTCCGAGGCTGAGGACGCGGTACCACGCGCCACGCCGCAGCACGCTACGCACGTTGCGCCGCAGCCGTGCCCACCGGGCCGGCCCTGGAGGGGTGGATGGCACCGGGACAATGTGTCGGTCCCGTGCAGTTGACGCCATCGGCACCGGGGCGTAAAATCCGTCATGCAGCCCGGTCTCGCTCGCTTCGTCCTCGGCCACGCCGCCGTCCACGCGATTAGCATCGCGCGGCCGCCGCGCCCGTCCCCGGGGAGAGGCAGCGTGCTGAGACCGAGCTAGACACCGGTCCTCAAGCGAACCCAGCGGTTCCACGCGCGGCCTCTCGACTCCCGAGAGGCCGCGCGTCGTTTCGGACCGGTTGCCCGAAGCGAGGCGCCATGAGCATCGTCCTGTACGACACCACCTTACGCGACGGCACGCAGCGCGCCGGCGTGTCCTTGTCCGCCGAGGACAAGCGCAAGATCGCGCTGCGACTCGACGAGTTGGGCATCCACTACATCGAGGGCGGCTGGCCCGGCTCGAACCCGAAGGACGCCGACTTCTTTCGGCGCATGAAGGGAGCTCCGCTCAAGCACGCGAAACTCGCCGCGTTCGGCAGCACTCGCCGGGCCGGCGCGCGCTGCGCCGACGACCCGAACATCACCGCGCTCGCGCAGGCCGAGACGCCGGTCGTGACGCTCGTGGGCAAGAGCTCGGGACTCCACGTCGAGCGCGTCCTCGAGACCACGCGCGACGAGAACCTCGCGATCATCGCCGACAGCGTCGCGCACTTCAAAACGCTCGGCAAGGAAGTCGTGTACGACGCCGAGCACTTCTTCGATGGCTACGCGCTCGACCCGACGTACGCCCTCGCCACGATCGCCGCGGCGGCGGACGCCGGCGCCGACTGCGTCGTGTTGTGCGACACCAATGGAGGCTCGCTGCCACGCGCCGTCGAAGCCGCCGTGCGCGCCGTCCATCGCCGGCTCGGCATCCCGCTCGGCATCCACACGCACAACGACGCCGGACTGGCGCTCGCCAACGCGCTCGTCGCCGTCGAAGCGGGCTGCACGCACGTCCAGGGCACCATCAACGGCTACGGGGAGCGCTGTGGCAACATGGACCTGATTCCTCTCATCGCGACGCTGCAGCTCAAGCTCGGCTATCCGCTGCTCCCCGCCGACCGGCTGCGCCAGCTCACAGAGGTTGCGCACGCCGTCGCCGCCGTCGCGAACGTGAACCTCGACGCCCACACCCCGTACGTCGGTCGCCACGCGTTCACGCACAAGGGCGGCCTGCACGCCGCGGCCGTGGCGAAGCTCCCTGAGAGCTACCAGCACGTCGATCCGAGTCTCGTCGGCAACGAGCTGCGCGTGGTAGTGAGCGAGCTCGCGGGTCGCGGCAACGTGCGCTGGCGGGCGCAGGCCCTCGGGCTCGACGCCGGAGACCGGGAACGCGAGGTGGTGCAGCGGCTCAAACAGCTGGAGAACCGCGGCTACCAGTTCGAGGCGGCCGAGGGCTCGTTCGAGATGCTGCTGCGCCGCACGGCGCCCGACTACGCGCCTCCGTTCGAGACGGTCGGATTCATCGTGACGAGCGAGAAGCAGGGCGACCGGAGCAGGGCGCAAGCGCGGGTGGACCTGCGGGTCGCGGGTGCGACCTGGCACGGCGTCGCCGACGGCCAGGGGCCGGTCAACGCGCTGGATCGGGCCGCGCGCCAGGCGTTGCGCCACGAGTACCCCGAGCTCGCTGAGCTGCGGCTGCTCGACTACAAGGTCCGCATCGTGGACGAGCACCTCGGCACGGCCGCCAAGCCGCGGGTGCTGATCGAGTCGGCGTGGGGCCGAGAGCGCTGGACCACCGTGGGTTGCTCGGAGAACATCATCGAGGCGAGCTGGCAGGCGCTCGCCGACGCGCTGGAGCTGGCGCTCACGCGCCGGCGCGAGCAGCGCGGTACAGAGCGCGGCGAACACGCCGAGCGCGACGCGGGAGCGGTGACATGAAACGCCTGACGGTGATCGGTGCCGGCAAGCTCGGCGGCCTGCTGGTGCGCGCGTTCCTCAAACAAGGGCTGGTGACCCCGGAGCAGCTGCGCGTCACCGTGCGGCACCCCGAGCGCGCCGCTGCGCTGGCGCGCGACCTGGGGGAGGTCCCGGTCTCCACGGACAACATCGCCGCGGTGTGCGATGCCGACGTCGTGCTGCTGTGCGTCAAGCCGCAGAGCGTGACCGACGTGCTGGCGACGGTCCGCGCCGAGCTCACTCCCGCGACGCTCGTCGTCTCCGTGGCCGCGGCGGTGCCCACGCAGTACATCGAGCAGCAGCTCGGCTCGCAAGTGCCGGTGGTGCGGGCGATGCCCAACACGCCCTGCGCGATCGGCGCGGGGATGACGGGTCTGTGCGCCGGCCGGTTCGCCACGGCGGCGCACCTGGAGACGGCGCGGGCGCTGTTTCAAGCGGTCGGGCGGACGGCGGTCGTAGACGAACGGTTGATGGACGCGGTGACCGGACTGTCGGCGAGCGGCCCGGCGTTTCTCTACGTCGTGCTGGAGTCGCTCATCGACGGCGGTCTGAAGGTGGGCCTGCCGCGCGACGTCGCCACGCAGCTCGCGGCGCAAACCATGCTCGGCGCCGCCCGCATGGCCCTCGAGACCGGTGACCACCCCGCCCTGCTCAAGGACGCGGTCACGACGCCGGCGGGCTGCACGATCGACGGCATCCTCGAGCTCGAGGAGGGGAAGCTACGCGTGACGCTGATCAAGGCGGTCGTCAAGGCGACCGAGCGGGCGGGCCAGCTATTGGTGCGGAATTAACGGCAGCGTGAAGTGACTGAGGTAGCCGCGGCGCATGACCCACACCGCGAGCACAGCGCCGACCGCCATCCAAAAGATCGCTGCGAGAATGCGGCCGCCCCAGCCTCGTCGACCGCGTTCCTCGATCGCGACTTGCGGCTGTAAGACGGGTCTCGAGGGTCGCGCCGTCGCCTTGGTACTCGCGCGCTCGCCGCTCCCGAGCATCGAGAGCACCTCGTCGCCTCCCGTGGCCTTGAGACTCTCGAGCACCGCCTCGTAGTCCTTGCGGACGTCGGGGGGCATCGACTCGACGCCGTCGTACTCCTTGCCGTTGAGCACGATTTTCGGGCTCACGAGCCCCAAGGTAGGAGGCGGCGCCCCGCGCGTGCAAGGTGGGACGGGCCCATCGTGCTGGCGCCGCCCGAGCCGGCCCCTCACTTTTCCCGCTCCACCAGCCCCTCCACCGAGGCATCCCATGCGTTGTGTGTTCGTCGTGACTCTGCTGGCGTGTTGCGTTGCTGTTCCGCGCGTCGCCGCTCAAGAAACGCCCACCGAACGGGCGGCCGCCGCCAGCGTGATCCGTCGCATGAGCGACCTCGAGCGCTCCCTCGCCTTACCACAACTCGTCTCGAGACTCACGGGGGCGCGCGATTCCCGCCGCGACGCCGTCATCGCCCGCGCGAAGGAGCTGATGGATCGCGAGCTGCTCGCCATGGCCGACGACATCACCCGCCACCCCGAGACCGGTTGGAAGGAAGAGCGGTCGGTGAAGATCCTCACCGACTACCTCAAGGCGCACGATTTCACGGTGGAGACCGGCGTCGCGGACCTGAAGACCGCGTTCACCGCCCGCTACGCGAGGGGCACGCCCGGACCGAACCTCGGCGTCATCGTCGAGTACGACGCGCTGCGCGGCACCAGCCGCGACTTTCATGGCGACCAGCACAGCGCCCAGGGTCCGGTCGGGCTGGCCGTCGCCGTGGCGGTGGCCGAATTCCTCACGAGCTCGAAGACGCCCGGCACGGTGACGGTGTACGGCACGCCGGCGGAGGAGCTGGCCTCGCCCGCGGCGAAGACGGTCATGTACAATGCCGGCGTGTTCAGAGGAGCGGACGTGCTGATCCGCTCCCACTCGTCCACCGGGACGCAGGCGCCCGGACCGGGGTTCGGCAGCTGCTGCATGAACATCAACGTGGTGCATTACACCTTCTCGGGAGCGCCAGCCCACCAGCTGCAGGCCTGGGACGGGCGCGACGCCTTGATGGGGGTGATCGAGGTGTTCAACCATGTCGACGGACTGCGGAAGACGGTCCGACCGGAGACGAAGATCCAGGGGATCATCACCGAGGGCGGCAAGGCCCCGAACGTCGTCCCGGACCGGGCGGTCGCCGAGTTCTGGATCCGTTACCCCGACCCCGTCTACCTGGCTCAGGTGACGGAGCGGGTGAACGATGCGGCGCGCGGAGCGGCCCTCGCCACCGGGACGAAGGTGCGCATCGACGTCGATTCCTCGTCCCGCAACGGCATCTCGGTGGCGGCGCTCAACGACTTGGCGTTCGCGTACATGAAGAAGTTCGGCGCCACCAAGGTGGACGACGAGCCCGGGCGGCCGGTGCCGTTCGAAGAGACCGGCTCCGTCGCGACCCAGATTCCCGGCGTTGGCGTCACATCCCACAGCTCGAACGGCGGCTACCATACCTTCGAGATGGAAGCCGACGCGTTAGGCGAGGTGGGGCACCACGGCTTTCTGGTCGACGTCCAGACCATGGCGGCCGTGCTGTATCACTTCGCCACCGACGCGCCCTATCGCGCGACGGTAAAGCGAGAATTCGACGGATTGCACGCCTTGTACGACGAGTACCTCACGGCCCTGCGGAGCGCGTACCCGCTCCCCACGGTGCCCGAGCCCACGGGGAACTGACATGAGGATTTTCTCCTTCGCATGCCTCGCCACGACCGTCACCACGGCGCCGATCGCCGCGCAGCAGCGCGCCATCACGGACTCCGACCTCTTCGCGTTCCACTGGGTCGCGGGTCCCCAGATCTCCCCCGACGGTCGTCAAGTGGCGTACGTGCTGGTCGGCGTGAACGCCAAACACGACGGCTACGAGACGAGCATCTGGATCGTCGCGACCGACGGTGGCTTAGCGCCACGACGCCTTACCGCGGGCCCCAAGGACGGAGCTCCGCGCTGGTCTCCTGATGGCAGCACGCTGGCCTTCCTTCGGCCCAAGGACGGGCACCCGCAGATCCACCTGTTGTCATTGATCGGCGGCGAGGCGCAACAGCTCACCGATCTTCCCAAGGGGGCGGGGCCGGCGGCCTGGTCTCCCGACGGCAAGACGATCGCCTTCGTGAGCTCGACCACACCGGAGGACCTGGCAAAGGCCGAGAAGGGGGACAAGGGCGACAAGGGGGACAAGAAGGACGAGTCCGTGAGCGACGTCCGGGTGATCACGGAGGCGATTTACCGAGCGGACGACGAGGGGTACCTCGATCCGGCGGAGCACAGCCACCTCTGGACCGTACCGGCGGCGATGCCCGGGGACCACCCCGTCAAGGCACGCCAAGTGACGTCCGGGAAGTTCGACGAGGAAGCCCCGCAGTGGAGCCGGGACGGCACGCGCATCGGCTTCGTTTCGGATCGCGTCGCCGAGTCCTACTACTACGAACCGGACAACAACTTCTACTCCGTGCCCGCGACCGGTGGGTCGTTGGACACCGTGGCGAATATCGACGGCCCGATTTTCGGGCCCGCGGTGTCGTCCGATGGCCGGGCCGTGGCGTTCCGCGGCTGGATCACTCCGCGGGCGCCGCGCTCCTACAATCAGTCCGATCTGTTCATATCCCGAGCCGGCAAGCTCACGAACCTCACCGCCGATTACGACTTCGACATGTGCGGAGCCGTGCTCGGCGACCAGGCACCGCCGCGTGGCGGCGAAGGCTCGTGCCCGAACATCTGGATGCCTGATGGGAAGGCGGTCATCGTGACGACGACCGAGCACGGGCGCTCGAACCTGGTGCGGTTCGACGCGCAGACTGGAGCCCGAGAGCCGCTCACCACCGGCGATCACGCGGTGCTCGCGTACACCGCCACGCCCGACGCCAGGACGTTCGCCCTCACCATCGGCGACCCGACGCACCTTCCCGACGTCTACGTCCTGGACGTCGCCAGCAAGCGGCTGCGGCAGGTCACCCATGCCAACGATTCCCTGTTCGCCAAGCTGCAACTCGTCACACCAGAAGACTACTGGTACCCGAGCTTCGACGGCCGGAAGGTCGAGACCTGGATCCTGAAGCCCGCCGGATTCACGCCTGGAAAGAGGTACCCGCTCATCTTGAACATCCATGGGGGACCCCACACCGCGTACGGCTACATCTTCTTCCACGAGATGCAGTGGATGGCCGCCAAAGGCTACGTGGTGGTCTATCCCAACCCACGTGGGAGCACGACGTACGGGCAGGAGTTCGGCAACATCATCCAGTACAAGTATCCCGGGGACGATTACCGGGACCTGATGATCGCGGTGGATTCCCTGATCCGTCGCGGCTACGTGGACTCCACCAGGCTGGGAGTCACGGGCGGGTCGGGCGGTGGGCTGCTCACCGACTGGACGGTGGGCCACACCCATCGCTTCGCGGCCGCGGTGTCGCAGCGGGACGTGGCCGACTGGCTCGGCTTCTGGTACACGGCGGACTTCACGCTGTTTCGGCCGACGTGGTTCCGCTCCACGCCGTTCCGCGATCCGCAGGAGTTCCTCACCCGCTCGCCGGTGCAGTACACCGACAGCGTCACCACGCCCCTGATGTTCGTCCTGGGAGAGGAGGATTTCCGCGCGCCCCCGAATCAGGGTGGCGAGGCGATGTTCCGCGCGCTCAAGTATCTGCACAAGACCACGGTGATGGTGCGCTTTCCCGGTGAATCGCACGAGCTGTCGCGCTCAGGGAGGCCGATGCATCGAGTGGAGCGGCTGCAGCACATCCTCAACTGGTTCGACAAGTACCTCCAGGGCAAGACCGTGACGCTGTACGACTCGCGATGACCGCGTCGCTGCACACGCTGCTCGACGTCGCGATCCGGACGTCGGTCGTCTACTTCTTCCTGCTGGCCGGGCTACGACTCACGGGCACGCGGCAGCTGGGCCAGCTGTCGGTGTTCGATTTCGTGCTGCTGCTGATCATCGCGAACGCCGTCCAGAACGCCATGGTCGGACCGGACACGAGCCTGGCGGGCGGGTTGGTGGCGGCGGCCATCCTCATGAGCTGGCACTGGGTGATCGACCGGTTGCGGTTGCGGAGCAGGAGCGTCGCGAAGCTGCTCGCCGGCGAGGGGATCATGCTCATCTATCACGGTAAGATCCTCGACACCCACGCCCGCCGCGCCGGCGTCACGCGCGACGAGTTGTTGCAGGCGTTGCGGGAGCACGGGGTGGCCCGCGCCGACGACGTGCTGATCGCGGTGCTCGAGCCCGATGGGGCGATCAGCGTGGTCCGCAACGACGACATGAGGCCAGGGGAGCGACCGCATCACAGGATCAAGGCCATACGGAGGAACGCGTGATTAGATTTATCTCCACATGCCCGACATTCTGATCAAGAAGACCAACGAGGAGCCCGGTGCCGCCTCCCTGGCGGTCACCGTGCCTGTCGAGCAGGTCCACGAGGCCGAGGCGCGAGCCACGTCGGATTATCAGCGACGAGCCCGCCTCCCAGGCTTCCGCAAGGGAAAGGCACCGGCGGCGCTCGTGAAGAAGCAGTTTGCCGACGATATCCGGCAGCAGGCGCTCCAGGACCTGATTCGCGAGAGCTGGAAGGCCGCTCTCGCGCAGGAGGCCCTGAAGCCGATCGCCGACCCCCACATCCACAACCTCAAGTGGGATGCGGTGACCGGCGGGCCGGTCACATTCGAGTTCCACGTCGAGCTCAAGCCTGAGCTGAAGCTCGACCGCCTCGGCCACTTCCAGTTCAAGCGCGTGGTACCGAAGGTCACGGAGGACCACGTGCTGGCCCAGCTCAACGAGCTACGCGAGCAGAAGGCCCCGTGGACGCCGGTGGCGGGCGAGAAGCCCCAGCCCAAGGACCTGGTGCACGTGACGCTCGCCACGCGCGAGGGGGAAACGGTCAAAGACGCTCAACCTCATGAGTTCGTGCTGGGCGAAGGGCGCGCCATCCCGGCGGTCGAGGAGCGCATCATGCAGCTCCGCCCGGGAGAGACGGTCGACGCCACCGTGCGCTTCCCCGACGATTTCGCGGATGAGAGCAAGCGGGGACAGTCGCGCGACGTGCGCATCACGCTGCACGAGGTGAAACGGCAGCAGCTGGCCGAGCTGGACGACGCGTTCGCCCGCGAGGTTGGGGACTTCGATTCCCTCGAGTCGCTGCGCCGGGCGGTGCGCGAGGATCTCGAGAGGGAGGCGGCGCGCGAGGCGGACGCCCAGCTGCGCCGGGACCTGATCGAGCAGATCGTGCAGGCGAACCGGGTGGTGGCTCCGCGCCCGCTGGTCGAGCGGGTGCTGTCTGCCTACGCCCAGGCATACGGGATTCCGCAGGAGCGCTGGGCGGACTTCGCGCGGGAGTTTCAGCCGGTAGCAGAGGCGCAGGTACGGCGCGACCTGATTCTCGACTGGGTGGTGGAGCATCACAACCTGCACGTCACCGAGGTCGAGCTGCAGCAGAAGCTCGAGGAGCTGGCCGCGCGCCGCGGCATGCCGGCGGGCGAGCTCCGCGCCTCGCTCGAGAAGGCCAAGCGGCTGCGCGACCTGGAGCGCGGCCTCACCGAGGAGAAGGTGTTCGCGTTCCTTCTCCCGCAATCCACCGTGGAGCAGACGTGACGACCAAGAGCCAGATCTACCCGCCCTATATCATCGAGCGCTCGAGCCGTGGCGAGCGCACGTACGACATCTTCAGCCGGCTGCTGATGGACCGCATCGTGTTCCTCGGCACCCAGATCAACGACGAGGTCTCGAACATCATCATCGCGCAGCTGCTCTTCCTGGACGCCGACAACCCCGAGCGCGACATCTACCTCTATATCAACTCGCCGGGCGGCCTCGTCTCCTCGGGCATGGCGATCTACGATACACTGCAGTTCCTGCGCGCCCCCGTGAACACGATCTGCATGGGCATGGCGGCCTCGATGGGCTCGTTCCTGCTCGCCGCCGGCCGCAAGGGCAAGCGCTCGGCGCTGCCCCACGCGCGCATCATGATGCACCAGCCGTCGGGCGGCACCCAGGGCACGGCCGCCGACATCGAGATCCAAGCGCGCGAGATTCTGTATCTTCGCGGCAAGCTCAACGAGCTGTACGCCAAGCACACCGGCAAGCCGGTGGAGCAGATCGAGCGGGACATGGACCGGGACCGCTTCATGTCAGCCGAGGAAGCCAAGGACTACGGCCTAATTGACCACGTAATCGCTAACTTCCAGCAAATCGACGACGGCAAGAAGAAGTGACCGCTTGCGCCGCCAAGAGGACTTTCCCATACTAGGACTCGATGTCCCACGATAAGCACCTCCGCTGCTCCTTCTGCGGCAAGTCGAAGGACTCGGTCCGGAAGTTCATTTCCGGACCGTCCGTCTACATCTGCAACGAGTGCATCGCGCTCTGCAACGAGATCCTGGCGGAGGACGAAGAGCGGGAGGTCTCCGAGGCGATCACCCAGGTCCCCACGCCGTCCGAGATCAAGGACGTGCTGGACCAGTACGTGATCGGGCAGGAGAAGGCCAAAAAGACCCTCGCGGTCGCCGTCTACAACCACTACAAGCGCATCAACTCG
>DATEGE010000217.1:0-7888 GCA_035280265.1 Gemmatimonadales bacterium | reverse complement strand
CACCGCCGAGCTGCGTGCGGCCTTGAGTCGCGCGCAAGCCGCCGTCGCGACCCAGATCGCGGCGGGCGAAGCGCAGCGCCTGGCGTCACAGGCCGAGGTGCAACGGCTACGCGACGAGCTCGCCGCCGCGCAGCGCCGCGCTCCGTCGGCCGCCAGCGTCGACAGTCTGCGCGGCGCGGTCGCGCTGGCGGAGCGACAGACCGAAGGCCTCGAAGCGAAGCTGCGCGCCATCCGCGCGACCGACTTTGCCGCCATCGCGCAACAGAATCAGGGCGGCGTGGGTCTCGTCACCGTCAGCTTCGGCAAGGAGTACTACAGCGGGACGGGATTCGTGATCGCCCCGGATGGCTACATGCTCACCAATTGGCACGTGGTCGCCGATTCCACCCACCCGCGCGCCGACACCATCTGGGTCACGATGGCGGACCAATCTCAGGCCCGCTACGCGGATGTGATCGCCACGTCGCAGGAGCGTGATGTCGCCCTGCTCAAGATCCGAGGGTACCAGGGGAGCTACGTCACGTCGGTGGACTGGGGCGGGACGAAGGCCCGGCAGGGCGAACCGGCGGCATTGATCGGATTTCCAGCCGGGGCGGGCTTCGCGCGGCTCCGCTCGGCCACGGTCCGCACCTCGATGACCGCCGGCATCATCTCGCGTGCCACGGAAGACGTGATTCAGTTCGACGGCATGACCATCGGGGGCTCGTCCGGGAGTCCGTTATTCAACGCCAACGGGGAGGTCATCGCCATTCACCGGGCCGCGTTGCCACAGGCGCCCGGGTTCGCGCTATCGGTGCCCACCCGGCACGCGGTCGCGATCATGCCGGTCGCGCTACGACAACGGCTGGGACTGCCCTGACGACGCCGCGCGACTCGCTACCTCGCGGATGACCCGCTCCAGCGCGGCGAGATCGTACGGCTTGGTAACGGTCGGCACTGTGGACTCCCTGAGAAACGCCGCCGTGTCGGGGGCGAAGGTGTCGCCGGTCGAGAACACCAGCCGGGAGACGAGCTTCGGCTGGTCGCGCCGTAGTCCGTCCAGGAATTCCCGCCCGCTCATGCCCGGCATGCGCACGTCGGAGATGATCACGTCGAAGCTGCGCTGCTGCAGCACGCGGAGCGCTTCCGCCCCATCCGACACCCCCTCGGCGTGAATGCCGCGGCGGTCCAGGAAGCGGATCAGCGCGTCGCGCAGCGCCGTCTCGTCGTCCACGACGAGCACGCTGAGCTCTCCCGTGGCGGTGGAAGCCAGTGGGAGGGGGACGTCCGACGTGGGACGCACTTCGACGCGCTGATCCCGAGGCAACACCACTCCGAAGCGCGCGCCCTTCCCGGGCTCCGAGTCCACCCAGATCCGGCCGCCGTGCTCCTGCGCGATTCCGTAACAGATCGAGAGTCCCAGGCCGGTGCCGACCCCCTCTGGCTTCGTGGTGAAAAACGGATCGAAGATCTTGGCGCGGATCTCGGGCGCGATGCCGGGCCCCGAGTCCGCGATCTCGAACCGCACCTCGCCCTCGTCGGCGTGGGTGCGGATGCTGATCGTGCGCGGTCCGTCTACGGTGACCAGCGCCTGCTCCGCGTTGATCAGGAGGTTGAGCAGCATCTGCTGCAGCTCCGACGCGTCCGCCCAGATCTTGGGGTCGGCCGGGTCGAGGTCGAGCGATACCGTGATGTTCAACGTCGAGAGATAGTACGAGCGCAACGCGAACGTGCGTCGGACGAGATCGTTCAAGTCGGCGAGCGCCCGCTGCTTCCCCCCCGCCCGCGCGAACGCCAGCAGGTTGGATGTGATGCGGCCGATCCGCGTCGCTTCGTCGTATACCATCTGCAGCATCTCACGCTGCTCCGCCTTGAGGTCGTCGAGCAGCAGCGTTTGCGCGAATCCTGAAATGATCGCGGCAGGGTTGTTGATCTCGTGCGCGACGCCGCTGACCAGCTGCCCCATGGCGGCGAGCTTCTCGGCCTGCTGAAACTGGGACTCGGTACGCTTTTGGTCGGTGATGTCGCGTGCCAGCACGAGCGCGCGCGTGATCCCGCTCCCCTCGCGGATCGGCGCGTACACCACTGCGGTGAGTCCGGGCGTGCCGTCCTCCCGCTTGAAGGGAGCGTCGAACCGCTGGACCTGGCCGCGAAACGCCGCGGCGAGCCGCTCGCGCACGGGGGCCGGTGCATCGGGCGCGAGGAACTGGAATAGATCGCGTCGCTCCAGGGGGCCCGCGAGCGCGCCCATGGCGCGCGTCGGCTCGTTGGACTCGAGGATGCGACCGTCGCGATCCACCACCACGATCGCGTCGGGCACCGCGTCCATGACCAGTCGGAGGTTACGTTCGGCGGCGGCGGTGGCAGCGAGCGAGTCCATCAGCGACCGCGTCTGGCTCGCGACCTCGTTCTCGAGGAGGCTGGCGTACCGGCGGTCGGCCTGAAGCGAGTAGGTGAACCGTACGCCCAAGATCACCACGGCCGACGCGATGAGCAGTCCCCCCGCGGCGTCCGGATATGGGGTGAACGCCTCGTGAATGGCGACGGCCGCGATCCCCACCAGGCCGATCGCCACCGCGGCCGCGCGACCCGGAATGCCGCGGCCGGTCGTGTCCCCCGCCGCTCCGCCGGCTGGAGCGAGCGCGGCGGCCGCGCCGAGCAGCAGCAGCCCGGCGTCCCACCCGAGGTCGAGCAGGCCGCCCGGGTGATAGCTCCCCTGCAGCGCGACCGTGGCGTAGGCGACGTTGGTGACGCACAGGACCCCGAGTGCGGCGATCGCGAGTCCCGCGGCGCCGAGTGGCACCCGGGTTGAATGCAACAGCTCGATCAGGATCAGCCACAGCACCCCGATCCCACCGACCGACCACAGCACGCTGGTGAGCACGGCGGCGAGCCCCGCGCCCGTGCGGAACAGCTCCACCAGGAGGAACTCGTACACGAGGGCGCCCGCCGTGAGGGTCACCAGCACGGTGTCGAGTAACAGCTCGACGTCGAACCGCCGTCTCGGCTGCACTTCCCGCAGCTGCGACACGGCGGTGAGAAAGCAGGCGTACAGTCCCAGGTAGCCGGCGTCCGCTATCGACGGGTAGGGCGGGGGCGTCCGCTTGACGAAATGGTAGTAGCTCCACGCGAGGTGCCCGGCCAGGAAGAGGGCGCACCCCAGGGCGATCCACATCCAGACGCGCCGCCGCTCCGGTTCTGCGAAGCGACGCGCGGCGCTGCCGCAGCACAGCACCGCGTACCCCGCCGCCCAGCTCCAGGAAACGTCGGCGACGAACACGCGCGTCGCCGGGTTTGAGGGGGCGAGCGCATAGGCCAACACGATCGCGAGGAATGACCCGGCGGCAGCCGCCACCAGTGCGCGGGAGTGCTGGAAGGGGGGAGCCACGAGCGGCCTTGGCGCTAACCTAACGGCGCGCCCGGTCGGCCGCGAGGGCGCGGCATGCTTTGATCAGCGCGTTAGCGCCCGCCCTCGAGGATTCGGCGCCGCGCCGGCGGAACGCGAGCCCCGGGGTGCACGCTCTCCCAGATCTCGCGGTTCAGCTCTCTTTCGTCTGCGGCGTCCGCGACGGCCAGCTCGGCGTCGCCGATCTTGGAGCGGAACGCGGTCGGGTTCGTCTCGTCGAGCGGCCAGACGTTCGGAAGGTGCGTGAACGGCGTCGCGTCAAGACGTCGCGAAAACGCATTCCAGAGCGGCGTCGCGCCGGCGTCGTATTGACTGAGCGGTGGGAGTCCCAGGATTTGTTCGATGGTGAGCAGCACGGAGGTGGTCGTGTAGAACGTGCTGTCCACCACGCCGCTGTGCGCGTACGGAGAGGCGACCAGCAAGGGTGAGCGGTGCGCATCGACGTGATCGGGGCCGTTCTGCGCGTCGTCTTCGAGCACGAACACCGCGAGCGACGACCACGCCGGCGACTGCGAGAGGCGCTCGACGATCTGGCCCAGCGCGAGATCGTTGTCGGCCACCATGGAGCGGGGCGTCGGCTTGCCGGCCCGGCGCCCGAGCGTGTGGTCACGCGGCAGCCACACGATCACGAGGTCGGGGAACCGACCTTGCCGGTCCCAGCTCGCGATCGAGTCCGCAAACAGCCGGGCCCGGTCGGTGTCCGGAATCGCGAGCACGAAGCCCGGATAATTGGTGGCGGTGACGTCTTTCAGCCCCGGGATGTTGGTGCGCGTGGGATGAGCCGGCGTCGAGTCGCTCTCGTCCGATTCGGTCATCTCTCCGAAGTTCACCACCCACAGGCCGCGTCGCGCGGCCGCGTCCCACAGGTACACGCCGCGGGGGTTGGCGAGATCCTCGCCGCTCGTCAGGTCCCACTCACGGCGATCCGAGTAGATCTGGGGCCACGTCTTCTCGTTGTAGTCGCCGGCGAACGCGCGGTCGGTCCACTCGTGGCCGTTGGCCGACACTTCGCCGCTCACATAGAAGTTGTCGAACAACACCCAGCGCCGGGCGATGGCGTGCGCGTTCGGAGTCACCGAGTCGTTGAACAGCGCCAGCGCGGCGTCGCCGTTGCCACGAGCCTCGTCCCCGAACACTTGGTCGTAGGTGCGATTCTCCCGGATGATGTACACGACATGTTTCAGCTGCGGCGGACGGTCGGACGCGCGCACGGTCGGCCGGGAGCGGGGATTCGAGAAGGGGCTCAGCGCGTACACCTGGCTCGTGTACCGGCGCAGCGCCGCCGAGTCGGGCACGGGAATAATGGACAGCGAGCCGGTGATCACGTCGCCGATGTACGTGCCATCGGGGTTCGCGGCCGAGCCGTTGCCTTTGCCGTTGGCCACGTACAGCGTGCGGCCGTCCGCCGCTACGGTGACGGCGCTGGGGTACCAGCCGACGGGAATGAGCCCGGCGACGCGCATCTCCCGTGCGCCGACCCGTACCACCGCGACAGCGTTGTTCCCCGCCATGGCGACGTACAGCGTGCGTCCATCAGGAGACAGCGCGAGCGCATTGGGGTCGCTCCCGACGGGCGCGCGGGAGGCCAGCGCCACGGCGAGTTGCTCCTTGACCTGCCCGGTGGCGAGATCGACCCGCGCCACGCCGTCCGCCCCCGCCAGCGCGGCGAACAGCTCGCCGCCTCGCAGCGCCAGGGCGGAGGGATGCGGTCCCACGAACAGGGACATGCGGACCGCCGGCTGGCCGGAGAGGTCGATGACGGACACCGTCGAGTCGCCCCAATTGCTGACGTACAGACTCGCCGTGTCGGCCACCGCGGCGTAGGGCCGGTGCCCCACCGCCACCGCGCCGCGGCGCGCCAGCGTCCCCGCGTCGAGGAGGTACACGGAATCGCTCAGATTCCCGACTACCGCCACGAGGCCACGGCGCGGGAGCAGCGCGAGGCCGGCGGTATAGACCTTCGCCCCGGAATCGGCGAGGGCCGTGCTGTCGACGGTCCACGTCGCGCCGCCCTGCCAGCTGAAGCGGTACACACGGTTGGTGGGCCCGCCGCTCGCCCAGACGGTGTCGCGCCAATCCCGCCCCGTCGCCGCGAGGCCGAGCCACGCGGCGGGAAGCGCCGCGCGCCACACGACCTGCGCCTCGATGGGGTCGATCCGCATCAGGCCGTTCTTCCCGTAGCCGTCGTTCGAGATCATGACGGACCCGTCGGACAGCGTCACCAGACCGAGCGGCAGCGTGCCGACGGTCACCGACCGGCCCGTGGGCCGAATGCGCCAGCCGGTCGGCAACAGCGTGGAGCCGTCACGCAGCCGTCCCGGGAGCAGGCGGGTGGCGACGAGCGTCGCGGCCGCGATGGCCGGCACGGCGACGAGGGAGCGGAGCATTGCTCTGTTCATGTGCCCGTCGGCTGGGGCCGCTGGCTCGTGAGCCGGGCGCCGTAGCGGCACGCGCCGCGGTACGCGAGGACCACTCCCGCGCAGGCGGCTTCACGCGCCTTCGCGTCGTTGCGCAACGTCGCGATCTCCTCGCCGACCGCCTCGTAGCACGTGAGGCCGTTCGCGCCTCCGCCGACGGAGCGGCAATACGCGATGCCATCGTCGGGGTTGGCCGTCAGATCGATGAAGTTCTTCACGACGCCGAAGTGACACCACGGTCGGTACCGCACGCCGGCAAACCCGCACAGGCGGATCGCTTCCCGGTGGTCCTGCCGCGCGTAGCCGCTGATCTCCCTCCCCAAGCCCTGGTAACACACGAACCGCAGCGCCTGGGGGGCGTCGAGGCAGCCGCGGGCCGCTGCCGCCATGTCGCCGTGGGTGAAGTACAGCATGACCGACGTCTGCATGTTGTAGCAGGCGACGAGATAGCGCTGGGCCATGATGGAGCAGGGGTATTGCAGATCGGTCGCATCGAGCGGCTTGAATGGCGGCGCCGCGGGCGCCGCGGGTGGGGCGGCGTGCGCGTGGAGCTCGTGGGCTGCATGATGGGGCGCGGTCGCGTGCACGATGTTCTCCATAAAGGCGCCGCTATAGCACGATTCCCGATCCCACTCCGCGCGCAGTAGGTCACAACCCGACAGCGCGCGCGGCAGGTTGTGATCGTAATACATCGTGAGCCCGTGGCCCGTGCCGTGGACGCACTGGAACCGCAGCCACTGGTCGGCTCCCGGGGATGCGTACGCTCGGCACAACGCGTTCACGCTCGCCGTGTCCACGTCGTGGACACGCTCGAAGTACGCCTGGATCACGCCGTGGTAGCATCCGGATTGAAAGATCACTGTACAGCTCGTGAACGCGGCGGCGACGTCGGCGCCAGCGGCGCGCCCTGCGGCGATGCCGATGGCATGTGCGTACACGTGTCCGTCCGCGCGGAGCTGCGCGTCACGTGCCCCCAACACATCGAGCGTGCCCATCGCCGTTCGGACCCCGTGCGCACGCAGGACCGAGAGCAGGAAACCGTCGTAGCAGTCTATTGGCGCTTCTGCGGACGCTGGACGGCAGGTACGGAGCGCCGAATCGGCGAGGGCAGCCGAGTCCGCGGCGGCCGCGCGAAGGGCGGGAGTGTAGTGTCGCGCGACCACATAGCCACCCGCCGCGACCACGACGAGCCCAAGAATGACTAGCGGAGTCGAACGCCCAGCGTTCGACCGCTTCAACATTCGCTACGCGGCGTGCCGCACGACACGCGACTTCCGCTTCCGCTGGGGGCGTGCCACGATGGCGAGGTACTCTTGCGCCGCGCGCAGGGCGCGCCGCTTACCCCCGTGGCTCACGTCACCGAAGAACTTACGGTGGCGGGGCGCGTAAGTGCCGTCGGGACGTTTGGAAAATCCGGCGCGCACGAACCAACCGTGGGTGCGCGTGGATGGTTGATCGATGCGGCTGATGCCGCGCCGCCGGACCGATCGGATGCGCCTTCTCTTCATGGGACCTCTCCGCACAGGGAATGGATGAACGCAACTGCCTTGAACATGGTGCAAACCCGCCCGGCGCACTAGGCTTTAGGCGCGCATGACCGGCCTGATTTTCCATCTCATCCCGCACACGCATTGGGACCGCGAATGGTACTTGCCGCGCGCGGCCTTCCAAGCGCGGCTGGTTTCAATGATGGACGATCTGATCGAGCGGCTGCGCGGCGATCCAAGTTACCGCAGCTTCCTGCTCGATGGCCAGACGGTGCTCGTCGAGGACTACCTGCGGGCGCGTCCGGAGCGGGAAGCCGATTTACGAGCGCTCGTGAAGACCGGGCGCCTACAGGTGGGGCCGTGGTACGTGCTGGCCGACGAGCAGATCCCCTCTGGCGAGGCGCTGGTGCGGAACCTGTTGCTAGGCGCCGCTGACGCCGAGCGTCTGGGGGGTCGGCTCGACGTGCTGTACTCTCCCGACGCCTTCGGGCACCCTGCGGTGTGGCCGACTCTGGCGCGGGAGTGCGGCATCCGATACGGTGTGGTGTGGCGCGGCCTGGGGGGCGGTGAGGCCGCACAGGAGCGCGATTTGTACCGCT
>DATEGE010000216.1:0-37147 GCA_035280265.1 Gemmatimonadales bacterium | reverse complement strand
ACCATGGCCACCGCGATCCCGTCGCCCGTCCCCACGTCGTGCAGCAGGAAGTCCCCGAACGGATGGAACACTTTGTCGCCGAGCGCCGGAGGAATAGTGTCAGAGCCGCCGTTGATCGGGGTTCCGGCCGGGGCGGTCGTCAGGGTCCGGACGTGACACATGGCACAGCCGGTGCTGTCGAATAGCGCCGATCCCCTGATCGCTTGCGGCGTTTGGGCGAGCACCCGGTCGCGGGCCGGCGCCTTGGTAGCCCGCATGAACCGGGTGAACCGGTCGATGTCCTCGAGCCCGGTCGAGTCCGGCGTGTTGTTAGGCTCGCTGACGGTGTTGCACAGGTCGGTCACTTCCTCGGGGAAGAGTCGGCTGGTGATCCCCATCTCGTTGAGGTAGGCGTCGCCCGAGAACGACAGCAGGCTGGCGTGCTGAGCCTTCCAGCCGAACCGCCCGATGCCCGTGTGGCCGGGCGCTTCAACGATCGGGACCCGGGCCGCCTGTCCGTGAATCCGTCCCCCTGTGGCCCGGCGTTGCTCGCGAGCCAGCCCCAGCAACGTCGAGTCCGGCACCGCCTCCACCAGGCCGTCGCCGAGCAGATTCAGCGACATGCGCGTCGTGCGGATTGTCTCGGTGTCGGGCACCCGCTCTTGGATTTCCGAATCGGGAAACTCGGCGTTCGGGCAGATGGCGCGGTCGTTGACGAGGGTGCGGCCGGAGATGACGACCGTGCCCCGCGCGATCGGGATGTCGGCGTTGCGGAACCGGCCGTCGGGGCCCAGGTGGCCGACACGCAGCTCGCTGACTTGACTCGGTCCACCGGACGTCGGGTTTTGATGGCACTCGCGGCACGACTGCGCGTTGTACAACGGTCCCAGCCCGTCCGCGATTTCTTCCACCTCGTCGAACGTCGTCCGGTCCGCTTCGTGCGTCGAATCGTCGACGATCCCGTTGCTCTTGTTGTCGAACCCCGTCGCCGCCTCGGACGCCGATGGGCCCGGGACGGGGGGCGTGAAGGGTGGGGGCGCCCCGGGGCCACAAGCGATTAGGACGAGCGCCCCTACTCCGAGGGTGATGGCGCGGGAAGACAAATAGACGTGGGCCACATGGACCTCGGGCGTGGGTGGAGCGACGCGAGCTGCGGAATGAACCTCGCGCCAATACGATGCGTTGCAGGTTGGGCGATCGCCACTGACACAGCGGTGAGCGGAGTCACGGTGGAATGGGCCAAGCAAGAAAAGGTCGCCGCGACGGAGGTCCTCACCTTGACGCAACCCTGGGAGTTGGCAGTCACGGCAAGAGCGGGGCGGTCGCCATCGGCGGCGAGTGCCTCAGTTCAGCGATTCACGAGCCTCTGGAACCGCGGACGTGATTAACGTCAGTCGAGGCAGCCAGCGTGATCGGCGGCTCGACCCCCTCGTCGTCAGCGTCCCCTTCAACGACGCCGTCGACCTCGATCACAACGGTGAGATCGTGCGCCTGCCGTGTGAGGCCGCCAATGCCATCTGCGTGGCGGGAGCCGGACCTCGTGGGAGCCAACTCCTTCTCCGACAAGCTGGGGCGGGAGGACTCGAACCTCCAACTTCCCGGTTAACAGCCGGGCGGTCTGCCAGTTGACCTACACCCCAATGCTACCACCACACCGCCTCACCCCGTGAGCAGCTACTAGAAACTAGACGCGCAGAGGTGAACAGATTACAGAAACTAGGAAATCAATGCCCCCGGAGCCGCGAGGTTCCGGGGGCGCATTCAAGTACTCTGCGGAACGCTACGCCCCCGGACCCCGCGTATTGGGGTTCCGATTGCGGTTCGCGTTCAGACAGGCGAATGTCTGCATAGGGCCTACAGAGTACCACGAGCCCCTTCGCCGAGCAAGGGTCGAGGGCATCTAGTATTTCATCCCGCTCTTTTCCGCGAACTGCCGCAACGCCGCTTCCTGCTCCGCGCTCAGCTTCTCCGGAATCTGGACGTGAATCTCAACGTATTGATCGCCGCGGCGCCCGTTGCGCTCGATCCCCTGCCCCGGAATGCGGAACTTCTGACCGTGCTGCGTGCCCGGCGGTACCTTGAGCACCACGCGCTTCCCGTCGAGCGTCCGCACCTTGATCTTCGAGCCGAGCAGCGCCTGAGCCAGATTCACCGGCACGACGCCGATCACGTCCAACCCCTCGCGCCGGAAAAATCGGTCCGGCTCCACGTGGATCACCACCACCACGTCTCCCCGACCCTTCGCGCCCTGCCCCTTGAGCCGCAGCCGGGTGTCGTCCTCCGTCCCGGGCGGGATCGTGATGGTGAGGCGCTTCTCGGCGCGCACTTCCCCCGCGCCCTGACAGGTGGGGCAGCGCTGCGACGGCACCTTGCCGCGCCCGCGGCATACCGGACAGGGCCGCTGCACCGCGAAGCCGCCTTGCCCGAATGAGATCGTGCCCCGCCCCCGGCACTCGGGGCAAGTGGAGAACGTCGCCCCGGGCGCGCCACCCGAGCCGCCGCACGTGGGGCAGACCTCCGGCAGCGTAAGCGTGACAGGGACTTTGCCGCCGAGCGCCGCGACCCGGAACGGAATCGAGATCGACGTTTCGATCTCCTCCTCGTCCTCGGACCGGGTGCCCCCCCGCCGACCGAAGATCGACGAAAAGAGGTCGCCCAACCCGCCGAACGAGCCCAGGTCCGACAGATCGAACGGGGCTTCCCCGCCCTGCGTGAAGCCCCCCGCGCCCCCTTCGCGCCCGACCCCGGCGAATGCGCCGTAGCGCCGCAGCTGGTCGTACTTTTTCCGCTTGTCGGCGTCGCTCAACACATCGTGCGCTTCGTTGATCTCCTTGAAGCGTTCCGCCGCCTGCGGATTGGTGGGGTTGCGGTCGGGGTGATACTGCTTGGCCAGCCGCCGAAACGCCTTTTTGATCTCGTCCGTCGTCGCCGTTTCGGAGACGCCGAGTGTCTGATAGTAGTCCCGCTGAGCCGCCATTTATGCGTCCTTCTTCCGCCCGTCGTCCCCCCGTCCCCCCTGCCACGTCAACACCATCACTCGCGCCGGTCGCAGCAACGTCCCGCCCATCCGATACCCGGCCTGTAACACCGCGCCCACCGTGTGATCCTTGGCGGGATGGTCCGCGGCTTGCGTCGTCACCGCCTCGTGCAGGTTGGGATCGAACGGCGCGCCGGCTTGATCGATCCGGGTGACGCCCGCCGCCTCAAGCTGCTTCCACAGTTTCCGCTCGACCATGTCCACGCCGTCGTGAATCGTCTTGGCGTCTGTCTCGGCGGGATTCACGTGCGCGAACCGCGCCAGGTCGTCGAGGCCGTCCACCAAGCGCTGCACCAGATCGGCCTGAGCGCGGCCCCACAGCTCCGTGCGCTCCTTGGTGCTACGCTTGCGGAAATTGTCGTACTCTGCGGCGAGCCGGAGGTATTTGTCCTTCAGATCGCCGAGCTCCGCCTCGAGGCGTTGCACCGCCTGCTCCGGCGGCTCGATCAGCGAGCCGGACTCTTGGGTGGGGGAGGGGGCGGGGGCCTGCGCGTCCGCCGCCGGCTCTTTCTGTTTATCGTTCATGGTCTTGCGCTTCATTCGCAATCGATGTGCCGCTTGAATGTGCCGATTTGGCGTACCCCGCGCTCGCGCCGGGTCATCTAGGCCTTCCAAACTTACACTAACCCCTGGGCGCAAGCGCGGGATTTACAGGTGCCCGGCGAGAAACGCTTCCACATCCGCGAATACCGCGTCGCGTCCCGGATCGTGCAGCACCTCGTGATACATCTCCGGATACCAGCGCACCCGCACCTCGGCTTTCAAGCTGTCGGCGAAAGCGCGCGCCAAATGTGCATCGATCAGCCGGTCCTCGCCCGCGAGCAGGAACAACAGCGGCGACTCGATGCGGTAGCCGTCGGCCGGCACCGCCCGCTGGGCCCATTGCAGCTCGCGCCATGCCCCCGGCGTCATCACACCATGAACCGCGGCATCCTCGGCGTACGCCTGATTCACGGCCGCGTCGCGGCTCACGACATCGGCGTCGACCTTGGCCGGGATCGGCAGCGTGGGCCACAGGTCGGCCAGCACGCGGCCGGCGAGCAGCTTCCACACGGGAGGCCGGAACGCCAGCCCGAGCCACGGCGACATGATCACCGCGCCGACGATCGGGTCGCTGGGTTGCGTCTCCAGGTAGCGCAGCGCCACGAGCGCGCCGAACGAGATGCCGAGCAGCACTTGGGGACGGTCGGTGCGGAGGCGCACCACGCGCCGAAACGCCTGCAGGTCGCCGAGCAGCTGGCTGAAGCGCGACAGATGGCCGCGCCGCCCGCCCGAGCGGCCGTGGCCGCGCAGGTCGAGCACGTACGTCGAGTACCCCGCGTCGCGCAGCTGCTCGCCGGTGTCCCGCCAACGACCGGCGTGGTCCGACCAGCCGTGCAACAGCAACACCGCGGCGCGCGGCGCGGGGGAGGCCTCGTACAGGTCGTAGACGAGCTGCGTGCCGTCCGGCGCGGTGAGGCTGGCCATCTACGTCTCCGCGAGGAGCCGACGCAGCAGGTCGAGCCCCGCTTGCGCGGCACGGGCGCGGATCTCGCGGCGGTCGCCGGGGAGCACGCGCTTCACGGCGCGGGTGGTGGTGTGCACCCGAGCCGCGAGCCACACCGTGCCCACTGGCTTCTCCGGCGTCCCCCCGTCGGGACCGGCGATGCCCGTGACCGCGATGGTACAGTCGGCCGAGAACAGGCGTTGCCCGCCCTCGGCCATCGCGCGCACCGTCTCTTCGGAGACGGCGCCGTACGCCTCGAGCGTCTCGAGCGGCACCTTGAGCGCCGCGGTCTTGATCACGTCGGCGTACGCCACCACGCCGCCGATGAACGTGTCGGACGACCCGGGGATGTTGGTGATGCGCTCCGCCACCAAGCCCCCGGTGCACGACTCGGCAATGCCGAGCCGGTGGCGGCCGCGCCGCAACCGGTCGAGCACGACGGCGGCCAGATCGGCATCGTCCGTGCCGTAGGCATGTTCACCCGCCGCCGCCGTCAGCTGCTCCACGACCGCGGCGAGCCGCGCCGCCGCGTCCGCAGCCCCCAGTCCCCAGGCCGTCACACGGAGGTCGACTCCCTCCACGGAGGGGAGGTACGCGAGGGTGAGCGGTGCGATCTCGGGCTCGATCACCCCCACGCGCTCGGCGAGCGCCGACTCGGCGATGCCCGTCGTGCGGACGGTACGCGACTGCACCACGGCGTGCACGTTCCCCTGCCGCTGCACGAGCCGCGGCAAGAGCTCCTCGACCAACAGCCCGCGCATTTCCCGCGGCACGCCGGGGAGCAGCACCGCCACCCGTCCGCGGTCGTCCTCGATCCACAGGCCGGGCGCCGTGCCCCGGGGGTTGGGGAGGATCGTGGCGCCGACCGGGATCTCAGCCTGCGTGCGATTGCTCGCGGGCATGGGACGGTTCAGGCGATCGAACCGGGCTTGGATGCTCGCGAGCAGCCGCTCGTCGAGCGCCATCGCCTTGCCGAATATCTCGGCCACTACGGCCTTCGTCATGTCGTCGCGCGTGGGCCCTAGGCCGCCGGTGGTGATCACGAACCCGGTGCGCTCGAGCGCTTCCAACACGGCCGCGCGAATCGCCTCGGGCCGGTCGGCGACGGTGGTGTGGCGCGCGATTTCCGCGCCCGCGGCGGCCAGGGCCCGGCCCAGCTCGGCGGCATTCGTGTCCACGGTTGAGCCGAGCAACAGCTCGGTGCCGATGGTGAGAACTTCGAGCTTCACTCGCCGCTCTTGAAGAGGGCACGATAGCGATACAGGTACACGACCAGCGAATACACGGTGAGGAGGATGGCGCCGGCCAGCGTGAGGGCGACCACCGCCCCGTGGAACTGGTCCCAGAACGTGCGGAACCACCCCGCCCAACGGTGCGTGGCGAGCACGTCCTTCCACGCGAACCAGAACAGCGTCGCCCCGATGAAGACGTTCTGCACCACCGCCTTGAGCTTCCCGGCGCCGATGGCGGGAATCACCACGCCGCGCCGCTTCGCGAAGAAGCGGAACGCGGTGATCAACAGCTCCCGGCCCACGAGCAGCAGCGCCACCCACACCGGCAGGCTGCCCCACCACGGGATGCGGTAGTCCACGAGAATCGTGGGGTGGCGGGTGAGCCAGAAGATGGGGATCAGGGTGGCGAACAGCAGCAGTTTGTCGGCGATCGGATCGAGCAGCTGGCCCAGCTCGCTCACCGCGTTGTAGCGACGCGCCAGATAGCCGTCGATCACGTCCGACGCGCCGGCGGCGAGGAAAATCAGGAACGCGATGACCTTGGGCCAGTATCCCTGGATGAACGGCAGCAGCGCGATGACCGGGGTGAGGCAGATGCGCGCGAGGGTGAGGATGTTGGGCAGGGTCCAGCGCATGGATCCTTCCCTAGCTCAGCGTCTTCAACACCATCTTGCTGATGGTCTTTAGAGTGTCGAATACGCCATCGCCCCGGATCGCCACCGCCTCGAGGTAGGGCGCGCGTCCCAGCCACTGGTTGTCCACCTTCTCGACCAGGTTCTCGCCCGGGTGCGACGAATCGGGCACGACTTTCTGCTGCGCGCCGTCTTCGACGGGCCAGCCGGGGTTGAGCGACGCCTGGAGGTCGCGAATCGGCGCGGCGTTGGGCAGGTCGCGCTTGTTGTATTGGATGACGAACGGGATCTTCGTCAGGTCGTAGCCGTACTCGGACATGTTGTCGTACAGGTTCTGCATCGATTCGACGTTCGCTTCCATTCGTTCGATCTGGCTGTCGGCGACGAAGGCGACCCCATCGACGCCCTTGAGGATGAGCTTGCGGCTCGCGTTGTAGTACACCTGGCCCGGCACAGTATACAGGTGAAAGCGCGTCTTGAAGCCGCGGATGGTGCCCAGGTCCACGGGCAGGAAGTCGAAGAAGAGCGTGCGCTCCGTCTCGGTAGCGAGCGAGATCATCTTGCCGCGCGTGTTGGGGGAGACTTTGCCGTAGATGTGCTCGAGGTTCGTCGTCTTCCCACCCAGGCCCGGACCGTAGTAGACCAGCTTGCAGTTGATTTCGCGGGACGCGTAGTTGATCATCGACATGGGACGCGCGTCCTCTCAACCGAAGAGTTTGTCAATTTCGTCTTCCGCTCCTTCGAGCACGCTCTTCTCGGGCGTGGCCGGTCCGGCGCCCACGCGGTTGAACATGTCCGCGAACACCTTGTTGAGCTTCTCCACGGCCCCCTTTCCCTTGAGCTTCACGAGGCCAAGCGTGGTGCGCTGGTCGAACAGCACGACCAGAATGACGCGCTTCGCCACGTCGGCGAGGAACATGGACTCCTTCTCGCCCTGGTGAACCAGGGAGGCGAACTCGTGCTCGCCGATCATCTTGGCGAGCTGATCGTTGGCGCTGAAGTCGGCGGCGGTGAGGGAGGCGAAGGCGGTGGGGTCGAACTGGGGCTGCTCGCCGACGGTCGCGACGAGCTGCCCGGTGCGGTCCACCAGCAGCGCGCAGCGAGCGTTCGAGTCACGCAGGAACGCCTGCAAGTGCGTCTGGATCTGCTTGAAGTCGTCTTCCGAAAACGACCAGCTCGCGGCACCCGCCATCAAGTGTCCCCGGTCAGTCGGACTCGGCCATATCCCGCCGTGCCAGCAGGGCCTGCGCGATCGTCACGCCGTCCGCGTACTCGAGATCCCCGCCGACGGGGAGTCCCCGCGCGATCCGCGTCACGCGGACGCCCGTCGGCTTCAAGAGCTGCTGCAAGTACGTCGCCGTGACCTCGCCTTCCATCGAGGGGTTGGTGGCGATGATCACTTCCCGCACGCCCGCGCCATTGGCAACCCGGCCCACCAGCCGATCGAGCCGCAACGCCTCCGGGCCCACGCCCTCGAGCGGGGAGATCCGCCCCCCTAAGACGTGGTAGCGCCCCCGGAACCGCCCCGCCCGCTCGATGGCGGCGACGTCGGACGCCTCCTCCACCACGCACAGTACCGTCGCGTCGCGTCGCGAGTCCCGACAGATGGCGCACGGATCCTCGTCGGTGAGCGTGCCGCACACGCCGCACGCGGTGATGCGCTCCCGCACGTTGCGGATCGCGTCCGCCAGGCGCGTGGCGGTATCGGTCGGCTGCTTCAACAGGTAAAACGTGAGCCGCTGCGCCGTCTTCCGCCCGATCCCGGGGAGCTTGGCGAGCTCCGTCACGAGATCTTCGATGGCCGACACGTGGGCTACAGTGGCAGCTGAAACGGGAGCGGCAGGCCGGAGGCGAGCTTTTTGACCTCCGCCTGGTACAGCTCCGCGGCGCGCTGTTGCGCTTGCGACACCGCGGCGAGCACGAGGTCCTCGAGCATTTCCACGTCCCCCTGCGCGAGCGCCTGGGGGTCGATCTTGATGGCGCGGATGTGGCCCCGCCCGTCCGCCGTCGCCGCGACCATGCCACCACCGGCCGTGCAGGTCACCGTCTGCTGGGCCAGCTGGGACTGAATCTCCGACAACCGGAACTGCATCTGCTGCCCCAGCTGGAGCAGGCTAGATAAATCCGCCATGGGCCGAAAGTTACCCCTCGCCTAAACGGGTGGCAAGCTACTCCAACAGCTCTAAATCTAACGCGTCCACCGCCGCGCCAAGTGCGGGGTCCTTGGCGCGCAACGCCTTGAGCCGCTCAGCGCGTGCCCCTTCTTCCGTGAGCCGACTGGGCCGCGGGGCGACCCGCTCCCCGCTCCCTGCTCCCTCCAATCTGATTCGCACAGGCTCCGTCACGTAACGCGCCACGACTTGGCTCAGCGCGTCGCGCTGGCGCTCGATCCCTTCCGCGTGGACCGCGTTGGTGTCGCGCAGGCGAACCATGACCGTCCCGCCCGTCACGTCCGCCACCTCCGTCTGCGCGACCAATGCGCCAAGGAGCGGGCTCTTGGCGCGCGCATCCTCGATCACGCGCGGCCAAAGACCCCGCAGTCGCTCCACCGTTAGGGGTCCGCGCACGGGTGGTACGGCCGGGGCCGGTGGTGAGGCCGGTGAAACTGCGGGGGAAGGGGGAAGCGGCGACTGCAACGATGGAGCGACGTCACGCAGAACGGTCGCGGGGTTCTTCTTTTCCGGCTCTTCACCCTTCCCTGGCTTCTCCACCGGCCTTGCTCCCGGCTCGTTACCGAGCGATCGGATGACAGTCTCGAGCTCCACTGTCCGACTCATCATCGCCCACCGCAGGAGGAGGACTTCGACCGCGAGTCGTGCGTTGCCGCTGGTGCGCAGCTGCGGCTCGAGCTCCGTGAGGACGGCGAGCAAGCGCACGACGTCGGGAGGAGGGAGTAGGGAGTGGTATTTTCCGACGAGCTGCTGCATGGCATCGGTGAGGCCGTCTGGTTTGCCGCCGAGATTGGCGAGCAGCACCGCGCGCAACACCTCCCCGGCACCGGCGACGAGCTCGCCCAGGTCGCCACCTCCGTCCACCACGCGCTCCACCAGCGGGAACACGGCCGCCGCGTCCCGCTCGGCCACGAGGCGCAGCAGCTCGCCGTACACCTCGTCCGGGATCAGCCCTAACACGTCCCGCACCCGCGCCGTGGTGATGGGTCCGGAGCCGAACGCGACGACCTGGTCGAGGATCGAGAGTCCATCGCGCATGCCGCCGTCCGCACTGCGCGCAATGAGCTGGAGGGCGTCGTCGTCCGCCGCGATGCCCTCGGCGCCCGTCACCTCGCGCAGGCGATCGGCGATGGTGTGCGGGCCGATGCGCCGGAAATCGAAGCGTTGCAGGCGCGACAGGATCGGTGCGGCGCTCTGGGCGATCTTCTGCGGCTCGGTGGTAGCGAAGACGAAGACGACGCGCGCCGGCGGCTCCTCGAGAATCTTGAGTAGCGCGTTCCAGGCCTCGCGCGTGAGCATGTGGGCCTCGTCTACGATGTAGACCTTGGACCGCCCTTCGGCTGACGCGGCGTACATGGCGCGCTCTCGCAGGTCCCTCGCGTCGTCCACTCCGCGATTCGACGCCGCATCGAGCTCCACGACATCGAAGTTCACCGTGCCGTTCCACACGCGGGTGCAGGAGTCACACTCGCCGCATGGCTCGCCTTCTCCTGTCGCCCTGCGCTCGCAGTTCAGCGCCATGGCGAGGACCCGCGCGGCCGTGGTCTTGCCCACGCCCCGCGGGCCGGCAAACAAGTAGCCGTGCGCCACCCGCCCGGCGGCCACGGCGCCACGCAACGCGGCCGCGACGTGATCCTGCGCGAGCAGCTCGGCGAACTTCTTGGGACGGTACTTGCGGGCGAGAGCGATCATGGGAGGAATCTAACGCGGAAGTCGGAGCGCGGAACGCGGAACAGAAGCTGAACGCCGGCCACTGTTCACCGCATTACCGTCCCACTAGCTTTTCGGTGCCCCAGGTCCACAGGGCACCCAGTCGCGAACCGCGTCAGGCCCCCGCAGGGAGCAGCGCTAAGCGATGGCGGCGTCGCTGTGGGGAGCCTGGGGCATTTTGCTTATGACCGCGGGCATCCCGTCTGCTCGAACCGCCGCTCCACGGAGTCGACCCGCGCGTACAGCCCTTGATCGCGCACCGCGCGCGCGGCGTCCAGCACGCCGGCGCTCTTGCGCGCCGCATTGTAGGTCAGCCAGCGCTTCTCCACCGCCGAGAGACTGCTCACCAAGCCGGCGCATGCGAGCTGGCCCCGATTGAATTGCACCGCGTAGTCGCCAAAGGTGCGCACCGATTGAGTGACTGAGTCGCCGATGGCGTCGAGAGCGGCGAACGCCGTTGGGACGTGCGCCGGCGGCGACGCGGCAGCGGCTGTGGCGTCGGGCTTCGGTTGCGCCCTCGGAGGGGGAGGGGCGGGAGGCGGGGGAGCCGGCTTCCGCTCCGTGCGCCGCACCTTTGTCTTGAGCGCGGAGACTTTGGCACTGAGCCCCGACGCCTTCGTCTTCAAGGTCGACCACGTGGCGGCCATCGCGCCCCGCGCCGTGGCGGACCACTGCGCCAGCGGCAGCTCCGGTTGAAACCACCAGTACGCGCCCGCCGCCGTTGCCACGAGCACGACGAGGAGCAACGCCCGCTTGACCTTGCGGGGCAGTTTGCGGCGCGGCCGCCGGGGGCGCGGCGGTCGCTCCTCGAGCTCTTCCGGCGGCGCCACCTCCTCTTCCGCGAGAGCCTCGAACTCTTCCGGCCACACCGGCGTCCCTACCGCCTCCGCTGCAGCCGCCTCTGGCTCGAGCTCAGGCTCCGCCTCCGCTTCGGGCACGGGCTCAGGCTCGGGCTCGGGCTCGGGCGGTGGCGCGGGCCGCGGCGGTGGTGTGTACCGCCGCGGGGGGGGGGCCGCGCGTGGCGGCGGAGCTGGGCTCGCCAAATCCTCCGCGGCCGTGAGGAACTTGAGCTCGGTGGAGCGTTCCGGCTCTGGCTCGGGTGCGGGCGACTTCGGCCGCGGCGGCGCGGGGGTGAACTTGGGCTCGGCGGGCGGCGTCGCCGCTGGCATCCGCGGCACGGTGGTCGGTGACACTGCGGCGTGCGGACCAGATTGCGTCCCGACGGCGCTGAAGGCGCGGTAGTTTTTCCAGGTGACGACCGAGCGCTTCTTGCCGTCGGGCCGGATCGAGTCGGGGTTCAGCAACTCGTAGAACGGCACCGGCGCGTTCACCCACTCCTCGTCCGCGCTGGCCCGAAACATGGCGCCGGCCGGCTCCGCCGGATCCGTGCCGACCAGCAGCGCGATCTGCCACGGCTCGCCGAAATACTGCTCGTGCGTCTCGAGGTCGTACTCGGTGAGGCCAAGCGGCAGCGGTGGGTGGCTGTGATACCAGCCGATGAGGTGCGCCTGCTGCTCCTCGAGCTGCGCCTGCACGCGATCCCACAGTCGCGTCACGACGTCGCGCGTGCGGTCGCTGTAGATCGCCTGGTTCAGCCGGAGCGCGGCGTCGACCACCAGGTAGGAGACGTTGGTCTCCGGACATTCGCACAGGTCGCCCAGCAGGAACCCGAGCATGCCCTGACCCGGCTTGGGCGGCGCGGCGAGATGCTCGTAGATCGCCGCGAGGGCGGATTGCAGGAGAAAGACGGGAAACGGGATGTCACCCGGTCGACGAGTGCCCCCCCCTCCGGCGGCGGGGCTCCAGAGAATCGACCGGGCGGTAGGTATCGGCTGGCGCAGCGGACCGCCCGTGGCCATCGCCCCAAGATAATGCGCGACTCAGCCCAATGCCGACTTGATCACCTCGGCGGCGCGCAGCACGTCGGCACGAGACACGTCGAGATGCGTCACGGCGCGCAGCCGCCGCTCGCCGAACGGCACGACCAACACGCCGGCGCGCGCCAACTTGGGAATGACCGCGTCGGCGGTGTCGCCCTCGCGTACGAGATCCAGCATCACGATGTTCGACTCCGGCGACGACGGACGGACGGCGGCGCAGGCAAGCAGTCGCTCCGCGAGCAGCCGCGCGTTCTCGTGATCCTCCGAGACGCGCTCGAGGTTGTGCTCGAGCGCGTACAGCCCCGCGGCGGCGAGGATACCGGATTGGCGCATGCCGCCGCCCAGGCGCTTGCGGATCTCCCACGCGCGCGCGCGCTCCACCACCGCGCTCGCGAACGCGAGACACGACCCGACCGGACAGCCGAGCCCTTTGGAGAGGCTCACCATCACGGTCGCCGCGCCGCGGGTCAACCGCGTCGGTGGCAGACGCAGCGCGGCCGCGGCGTTCCAGAGGCGCGCGCCGTCGAGATGCACGGGCAATCGGGCGGCGCGCGCGACGTCGACGATCCCGTCCATCACCTCGGGCGCCATCACCTTGCCGCCGGCGGCGTTGTGCGTGTTCTCGACCGCCACCGCGCCGGCGCGCGGCAGGTGCGGCGACGCCGGGCGGAGCGCCGCCCGTGCCAGCTCTCCCGTGAGGAGGCCGTCCGTGGTGGCGATCGGCCGGACCTGCACGCCCCAATTGGCGGCCACGCCGGCCAGCTCGTAGTGCACCAGGTGCGCGTTGGCTTCGAGCAGCAGCTCGGTGCCCGCGCGTGTGAGCAGCGCGACCGCCGTTTGATTCGCTTGCGTGCCCGAGGGAAAGAACAGGGCGTCGTCCATGCCCAGCAGCTGGGCGACGCGCTCCTCGAGGCGGCGGGTGGTGGGGTCGCGGTCGAGCACATCGTCGCCTACCTCGGCCTCGGCCATGGCGCGGCGCATCGCGGGCGAGGGCCGTGTGACGGTGTCGCTGCGCAGGTCGATCGGACTGGGTGCGCCGGTCATCCCAGCTGTACCCGCTGCGAGCGCTGCATGCGGACCAAGTCGTACATCTCCGCCACTTCGCCGCCCAGCAGGAACAGATAGGCCGTGTAGTACACCCAGAGTAGGAACAGGAACAGCGCGACGATGTTCGCGTCGGAAGCGACCCGGTCGAGGGTGGCGAACTGCACCACGTAGAGCGCATACAGGCGTTTCGCGACCTCGAAGCCGAGCGAGCAAAACACCGCCGCCACAAGCGCGGTGCGCCACTGGATGCGCCGGCTGGGGAGCAGCTTGAAGATCGCGAAGAACAACACCACGCCGAGGCCGAACGCGATCAGCTCGAGGCTCAGGCGCCACATCCAGTCAACCGCGAAACCCCGCCCCACGAGCCCCGCGTTGCGCGCCTCCCAGGTGGTGAGGAGCGCACCCAGCACCAGCAGCGCCCCGGTGCAGAGCACCATCGCGAGATCGAGCAGCTTGGCCATTGGCCAGGGGCGCCGCTCGTCCGTGTCGAACACTTCGTTGAGCGCGGCGCGCAGGCCGCCGAACAGGCGCGTGGAGAACCACAGGAACAACGGCAGCGCGACGGCGGTGAGCCGCACCCGTTCGCGCACAATGCCGGCGAGGGCGCGCTCCACTTGTGTGAACGCTGCCTCCGGCACTCCGCCGGCGGTACTCGGGAGCAAGCGCGCGAGCAGCTCATGCAGGTCCACTTGCTGGGTCGTGATCTGGTGCTGGACGAGAAAGCCGACGGCGGCGAGCAGCAGCGCGACGAACGGGATCATGGTGAGGAGGAGATCGAACGACAGCGCGCTGGCGAGGAAGGGGATGTTGTCTTCGAAGGCCGCCTCGAAGGTACGGCGGGCGATCCCGGTCAGCGACCGATGCCAGCCGCCCCCGCCGCCACTCCCGGCCTTCACGCGACGGGCTCGTCCTCCTGCTCGAGACCTGCCGTGGGACGGGCGCGGCGCCGCCGCTTCGCGTCGCTCAGGCGTCGCTCCAGCGCCGCGCGCGCGCTCGGCGCTTCGTCCTCCGCCGCCTCCGCCGCGTCCAGCAGCTGGCCGAGTTCACCGACCTTCTCCGCCGCGAGACCGCGCAACCCGCGCAGCCGCTTCGCCAGACGGCCGCGAGCCGCGGTCCCCGGCTCGGGCGCGAACAGATAGCCGAGCACCGCACCGAGACTCACGCCCAGCAGAAATGGTCCGAACCCGGAGCCGCTCGACCCCGTCCCTTCGTCCTCCCGCTCGCTCATTCTCCCGCCTCCAGGTCATCGGGCGCCGCCACCGCGACGGGGCGCGGCTGCGCGTGCGACTGCAGTGGCGGCTTGACGTAGCGATCGATGATGGCGCGCGTACCGGTCACGCGCAGCTGCTCGAACAGGAAGGCGAACGTCTTCTCGAGATCGGCCGCGATCGCGGCCCGCTCGTCCGCCGCCATGTCCCACAGCCGGCGCTTGAACGGGCCGATGGCCTTCTTGCGACTCTTGTAGATGAACTGCTCCTCCGTATCCCCTTTCTTCCACTCGTCCCGGCACTCCGCCTTCACCCACTCGTTGATTTCCCGGCGCACGTCGGGCGGCAGCCTGGGATGATCGAACAGGATGGTTTGGAAATTGGTGGCGAGGTGGATCTCGATCGCCTCGCACTTGGGGAAATTCCCAAAGGCATCTGGCGGCAGCGTCGAAGCGCCGTGCTGCACCGCGCCCCCGAGCCCATACTTCGCCCGCGCGTCGGTCGAGAGCGCCGCGAGGGCCGCGAGGTCAAGCTGCACCTTGGCGATCGAGCCGTCGGGAAGCACGACGCCACCGTGGCTGGTGCCGGTCTGTACGGAGATCTTGCTAATGCCGGCGTAGGGGCCGAGCCGCGCGAGCGCGCGGATGTATCCCTCCATGAACGCCTTGAGCTCGTGCACATCGGAGTTCTTGCCGCCGACTTCCCCGATCTCCGCTCCCACGGACACCGTCACGCCCTCGGGCTCACGCTCGCGGATAAACTTGGTCAGCTCGGCGGCGCGCTCGTAGTTGACGCGCTGCTGCGCGTCCAGCGTCGGCTGCGACAGGTCCACCAGCGTAGAGGTATCGACGTCGATGTTGTAGAACCCGGCGTGTAGCTCCTCGTCGATCAACGTGCGGAGGGCTTGCAGCTCGGCGTCGGGATCGACGGCGTATTTCTTGGCGTTCACCTGGACGTGATCGCCCTGGATGAACAACGGGCCCGTGAACCCCTCCCGCAGCGCCGCCGCCGTCATCACCGCCACGTACTCGGCGGGACGCTGCTCGGTGTAGCCGATTTCCGAGCGCGCGATCTCGCAGATCAGGGCCCCCACGTCGAGCCGCTTGGCGGCCCGGAAGACCGCGCGGGCCGAGTCGTAGGCGAGCACCCGCAGGTTCATGGCCGGGGTGGTAAACGCCCGGACTTCGCCCCGGCCTCTCGCCATATAGAGCTCGTGAATCGACGCGGGCCGGACCCCCGCTCGCTGGCCGATCTCCCAGATCAACCAACGAGCCTGCTCCCGCTCGTCGGGCGCGCCGAACACGGCCTGGCGCACCAACTCGTCCATCGCGGCGCTCTGGCGGACGGCCGCGCTGTGGAATCGCTGCAGGGTCGTGTCGGCTACGGTTTTCATCGTCACCACGCCTCCTCGCGACGAATCTAGACCCCGTCCACGTCGATGACCAGTCCGTCGTAGGCAGGCGCGATGCCCGCCGGCAGCCGCGCGGCGAGCTCCGCGTAGGGTGCGTCGTGCGTCAGGTGCGTGAGGAACGTTCGCCGCGCGCCGATCCGTTGCGCGGCTGCGACGGCCTCGGGAATCGAGAGATGCAGCGGATGGGGTCGCGGCAGCAGCGCGTTGAGGACCAACACGGCGAGTCCGACGAGCCGCGGCAGCACGGCGTCGGGAATCGACTTCACGTCGGTCAGGTAGGCGATGGGCCCCACGCGGTAACCGAGCACCGTGCCGCCGCCGTGGGGCAACGCCAGCGCGCGCACCGGCATGCCAGCGATCGCCGTCTCGCTGTCCGGGTCGAGCGTATGTCCCACCAGCTCCGGTTTGCTCGTCCCGGGGAGCGGCGGCGTGCCGTCGAAGATGTAGTCGAAGCGCCGCTCCAGCTCGGCGAGCGTGCTCGCCGCCCCGTAGATGTCGAGCGGGGCGTGGCGGCGCGTCGAGATCGCGCGCAGGTCGTCGATCCCGTGCACGTGATCGGCGTGCGCGTGGGTGAACAGCACCGCGTCGACCGACGCCACGCCCGCCGCCACGAGCTGCAGCCGCAGCTCCGGTGGCGTGTCGATGAGCAGGCGGCGGCCACCGGCCTCGATGATGGCCGAGGTGCGCGTGCGGCGGTCGCGTGGGTCGGAAGACGTGCAGGTGCGACAATCACAGCCAATCTGGGGAACGCCGTACGACGTGCCTGTGCCGAGGAAGACCAGCCTCACGTCACACGACCTCGACCTTCAGGAGGTTCGTGGTCCCGGACACTTCCCACGGCAGCCCGGCGGTCATGACGATGCGGTCGCCGGCGTGCGCGTAGCCACGCCGCAGGATCAGGTCGCGCACCAGTGCGAGCATCGCGTCGTATCCCGGCACGCGGTCGACCAGCACGGGGATCACGCCCCACACCAGCGCGAGCTGCTGGTACGTGACGGGCTCCGTGGTCACGGCCAGCGTGGGCACCGGGGTGCGCAGGGCCGCGACCTTGCGGGAAGTGAATCCGCCTTTGGTGAGCGTCACGATGAGGGGCGTCTGCAGCATCCGCGCCACCGCGCTCGTGCCGAGCGCGATCGCGTCCTCGACGGAAACGGTCTCCCCCTGCACCGTGCGACGCTCGTCGCGACTCGGTCCCACCACGGTCGCCACCCCCGGTTTCTCCATCTCGCGGATGATGCGATCCATAGCCCGCACCGCCTCCAGGGGATAGTCGCCCGCCGCCGTTTCGGCCGAGAGCATCACGGCGTCGGTGCCGTCGAGGATCGCGTTGGCTACATCCGACGCCTCGGCGCGAGTGGGGCGCGGGTTGTGCACCATCGACTCGAGCATCTGCGTCGCCGTGATCACTGGTTTGCCATGCCGATTCGCTTCGCGGATCAGCCGCTTCTGCACCACCGGCACTTCCTCGAACGGCAGCTCCACGCCGAGATCGCCGCGCGCCACCATCACCGCGTCGCACGCCTCGAGGATGTGGGTGAGGTCCTCCAAGGCGGTCGCCTTCTCGATTTTCGCCACCAGCTTCATCTCGGGCGGCACGAGCGCCCGCAGCTCCCCCAGGTCCTCCGCGCGACGCACGAACGAGAGGGCGAGGTAGTCGGCCCCTGCGGCGACGGCATGGGCCGCGTCCTCGCGATCCTTGTCGGTCAGGGCAGGCGCGGAGATGTGCAGCCCAGGCAGGTTCATCCCCTTGTTGGACGTCAAACTGCCCCCATCCACCACGCGACCCTCCACGCGCGGTGGGACGATCCGCGTCACCTCGACGGACAGCAACCCGTCGTTGAGGAGAATGCGGGCCCCGAGGCGAACGTCGGCCGCCAGATTCGCGTAAGTCGTGGGGAGCTCTTCCTCGCTCGCGACGTCTTCGGGTGCGAATACGACCAGGTCGCCGGGGCGGAGCTCGCGGGGCGCCGCCAGCCGGCCGACGCGAATGCGCGGTCCCTGGAGATCCACTAGCACGGCGACGGCGACGTCGGCGGCCTGCGCCGCACGCCGCACGGCGGCGATCCACTCAGCACGGAGCTCCGGCGAGCCGTGCGACGCGTTCAGCCGAACCACGTTCACACCGGCCGCGATCAAGTCCGCGATGCGCTCCGGCGTCCCCGAGCTGGGGCCCAGCGTGGCGACGATCTTGGTACGGCGAATCAGGCACCTCCTCCCTGCGTGCGCGCCCAGAAAGAGGAAGCTTGCCGCGGGGCACCACCAGCCCCGCCGCACGCGCGTCTCTCCCGCAGAACAGTTTTCAACATTTCAAGTGGACTCACGATCTGTGGAAAACTCGGCGCGCGTCCGCGCCGGTTTGGCGAGGAGTTAGGAGGCCGCCGCATCCTCGGTTGCTAGGTGTTAAGTGGTTCTCACCTGTGACAGTACACGGGAGACCTCACGTGCTACTTCTACTTCAGCTCCGAGCGCGAGGCATGCCGTCTCACGGTGCATAAACATACGCACACCCGTAATCCCCAGCGGTAACCCCTGGCCCCTGGGCCCTGGGCCCCTCCGCCCCTCGGCCCCCAGCCAGCCCCTCACCGCACCACCCCGATTTGCTTCTCGGACAGCCGCCGGTCGAAGTCCTCCAGCACGTGGACGGTGCGGGCGATGCTCGAGGCTGGAAGTCCCTCGATTGCCCGCGCGGCGAGGCGGCGCTCGAGCTGGCCGGCGCGGAGCAGTACCTCGAGCCCGTGCCGCGTGAGCGTCACTCGGACGCCGCGGTCGTCCTCGGGGTCCGGCGTGGTCTCCACGAGGCCCTTCGTCTCGAGGCGCTGGATGAAGGTCGTGGCGGCCGGGCGCGACACGCGCAGCTCCGTGGCGACATCCTTGGGACGGGCCCCATCGGGGCCGCCCGAGTCTACGGCGACGAGCGCGGCGTGGGCGCGGTGCGACAGGCCGTAGGCGCGGAACGCGCGATCCCCGGCACGCTGCACGGCCGCGTGCGCGGCGCGGATCGCCTCGGTCAGCTGCAGGGCCAGCTCGGAGCGGTCGCTCATGGCCTGGATAATAGTTAATATGTTCATCGTAAACATATTAATTAAATGCCACCAGGCAAGTCCCCTGCCCCGCCCCGGGCTCGGGCTAGATTGGGGGGCGATGATCGAGGTCCGTGCCCTCACCAAGCTGTACGGCACCGTGGAAGCGGTGCGCGACCTGTCTTTCAGCGTGGCGCCCGGAGAGGTGCTCGGCCTCGTGGGACCGAACGGGGCCGGGAAGACCACGACGCTGCGCAGTATCGTCGGCATCATCCGGCCGACGAGCGGGACGATCAGCGTGGGCGGGTACGACGTCGACCGCCAGCCCGTCGCCGCCAAGCGGTTGCTCGCCTTCATGCCCGACGAGCCTCACCTGTTCGACTACCTGACCGTCGAGGAGCACCTCCGCTTCACCGGGCGGTTGTACCAGGTCGCGGACGTCGACCGTCGCATCCCTACCCTGCTGCAAGAGCTCGAGCTGTCCGACAAGGCGGCGGTGCTTCCGGGGGAGCTGTCACGCGGCATGAAGCAGAAACTCGTCATCGCCTGCGGGCTGCTGCATGACCCGCGCGCGTTGCTGCTCGACGAGCCGCTGACGGGGCTCGATCCCGCCGGCATCCGGCGAATGAAGGAGACCATCAAACACCGTGCGCGCGAGGGAGCGGCGGTGGTCTTGAGCTCCCACCTGCTCCACCTGGTCGAGGAGTTGTGCACGCGCGTGCTCATCATGCAGCGCGGTCGCAAGGTGGTGTTGGGGACGATCGAAGAGATTCTCACCGAGCGGCCCGATCTCCGGGGCCGGAGCCTCGAGGAGATTTTCCTGACGCTGACCGGGGCATGATCGGCGCCGCGCTCTACCTCATCACGCGATCGTCAGTCAACGCCACACGCCGCCGCCTCGCACGGCTCCGCCAACCCAAGTATCTGGTCGGGTTTGCCGTGGGGTGCCTCTACGTGTATTGGCTGATCTTCCGCCGCAACGGTGGGTCGGCGTTCAGTGCGGCGAGCTCGGCCGGCGGTGACGTGACGGCGATCGCCGTGCTCGCCGTGCTCGTCATCCTCAACTGGATTTTCGGGAGTGCCGAAACTCCGTTCACCTTCAGTTTGGCGGAGACGGACTACCTGTTCACCGCACCCCTGACTCGTCGCCAGGTGATCGACTTCAAGCTGCTGCGCTCCCAGCTGCCGCTGCTCATCTCCGCCGCGCTGTCCGCGCTCTTCCTCTCGGGTGGGCGGGTGGGTGGACTCCGGCCGTCACGCGTGATCGGCCTCTGGCTCGTGTACGGGACGCTGCAGCTGCACTACGGAGGGATGGCGCTGCTGCGGGCGAGTCTGGCGCAGTACGGCGTGACGGGGTTACGACGGCGGGCGGGCACGCTGCTCCTCTTGGGAGCCGTCCTCGGGCTCGCTGGGTGGAGCCTCCAGCGGCAGCTCCCAGAGCTGGTCGCCGCGTTCCAGCGCGACAGCGCGCAGGGCTACGAGGCATTGGCGGGTGCGTTGCACTCGGGGCTGCTCGGCGTGTTGGTGTGGCCGCTCGAGGCCGTCGTCGCGCCGCTGCGCGCCGCGGGCACCCCCGCGTTCGTGTCGCGCCTACCCGCCGCGCTGCTGGTCTTCGCCGTGCACTACATCTGGGTGGTGCGCTCGACGCTCGCGTTCGAGGAAGCGGCGGTGGAGCACGCCGCGAAGGTGGCGCGCCGCATCGAGGCCATACGGCAGGGACGCTCACCCACTCGCGCGATCCGGGTGCAGCGGCCGACCCGCGCACTCGTCCCGCGACTCGCCGCGACCGGCACGCCGGGCGTGGCCATCCTGTGGAAGAACACCATCGGGGCGACCCGCGACGCGGGCCCGCGCTGGCTCGTGCTCGCGAGTTTGCTCGTGATCGGCACCGCACTGGTCCTGGGCGGACCAATCGGGAGCGGACGCGGGGGGTGGGGAGGGCTCGCCATCCTCGCGGTGATGCTGCTGGCGCTGGGCGCCGTGGCGCTGTTCTTGGGCCCGCTGTCGGTGCGGTTCGACCTGCGACAGGACTTGGAGATGCTCGACGTCCTGAAGAGCTACCCGTTGAGCGGGCGCGAGATCGTGAGCGGCGAAGTCGCGGCGCCGGTGACGCTGCTCGGCGGCGTCGTGTGGAGCTGCCTGTTCGGGGTGTTCTTGGCCACACTGGGCCAGCGCGGCATGGGGTTACCCGCCCTTGCCGATCGGGTGGCGCTACTGCTCGCGCTGCTCCCCGCCACGGTCGCCATCGTCGCCGTGCTCGTCGTCGTCCAGAATGCCGCGGTCCTGCTCTTCCCGGCGTGGGTGACCGTCGGTCAGGGCCGGGCGGTGGGCTTGGAGGCGACGGGCCAGCGCATTCTAATGACGGCGGTGAGCATGGTCGCGCTCGTCATCACGCTCGCCCCGGCGGTGATCGTCGGCGGCATCGCTGGGGTAGCGGCCTCCGCGGTCGGATTGCGCCAGGGCTGGGCGCTCGCCGTCGGGACACTCGCGGGGTCAGCGGTGGTCGCGCTCGAAGGTGGGCTGGCGGTGCACCTGCTCGGTCGGGTGTTCGACCGCATCGAGCCAGCCGCCGGGGGCCTGGGCTAGCAGGTCTCCGACCAATCGACCGGCGAGGTCGCCCCGCAGCGCACGCACTTGAGCGACGCCGGTTTGCCGCCGAAGTCCTGGCGGTAGTGGCACAAGGGACACACCGCGTAGGTGGTGGCGACGTCACTCCCCCGCCCCCCAACGGTCGGGCGCAGCACACCGGTGCGAACGACGATGCTCCAATGGTCCGGCGGCTCGCTGCGGATCGTGACATCGTGGCGGGCCAGCCGCACGCGCTGCTGGCGTACCTCCACCACGACATGCCCGTCTGCTGACTCCTCGACCACCGGATACCAGGCGCCGCGTCGCAGGATATCCGCGACGTTGTCCGCACACCGGGCCCAACCGAGAGTGACACGCATGGATAGCGACGGCCCCCATGATACTACGTTTTGCTAAATTCCGTTATGCGCGAGCTAGGGCGTATCGTCCGCCTGCAGATCCAACGGAGCTCCCTCAAGACCGGTGAGAAGCCCACCCGGGTCTACGACACCGCGCCACTCCTGTCCGTGGAGCGGCTCGCCATCGGGCGCGACGGGGCTCTGGGGCTGGCCAGCGACGGTTCCTGGGTGGTGGACGTCCACCACCGGGCTCACCCGCGCACCAAGAACGAGGACGGCGTGCACGGCCTGTCGCTCGGCTTCACCTCCCACTATGGCCAGATGCGCGAGCGGTTCGGCGAGCGGATCACGCCAGGCTGTGCGGGGGAGAACATTCTCGTCGCGGCGGAGGGGCGGGTCACGCTGGATGATCTGGAGGGCGGCGTAGCGCTGCTCGATACCGGAGGGCGGGAGCTCGCGCGGCTCGAGGTGCTTCAGGTGGCGCATCCGTGCAAGCCGTTCAGCGGCTGGGTGTTGGGGAAGACCGTGGACGGTGATGTGCTGAAGCAGACGTTGCAGTTTCTCGACGCCGGTACGCGGGGGTTCTACTGCCAGGGGCTTGCGGCGGCCATCGTCTCGATCGGGGACCGCGTGGCGGTCCCCTGAGGCTTCAGCTCAGCTCATCCCAGGCGAGGGTCGCCGCCTTCTTACAGCGCTCGCACACCATGTCCTTGACGTCCGACTCGAACGCCTGGCGATGGCGGCAGGCGGGGCACACGGCATACGTGAGGGGAAACAGGCGCCCGACTCGCTGGATCTCGCGGGGCTCGCAACGCACGATGCTCCAGCGCTCCGGCGGATGGTAGCGGATCTCCAGGAAGCGCCGGTCGACTGGCACGTTGCGGCGGTTCACGTCCAGGACAACGATGTGGCTGGACGAGATCCGGACGACGGGGTACCAGGCGCCGCGGCGTAGCAGATGGGCGCCGGGCCTACCGACCCGGGCCCAGCCTTTGGCCTGCAGGCGCGTGGGAGTTATCCGAGGGATGGGACTCGTCACACTAACAGGATAACACCGTCTACGCGTCGCAAGTCGTGACAGCCGTCACAGGCGTCGGACCTTCGCTCCGTGTGATCGCCGACCCCACGCGATCGCGCGCTAGCTCACCCGCATTCCGAGAACCCGCACACGTGACACTTGGCGCAGCCCTCGGCGAAGGCGAGCTGCGAACCGCAGTCGGGGCACGCTCCGATGAAGGTCTGCGCGTCGGCGGCCCCGCGCTCGACGGCCGTCCCCTCCTGACCCGCGACGGGGCGGGGAGGGGGAGCCGCGGCCGCCACGCCGCCCAGCAGCTCCTGCTGGATGCCTTGCTTCTCCTGCATCCACTTCTCGATCGCGATGCCGATGGCATCCGGTACCGAGAGCACCTTGTTGGGGCCCAGGCCGACCACGCGATCGGAGGAGATGCCGCGCAGCTGGCGGTACACCTCGCCCAGGGGGATCCCCGACCGTAACGCTAGCGAGATGAGGCGACCGATCGCCTCGACGTCGGCCATCAACGCGCCACCCGCTTTGCCGAGCGAAATGAAGACCTCGAACGGCTGGCCCTTGTCGTCTTCGGTAATGTTCACGTACATGGTGCCGAGCGGCGTCTCGACCCGCCGGGTGGCGCCCCGGAGCAAGTCGGGACGGGACCGTTTGGCGCGCCGCTGCAAGTTCTCCGCCTCCGCCTCGTGCAGCTTGTCGCGCGTCCGGGCCAGCTCTGCCTCGAGCTCAGCCATGCGTCCCAGCGCCTCTGCCAGCGCGTCCTTTCCCGACCCCGACCCCGTAGCCTGCTCCTGCACCTTCTTCGCCGTCGAGCCGGTCGAGAGCACCTGCATCTCGCGGGCGCCGTCGCGGTATACCGTCACACCCTTACAGCCCAACTTGTAGGCGTACCGATAGATCTTCTCGACGTAGTCTTCAGTAGCGTCGTTGGCGAAGTTGCAGGTCTTGGATATCGCCGAGTCGGTGAACTCCTGGAACGCCGCCTGCATCCGGATGTGCCACTCCGGCGTGACGTCGTGCGCCGAGACGAACACGCGCTGCCACTGAGCCGGCACCTGGTCGAAATGGATGTGCCCTGCCTCGGCGATGTCTTGCATCAGCGTGTCCGCGTACCACCCCTCGCGCTTCGCGATGACCACGAAATCCTCGTTGACATCGGGCATCAGCACGCCCGCCTGATTGCGCATGAACGCCACGGCGAACAGGGGCTCGATGCCCGATGAGCATCCGGCGATGATCGAGATCGTACCAGTGGGCGCGACCGTCGTGAGGTTGCAGTTGCGTAACCGGCGCATCGGGCGCACCCGCTCGCCATTGGGCCCACGGGCGCACGTCGCATCCGGACCCCAGATCGAGTCCTCCCACTCGGCGAAGACGCCGCGCTGGTCCGCCAGCTTCTCCGAAGCGACCTTCGCCTCTTCGTCTACGAACTCCATCACCTTGCGGCCCAGCGCTACGCCTTCGTCCGCGTTGTACGGGATGCCGAGCCGGACCAGCAGATCGGCCCAGCCCATGACGCCCAGTCCGATACGGCGGATCCGCTTGGCGAGGTCGTCGATCTCCTCCAGGGGGTACTTGTTCGCGTCGATGACGTTGTCGAGGAAGTGGGTGCACAGGTGCACCGCGGTCCGCAGCCGATCCCAGTCGACATCGCCGTCCTTCACGAACAGTCCGAGGTTGACGGAGCCCAGGTTGCAGACGTCGTACGGGAGCAGCGGCTGCTCGCCGCACGGATTGGTGGCCTCGTAGCTGCCCAGCCGCGGCACCGGATTGTAGTAGTTGGCGCGGTCGATGAAGTACACGCCGGGCTCCCCGGTTTTCCAGGCGCCGTGGACGATCTTGCGGAACACCTCGCGCGCGTCGAGCCGGCCGACCACGGCCCCGGTGCGCGGGTGAACCAGGTCGTACATCGTCCCCTCGTCCACCGCTTTCATGAACGCGTCCGTCACCGCCACCGAGATGTTGAAGTTCGTCACCTGGGTGAGGTCGTCCTTGCAGGTGATGAACTCCAGGATGTCGGGGTGGTCGACGCGCAGGATGCCCATGTTGGCGCCGCGGCGCGTGCCCCCCTGCTTCACGACGTCGGTGGAGGCGTCGTACAGCTTCATGAACGAGACCGGACCCGACGCGACGCCCATCGTCGACCGGACCACATCGTTCTTGGGGCGGAGGCGCGAGAACGAGAAGCCGGTGCCGCCGCCCGACTGATGCACCAGGGCCATGGCGCGCAGCGTGTCGTAGATGCCGCTCTGCCCGTTGGACAGAGCGTCTTCCACCGGGAGCACGAAGCAGGCAGACAGCTGACCCAGCGGCCGGCCGGCGTTCATCAAGGTGGGGGAATTGGGCATCCACGCGCGCGTCGCCATCAGCTCGAAGAACGTCTCCGCGAGTCCCTCTACCGCTCGGTCCGATGCGCCGTAGCGCCGATCCGGCTCGGCGATGGTGCGCGCCACCCGCCAGAACAGGTCTTCCGGGCGCTCGACCGGCTTTCCCTGCTCGTCTTTCAGGAGATAGCGGCGCTCGAGCACCGTGATCGCGTTGGGGCTCAAATCGAGCAGGCCAGAACGGGTGGAAGCAGTCATGCGGGCTCGTGCCTCGCGGAGGTGAGCTTCCTCACCAAACGTGTGGTATGGTGAAATTTAACGGCGCGCGGATCAAAACGGCGCGGAGGGTCAAGGTAGACGCGACAGGACGTTCGGGCAACACCACACGGCAGCCTCGTGGTTCGGGCACCTTCAACAATTCACATCACAAACTTGTTCCGGCGAGCGGGAACGTGCCGCGACGGTGCCGCTCCGCTTCCGCCACGTAATGCTGCCACGTGGTCCGAATCCGGTCGCGCAGCGTGGCGTCGACGGGGCGAGTTACACGCGCCGGCACCCCGACCACGAGCGACCCCGGCGGCACGGTCGTGTCTTCCGGCACGACGGCGCCTGCTGCCACGACACTGCCGGCGCCGATCTGCGCACCGTTCAGAAGCACGCTACCCATGCCGATCAAGCAGTCGTCTTCGATGGTGCACCCGTGCACGACGGCGCGGTGCCCCACGCCGACGCGGGCACCGATCCGCGCCGGTCGGTCCTCGTCCACATGCACGACACAGCCGTCCTGTACGTTGGTCGCCTCGCCGATCACGATGGCAGCCATGTCCCCGCGTAGCACGGCGCCGTACCACACGCTGGCGCGCGCGCCCAGCGTGACGTCGCCCAACACCACGGCGCCGGGCGCGATGAACGCCGTCGGATGGATGTTGATTACTGCCTCACCGGCCGGAACGGCCACTGCACCCACGCGTCCACCGGCTCGCCGTTCTTCTGGGCTGGGTTCCAGCGCAGGTTCTTCGCCATGTCCAGCGCCTGGTCGTTGAACGTCTCCAAGTTGGAAGGGACTCCGAACACACGGGCTTCGAGCGTCGTGCCCTCCCGCGAGACGTGGACCAGCAGGGTCACTGGACGGGGAACGACAGGTGCGTCGGGCGGGATCGGGATCAGCGTCGTCGAGAGGGGAACGGGCCGGCTGTCGAAGCAGATATGATCCTGGTTGTAGGCGGGCCCGTATTGCTCACACGGCCCTCCCCTCCCAGTCGACTCCTCATCACCGGACGCGAGCTCCATATCCAACTTCACCGTGGACGGCGCGCCCGGGAGGATCACCACCTGGCGCTCGAAGGGCGCGTACCCCGGCGCGCGGACCGCGAGGTTGTAGGTGCCGGGCGGCACGTCACCCTGCGATCGGGGGAACGCCAGCCCGTTCAGGGTGACGCGAGCGCCCTGCGGCAGACCTTGCAGGGTGAGGTGGCCGGGCGTGCCGGCGGGCACGGGGCGTGACCGAGTCGTGTCCGTCGCGCGCGCGGCGGCCCGGGTGCTATCGGCCGGCGGCGGGGTCCCCGTGTCGCTCAACAGGCGCTGGGCGAGTGTGTCGTGGATTTGGGTTGCCGCCGTGTCGGTGCCCGCTGCGCGTGCGAAAAAGAGGAGCCCCTTCTTGTAGGCGTACAGGCCGGGCGCGCCGAGGCCGATGATCACGACCACCACCCAGAGGGCGATGCCCGCGCCGACGGAGCGCTTGTGCTCGGCGACGCCCGTGGCTGTGACGCGGGGCAACGGGGTCGTGGGCGCGGATGCCAGGGCCGACGCCATGCGTGCCCCGGCCAAGGACGGGATGGCCTTCGTGGGCGCCGTCGACAACCCCACGGCGGCGAAGCCACCCCCCGCTTCGAGCGCCTGGGCGAGATCGTCGGCGCTCTGGAACCGGTCGCCGGGCGCCTTCGCCATCATCCTCTTGATGACTTCGAACAGTGTGCGCTGATCGTACGTCTCGAGCGGCGGAGCGGGAATCTCCTCCATGATGTGCTTGTAGCCGATGGCGAACGAATCCTCGCCGTCGAACGGCACGCGACCCGTGAGGCACTGATAGGCGACGACGCCCAGCGAGTAGACGTCCGAGCGTCCGTCGAGCCCCTGCGCGCGGGCCTGCTCGGGGCTCATGTAATGCGGCGTGCCGATCGACATCCCCGTGCCGGTGAGCTTGCCGCCCGATGCCGCCTTGGCGATCCCGAAGTCGGTGACCACGGCTTGGCCGTGCTCGTCGAACATGATGTTGTCCGGCTTGATGTCGCGATGCACGATGCCGCTCTTGTGCGCGTACGCGAGGGCCCGGGTCACCTGAATCAGGATCTGGCGGATCTCGCCGGGCGGCAGCGTTCCACGGGCCGCGAGCACCGCCGACAGCGGCTTGCCGCGCAAGAACTTCATGACGAAATAGATCACGCGGCCCGACCTACCGACCCGATAGATCGGGATGATGCTGGGGTGCTCGAGCTTGGCGGACGTGCGGGCCTCCCGTTGGAAGCGCTCGACGAACTCCTTGTCGAACGCGAGCGAGAACGGCAGCACCTTGATCGCGACGTCGCGCTCGAGCTGCTTCTCGCGCGCCTTGAAGACGATCGCCATGCCACCGCGGCCCAGCTCCTCGAGGATCTCGTACTCGTCCTTCAGCTGCTCGCGGACGAGATCCTGCTCCGTCATGTCGGGATGTTGGTCGCGCGCGGGCCCGGTGGGAGTGCTCGTGGTGAGGTCCAGCCCGCAGGAGCGGCAGAACTTACTGGCGTCGTCGTTTGGAGTGCCGCAGCGGGAACAGTACATCAATGCTCCGAGGGGTCGGGGAAACTTAGGGATGCGTCGGACGCAGTGTCAACTCGCCGACGCGCGACGCTCAGAAGTCGGAGGCGAACGCGGCGTACACCTGAGGACGGCGCGCGACACCAGACGGTGGGTGGGCGAGCGGCGTCGCGACGCCGAGCCGGAGGGACAGCAGGAAGTCGTAGCTCACCGCGACGTCGCCGGCCAACTCGACGCCAGCGGCGCGCAATCGCGTGAAGCGGGGCGACGCGCCGGGCGCCCAGGCGTCGCCCGCGTCGGCGAACAGATTGAGCCAGAGCTTGTCGGCGCCCACCGGCAGGTGGCCGAGCGCGCGTCCGACGAGCGCGAGCGGGAGGCGATACTCGACGCTCGCGGTGGCGGCCCGGGCGCCCGCCAGCTCGCCGCTGCGATAGCCTCGCACCGGAAATGCCCGCGCCGCGCCGAGGGCTTGCCCGAACTCCACCGCCACCACGCCCGACGACACACCGCCGACTTGGTACTGCGCGCCGAGCGGCCCGCTCAGCCCGCCGGCCGCGAGCCGCAGCGCCACCACGTGGTGCGCGAATCCGCCGACGCCGGGCACGTGGGCGTACAGGTTCAACTGGCCGCGCAGCTCGTTGGACCAGCGCGAGCCGCCCTGCTCCTCCCAGCGACGCGCTCGCAGCGCCCACGCGAACCCGTCCTCGCGCGAGACCGCGAGGGGCGCGGTGACGACGCGCGACACGCCGAGCGTCACCGATTCCCCGATCAACTCCTGCGACACGCACCCCGGACACACCGCGCCGAGCGCCGTGTCCGGAATCGTGGCGAAGTGAGTGCGTCGCCAGTCGACGCCGAGGCGCAGCGTCGCGGCCCGGCGCCAGCGGCGGGTCACGAACGAGATCCCGAGGCTCGCATCCTGGTCGAGCTCCGAGAGAGTCAGACCGTTCGCCGCGGCGGCCGGGGGCGGCAGCAGATCGAGCCAGGTACTCGACGCCGAGAGATCGAGCCGCGGGTTGCCGAAGGCATCTGAAACCAGCGCGAGGCCGCCGGCCGCGCGAAACGGCTGCAGTGCCACGAACGCGTCGGCCACGTACTGAAACCGTCCCAGGGCGTCCGCTCCGGCAGTCGCGGCGCCGAAGAACCGCCCCGATGGTCCGGCATTGAGAAAGAACGGCAGCCAGAAGTGTGGCAACAGCGAGGGCCACATCGTGTACCCGGTCTCGGAGATCGGCACGGACGGTGCCGGCTCGAACGGCCACGGTTCGGCAAACGCGACCGCCGTACCGTTGGTCACGGCCGGCGCGCGACGCAGCGTCCATCCCCCCGCGCTCAGCCCCGCATACAGCAGCGAGCCATCGTTGAGCGGCGCGGGCGCGCGGGCGCCAAGCGGCTCGGCGGTCAACGGCACGGCCGTGGCGTCTTCGGTCCAGCGATAGACTTGGGGAAATCCCGTCGGGTCGGCGACGAACCACAGCTCTCCGTCGGACGTCCACGCCACGTCGGCGACGGACCCACGAGTCTCGACCAACACCGCCGCCGCGCCGACCGAATCCGCCGGCCACAACACCAGGGCCCGGCGGCCCAGGGCGACGCGACTGCCCGCGACCCAGCGCCCGTCGGGTGAGGTCGCTATGTCCTCCCACACGGCGCCTCCCGGGCTCGCGGGCGTGGGGATCGTGGGTCGCGCCGACCCGGGCCCGAGCACGATCGCCGCGAGCCGCCCCCCCTGCCCCCCCTGCCCCCCCGCACCGCCACCGGCAGGCGCCACCAGTCGGGCTTCGTGCGTGGCACGGCGCCACGCCTGACCGGGGACCCAACGGTATAAGTCGCTGCGGAGGCGCCAGCGCGAGGTGAAATCGAGCTGCACCACCTCGAGCGTGTCCCCGACCCAGTCGAAGTCTACTCCGCCGTTCACGCGGTGTGTGGCGAGTGGACGGAGCGTCGCCGCGTCGAGCACGCGCAGTTCGGCGGCACCTTTGCCCGCGTCTCGCAGATACGCGATGCGGCGCCCGTCCGGCGAGACGCGGGGCAGCGGCGCACTGCGTAGCAGACTGTCCAGGGTACGCGCAGCCGGAGGCGCTGCACGCGTGCCGGGCGTCGGTTCGGTGCCGCGCAGCCATTCGCGCGACAACGAGCGCCCGGGGCCAACGCGCGCCACCTGGCGTCCTACGCGAAACGGGATGAGCTGCCCCGAAGTCGCTTCGACGAACCGCGGCACCACGGAGTCGCCGGCGGCGCCGGCCAGGTAATAAAAGAAGCGGCTCCCATACGCGTAGGGCACGAGTCCGTCGGCCCAGCGGGTGTAGAATGTGGCGTTCCACGGCGAGCGTGAGCGATCGGCCGCGTGGTCCGCCGCCAGCAGCTGCGTGTGGAAGCTGCCGCGCACGCGCCCGCCATTCGTGAATTTGGACTCGTAATACGTGGCCAAGCCCTCGATCACCCAGCTCGGCTGGTACTCGTTGGGAAACAGCCCTGGTGCGCGGCCGAACACACGCTGCAATCCGCCCCACAACCCCGTGGCGCGGTCGAGGTGAAACACGTGCGTCAGCTCGTGGGTCGTCACCAGTCGCAACCAGTCGTCGAACAGCAGCAGCCCGTGGTCGCCGGAGGGAGGAACGGCGTTGATCGTGATTCGACCCGTGGGAAACACCGTGGTGAAGCCATTCGCCGCGTCGATGTCGTCGGCCAGCGTGAGGTCCACCACGCCGCGTGGCGGGTGCAGCTCGGTGCGGAGGAGCGCGTAGGACCGCTCCGCCTCGCGGGCTTCCAACAGCGCGGTCTCGCGGTAGGCGGGCCGGAAGTGGATCCGGAAATGGGGGGTGTGCAACGTTCGCCAGCTGCCGGATGGATCGGCTTGGGCGGCGGCGTGTCCGGCGAAGAGGAGGAGAACCAAAGTGCGGAGTGCGGAACGCGGAATGCGGAATGTGAATGGAAGCTCGAGGCCTCGACTGGACCTCTCCTTTCGACTCCGCACTCCGCACTCCGCATTCCGCACTATCGTGGCTCCCGAGCTCTGTCTCGCAAGAAGTTTTCGATCCCCTTCGCCACGCCCCGCGCATAGCGCCACTGTCCCTCGTCGCTCGCGAGCATCGCTTCCTGGTCTGGTAGAATGATGAACAACCCTTCGGTGAGCGCTGCCGGCATCCAGGTCGGCCGGACCAGCGCGTAGTCGCCCCTACCCATGCCGAGATCGCGGACGCCCAGCTCCGCGACCAGCGCGCGGTCCAGCTCGCGCGCCAGGCGCGCGCTGCGGGGCTGGAAGTAGTACACGCTCGTGCCGGTGTTGGTGAACGGGTTGATGCCGTCGGGCAGCGCGTTGGCGTGAATCGAGACGAGGAGGTCAGCGTCATGCGATTCGGCGAACCGAATGCGGGGATACAGCTCGAGCGGCGTCGCATCGGCGCGCGTGAGGAGCACGGTGGCTCCACCCCGCTCCAACAACGTCTTCGCCTTGAGCGCCACCGCCAGCGTCGCGACGGGCTCCCACAGACCCGTGGGCCCGGTCGCGCCGAGCGGGGGATGTCCCGGATCGAGCACGATGGTTCGGCCCTTGAGGGGATGCCGCGGATCGATCGCGGGCGGCCGACGGATCTCGAGCAGCAGGTCGCGGCCATCGAACCGCGTGCGGTACCCCCACACATCCCGCGCCAGTTCCACGGTGACGGTCACCTCGTCGGCCGCGGGCTGCGCGTAGCTCAAATGCGTGACCAACGGGTCCGTGCCCCCGTACTGCATCCAATTGATATCCGACGCCCCTCCGTACAGACGGAGGGTGAGCTTGCGCTCGCGCTCGCTGACGAGGAACGGCAGCCGCGCGGGCAGCGGCACGCGCAGCGTGAGCGAGCCACGGCCGGGCGTGAGCCGCACCGGGCCTACGACGCCTCCTGGCGGTGGTGTCCCCGCGGCGAGCGGCACGACGTCCGCGGCGTTGACCCAGGCGACCACGCCGCGTGACAGCTGCAGCCGCGCCTGGTCGTTCCAGCGACCCGAGAGCACGGCCACGGTTCCCTGGGGAAAGAACCAGTTGTACGTCCCGTGCGGCACCGCGCGGCCGGGAGTGATGCTGTCTGTCGTGCCGATCTCCGCCGTGTCGTGGTTCAGCGTCACGACTGTGGGGAACGTCAGGTCGAGCGGGCTCACGCTCAAGGGCCAACGGGCGACGGCCGAGTCGCCGCCTGCCGCAACGACCAACGTGGCGCAGGCCGTGTGCCCGTCCACGCACAACGCCGCGGCGGGCAGCCAACCGACATAGCGACCCGCGGGGGCGGCGGGGGCGGGGGGGCGATACGCCGGCGTATCGATCGCGAACGCGCGCACGCCGCGCGGCGGCTCGGCGGGGAGTGAGTCCGGAACGAGCGCGATGCTCATGCCCCACGGAAGGACGAGTCGCACCGCCGCCCCGGGTGCCGCGTCCACGCGTAACGGGATGCCTTCGCCGGCCGGTAGCGCCACGCGCCCAGCGGGCAGAAAGCTGGTCGTATCGACCCAGGCGTTCCGCCCGGGCGGCGGCTGGAACCAGGGCGCGACGCGCGCGGTGACCAGCCTGGTCGCCGAATCGGGGCCGTCACGTGCCACGATCTGAAACCGCGCCACCGTATCGGCCGGGAGAGGAAGCCACGCGATCCAGCCGCCGTCCGCTCGCACGGGGACAGGGCGCCCGTCGATGGAAACGCTGGGCGGCCCGTTGGCGCCGTGGACGGCGCCGAACAGGAAGACGGAGTCACGCGATTGAATGACGTCGGACGCGGCAGGGTAGACGACAGAGACGCGCAGGCTGTCGCGTGACGGGACGACGAGCGTGGGCAACTCGGTTGCGCCGGCGGGAACTGGTGCGGTGCCGGCGCGCGGCGGATGAGCCGCGCATCCGGTCACGACGCTCGCGAGCAGCAGGGCGACCGGTCGCACAGGAGGCGCAAGGTAGCATCGGCCCTTTCTGCCCGCCAACTTGGTGAATAGATTGGCAGTCCATAACTTCTGCGTCCTGTGGAGCGTCTCCGGCAGTGACCGCCTGCACCTACTGCGGCCGCGACAACGACCCGAGCGCGCAGTTCTGCATGGATTGCGGCAAGCCGATGGGCGGACGCTCGGGACTCCAGGCAGTCGGGGCGGGCGGAAACGCCACAGCGGCGCCCGCCACGCGCGTGGTCGCCCGCGCCACCCCGCCTAAAGGAGGTGAGCCGGTCAGCTGCCCGTTCTGCGCGGGTCCGACCAACGGGCTGCAGCCGTTCTGCCCGCGCTGCGGGCGCCGGCTCACGGCACCCGGCTCCGGCCCGACCTGTCCGCGGTGCGCGTCGTCGGTGAATCCCGCCAACGCATTTTGCGCTACCTGCGGCGCGCCCTTGGTCGAGGCCAGCGGGCCACGCCGGGTATCGAGCGGGGCGACGGCCAGGCGTACGGCGGTGACGATCGTGTTGCTCGATGATCTGGGCGCCCCCCTGCAGCGCTTCGAGCGCACCACGCCAGATACGACCATTGGGCGACAGGACGGCGACATTCGCTTCCCGGACGACGCCTTCCTATCGCCGTTGCACACCAAGATCTCGTGGGAGCAGGACGCGCTCGTGGTACGCGACCTCGGGAGCCGCAACGGCACGTGGGTGTTTCTCGAGGCGCCGCACCGCCTCGCGGACGGCGACCTGCTGCTTATCGGCTCGCAGATGATCCGCTTCCGGCGACTGGGCTACCCGGGGCCACACCCCCCCGACGCCGATTCCACCAGGCGCATGGGAAGCCTGATTCCGAGCGCCGACATCGCGAGCCTCACGCAGCTTCGCTCCGATGGCAGCGTGCGCGACGTGATCCAGCTGTCGCCGGGTCGCGACGTCGTGATCGGGCGGGAGCAAGGTGATTGGATCTTCCCCTATGACCCGTCGATGAGCGCCCGCCACGCGGTGGTGCGGTCGGAGGACGCCGACTTCGTCGTCGTGGATGCCAACAGCCGGAACGGAGTGGCCCTCGCGGCGCGGGGCGATATGACGCTGGTGCACGGCTCGCGCATCCTGGTGGGTGATAAGCTCCTGCGCATCGAGCTGCCCACGTGAAGATCTGTCCCGTGTGCTCGACGGAGTACGCCGACGATATGCGCTTCTGCCCGAACGACGGACAGACCCTGCGTTCCTCATCGCCGAGTACTGACCTCGTCGGTCAGGTCGTGGCCGACCGCTACCACGTGGTGAAGAAACTCGGCGAGGGGGGGATGGGTGAGGTGTACCTGGCCGAGCACGTGAAGATGGGGCGGCGCAGCGCCATCAAAGTGCTGAGTCCCTCGATGGCGCACGACACGGAAGCGGTCGCTCGGTTCAACCGCGAGGCAGCGAATGCCAGCCGCATCAGCCATCCCAACGTGTGTGCGATCTACGACTTCGGCGAGACATCAGAGGGGCTCATCTACCTCGCCATGGAGTTCGTGGAGGGCGAGCCGCTCACCGACCTGCTGGAGCGGCAGCACGCGCTTCCCCCCGCGAGGGCGGTCGGCATCGCGCTGCAGGTGGCGGATGCGCTCCAGGCCGCGCACGACCTCGGCATCGTGCACCGTGACCTAAAGCCCGACAATATCATGGTGACGCGCGGGCGCGACGGAGCGGACGTGGTGAAAGTGGTGGATTTCGGGATCGCCAAAGCGGTCGGGGGCGGCGACACGCAGAAGGTGACGAAGACGGGGCTGGTAGTCGGAACGCCCGAATTCATGAGCCCGGAGCAGCTATCTGGCGATCCGCTCGACGGGCGGAGCGACGTCTATTCACTGGGCCTCGTCCTGTTCAAGATGCTCACCGGAAAGCTCCCGTTCGAGGGAACCACCGTGCAGGACACGATGGTGAAGCGGCTCACCGAGGAACCGACGACGCTCGCCGACGCCCGGCCCGACCTGCGGTTCCCGCCGGGGCTGCAGGCGACGCTCGACGCCGCGCTGACGCGCAGCCCCGTCGATCGCTATCAGTCCGCCGCCAAGTTCGCCCACGACGTCGCCGCCGTCCTGGGTGTGCCGCGCGCCGCGGCCGCCGCGCTCCCCCCGACCCGGGCCGACGCGGACGCGCGCACCGAGCTGCTGCGCCGAAGCACCTCGAGCGGTGCGCCCCCCCTCGCACGAAGCACGCCGGCCAAGCGACGCTCGCTCGTGCCGGTGGTCATCGGCGTGGTGGTACTGGGCGGGGCGGGCGCGGCGGTCGCGCTGCGCGGAGGTGGGAAGCGCATTGACGGAGCGGTGGCCGCAGGCGGGGCGCGAGTCGACAGCAGTGGCAGCCGAGACACGGTCGCCCCCACCGCCCCGGCGGCCGGGATCGACCGCGCCCGGGCACGCAAGTTGTTGGACGACCTGCTAGAAGAGCTCGAACCGCGCAACGCGGCGATGGTCCGAGACTCCGCGCGCCACATCTTCGACGCACCCGGCACAGCGCTACAGGATAAGGCGTACGCCGCGTATGTCGTAGGACTCGCCCGCTCTCAGCCGCCCGAGAACAACCGCACGGCGGGATGCATGTGGATACGGACGGCGTCGCAGCTCGACTCCTCGCAGGCGCGGTATCGCGACCTGCTGGCTCAATGTCAGCGTTGAACATGTTCGGACGCGCGTCTCCCAAGCCGATTCGCGTCGAGGTCTTCGCCAAGACCGATCTCGGCAAGACGCGCGACCACAACGAGGACCGCTTCTTGGTCGCCGACCTGACGCGCGGCGCCGCGTCCCTGCAACCCGACGTGCGGACGCACGTCGTGGGCAAGCGCGGCTCGGTCTTCGTTGTGGCGGACGGCATGGGTGGCGCCGCGGCGGGCGAGCTCGCGAGCGAAATGGCGACCGAGACGATCTACCGGCAGCTGGCCCGTGCGTTGGCCGAAGAGCGGGAGGTGACGCCGCAGCGGTTCGCGGCCCGACTCAAGGAGGCCGTGGAAGCGGCGAATTGGCAGATTCACTCGTACGCGATCGCCCATCCCGAGGTCCGCGGGATGGGCACGACCACCACGGCTGCCGCCATGCTGGGCGACCACCTGTTCCTCACCCAGGTCGGCGACAGCCGCGCCTACTTGATTCGACACGGCACGGCGGTCCAGCTCACCAAGGACCAGTCGTTGATGCAGCGCTTGGTGGAGGCAGGTGAGCTGACGGAGGAGGAGGCCGCCAAGAGCGAGCGGAAGAACATCATCCTGCAAGCCCTGGGGCCCGACTCGCGCGTCAAAGTGGATCTCACGCACCAGGAGCTGCGCCGGGGGGATATCCTCGTGTTGTGCTCCGACGGCCTCTCGGGCCAGGTCACGAAGGAAGAAATCGCCGCCATCGCCTCGCGGGAGCGGGACCTGCGGGCCGCCTGCGAGAAGCTCATCGCGCTCGCCAACGAGCGGGGCGGGCCGGACAACGTCACGGTGGTGCTGGCGCGGTTCGACGGCGACGGCTTGCGACCACCGGAGGCGGACGCGGAAGTGGGTCATCAGGTCTACCCGTTGATCGATACCGAGACCAGCACGGAGCCGGTCCCGGTCTACCGGGGGAGTCCGGCGCCGGAGTCCGCCACACGGAGTCGCTGGCGCTTGATCGCGCTGCTCGCCGCCGCCGTCGCCGCCGCCGGAGCGCTGTACCTCACGAACCGGAGCCAGTGACCCTCCGAGTCAAGTTTTTGTCGGGCGCGCGCGCCGGACAGGTCGAGTCGTTCGGCAAAGCGATCATCGAGCTCGGCCGTCACCCCCTCTGCGACCTTCGTTTCGATGCGGAGCGCGACCGCGACGTCTCCTCCCGTCACGCCGCCATCATCCGCCAGGGCGATCGGTTCGCGGTGCGCGACCTGGGGAGCACGAACGGAACGTTCGTGAACGGGACGCGCATCACGGGCGACGTCGCCCTGGCGGACGGCGACGTGATCGGCTTCGGACAGCACGGACCCTCCGTGGAGTTTCACTACGTCGCGGACAGTACGGACTCCGAGACCGTTTCGGCAGCGGTCCGAAGGTCCGCCGAGCGGATGGCTTCACCGCGGGAGCAACACGCGGCGCTGGCGGCGCCGCGACGCTCCAGCACGGTGGTGCGCATCGCCGCCGAGGTCGCACACCTACGTCGCACGACCAAGGCGCTCCTCGCCCTGCTCGTCCTCGTGCTGGCGGCGTTCGGCTGGGTGCAGTGGCGGGAGGCGCGGGGCGAGCGCGCCGCCGGCGAGGCCCGGGGGCTGCTGGTGCGCGTCCAGTCCGAGCTCGCCAGCGTGCGCGCCGCACTGCGACAGTCGCAGGCCGACGTGGCACGCTTATCGGGCGAGCTCGACGCCGTACGCGCGCGGGGCGAC
>DATEGE010000215.1:0-2349 GCA_035280265.1 Gemmatimonadales bacterium | reverse complement strand
CTCACGGCCGCGCCGCGGCGAGCGGCGAGGCCTGAACGGCGTCGGCGACGCGGAAGGCGAGCGCCAGGGCCTCAGCCCCGGCGGCACCGGAGACGACCACCTCTTCCTCGCCGCGCACCGCGCGCAGAAAGCTGTCGAGCTCGAGCTTGAGCGGCTCCGCCTCGGGCGCCTCTAGCCGGATGTGCTCCACGATCTGCTCGAGCCGCGTCGCGCCCAACGTCTGCCACCCCGGCTTCAGCCGGAAGAAGTCGCCGCAGCCCTGCGCCAGATCGAGTGAGCAGTAGCCGGTCGGCTGGAAGATGCGCAGCTTGCGCGTCCGCTCACGCGACACGCGGCTCGCCGTGACGTTGGCGATCGCACCGTTCGCGAACTCGAGACGGGCATTGGCGATGTCCACGTGAGGCGTGAGCAGCGCGACCCCGGTGGCGCGAACGTCGGCGACCGGCGCCCGCACCAGCTCGAGCACCAGATCCAGGTCGTGGATCATCAAGTCGAGGATCACGGCGACGTCGGTGCCGCGTGGCTGGAACGGCGCCAGCCGATCGATCTGGAGAAAGCGCGGGTCTTCCAGGTACGGCGCGGCCGCCCGCACCGCGCGGTTGAACCGCTCCACGTGACCGACCTGCAGCACGACTCCCTGGGCAGCGGCACGGCGCACCAGCTCTCCCGCGGGGGCGACGCCGTCGGCGAGGGGTTTCTCCATGAGCAGCGCGATGCCGCGCTCCAACACCGCGAGCCCGACCTCGGCGTGGACTGGGGTGGGCACCGCCACCGTGACGGCATCCACCCGGTCGAGCAGTGCCGCGAGCGCGGGGTGCGCCACGGTGTCGAGCTGAGCGGCGACCTCGGCCGCGCGCGCGGGATTCTTGTCGTAGATGCCCGCGAACGCGACGCCCGGCATGCGGCGCAGCAGCCGCGCATGATGGAAGCCCAGAGCCCCGGTGCCGATGACGCCTACCCGCACCGGTGGGGCAGTCACACCAGCACCCCGCGCTGCGATCCCTCGATGAACTTGAGGAAGGCTTCGACCTCGGGGATGGGGGGAAGCTCGGCGCGCGCCTTCGCGATCCCCTGACTTACCGTCATGTCGGAGTTGAAGAGCAGCCGGTACGCGCGCTTCAGGGCGAGCTTCACTTCGGGAGAGAAGCCGGCACGCTGCAGGCCTACCGAGTTCAACCCGTACAGGTGCACGGGATTCCCCACGGCCTTGGTGTAGGGCGGGACGTCCTGGTTCACCCGCGAGCCGCCGCCCACGAACGAGAACGTGCCGATTCGCACGAACTGGTGGATCGGCACGAGCCCGGACACGATCGCGCGGTCCTCGATGGTGACGTGTCCCGCCATCTGGACCGCGTTCGCGATGATAACGTCGCTGCCCACCACGCAGTCGTGCGCCAGGTGCACGTACGACATCAGGAAGGAGCGTTGGCCGACGGACGTCTTCCCGGTCGCCTGGGTGCCGCGGTTGATCGTGCAGTACTCCCGGATCACCGTCCCGTCCCCCACCTCGACCCAGGTATCCTCCCCCTTGTATTTCAGGTCTTGGGGGTCGTTGCCGAGCACGCTGCCGTAACCGACCTTCACCCCGGTCCCCAGCTTGACGTTGCGCTCGAGCACGGCGTGGGCGGCGATGTGGCACCGCTCCGCCACGGTGACCCGTGGTCCGATGATCGCGTAGGGACCGACCGTGACGTCGCCGGCGAGGTGCGCCGTGGGATCGACGAGGGCCGTCCGATGTATCACCGGTCGACCACCGACGCCATCATCTCGGCCTCGGCCACCATCTGGCCATCGACGTAGCCGACACCTTTCATTTTGCAGGTCTTGCCTCGAAACTGGATCATTTCGAGCTCGAAGCGGATCTGATCACCCGGCACGACGGGCCGCCGGAACTTCACGTTGTCCATCGACATGAAGTACACGACTTTGTCCGCGACGTCTTGACCCTCGAAGTAGCCCATCAAGAGCATACCGCCCACCTGGGCCATGGCCTCGATGATGAGCACGCCGGGCATAATGGGGTGCCCGGGAAAGTGCCCCTGGAAGAACGGCTCGTTGATCGTGACGTTCTTGATCCCTACGATGCGCTGCTGCCCCTCGATCTCGATGATGCGATCCACCAGCAGGAAGGGATAGCGGTGCGGCAGAACGTCCATGATGCGGCCGATGTCCATCCTGGGCGGGCCCTCGCGCCGGGCCGCGCGGGCCAGGGCGCGCGCCAGCGCGATGTTGCCGCCGTGGCTGGGCCGCGTCGCGGACGTTCTGCCGCACCGCTATCCCTTCCTGCTGGTGGATCGCATCATCGAGATCGAGGGGCAGCAGCGCATCGTAGGGATCAAGAACGTCACG
>DATEGE010000214.1:0-31302 GCA_035280265.1 Gemmatimonadales bacterium | reverse complement strand
CGGGGGCACCGCCTCCCGCTTGGAGGTGGTCGCGCGATCCGAGCGTAGCGTGAGCTCCGAGTCTTCACCGGGCGACGGCGCACGGCCCTTCCCCGGCAGCGCATCGGCCGCGGGGGGAGGCAGCGGATCGTGCGTGACCAGTGGCACCCCGGAGATCGGAACCGACTTGATGTCCTGCAAGGCCTCGCCGCGGAGGATCCCCTCGGTGCCGAGCTGCCGTGACTTGCGATCGACCGGCGCGTCGGCGCTGGGTATGACGGCCTCCCGCGCACCGAAGTCCTCTGAAGCGGGGGCTGGCGCAGGTGACGGGGAGGGCGGAGGCGCGGGGGTCGCGCTCGCGGGCGCGACGCGAATCCGATCGACGCCCACCGACGCCAGCCGGCTCGCGACGTCGCTGGCGCCGGGAGGATCGGCCACCGCCTTGAGCAGCTCGAACAGCTGCGCGGGAGGCGGGTTCGCCGGGAGGGCGATTTCCCCGACACCGTGAAAATCGAGGCGTTGCACCAGCCCCGTGAGCTCGTCGCCTTCGCAGCGAACGCCGTTCAGCTCGATCTTGCCGCCGACCACCCGAATCGTGACCGGGGTGTCCTGCAGCAGGATGAGGAGCGCACGGAACTCCGCCTTCTGCCGCTCCTTCGCACTCGGGTCGCGGAACAGGCTCACACAGCGTGCGAACCGTGCGGCGAGGTTCTCGAGCGTCGGCATCGGGTCGGGTCAATCTAGGGGGCGCGACTACCCCGGGCAACGCGCGCCAGCGCGCGCGCCGCATCCGCCGCACGAACGGGGCGGCCCGGCAGATCGAGGGCGGTCGAGAGCGCCGCGACCGGCGGGGGGTCGAGGCCCAGCGGCTCGAGCCGATCATTGCTGACGAGCAACTGGGCGAGCGGCTCGTCGCACGCGAGCCGGCCGCCGCTCAACACTACGGCGCGCTCCAGCAGCTCGGCAGCGAACGTAAGGTCGTGCGTAATCACGAGCAGCGCGACCCCCGCGGCGGCCCGCTCGAGCAGCGCGCGCGCCACCCGCGCGCGCAGCGCGCGATCGAGCCCGCTGGTCGGCTCGTCGAGCACCAGTACTTCGGGCTCGAGCGCGAGGGCCCCGGCGAGCGCCGCGAGCTTGCGGAACGCCGGCGGCAGATCGTAGGGATGCCGCGCCGCGTACTCCGTGAGGTCGAGCGTCTCGAGCGCCTCGTCGGCCCGTTGGGCGACCTCGCGAGGCGACAACCCCAAGGCGCGCGGGCCGAACCGGACGTCCTCCACGAGCGTGTGCGCGAACAGCTGTTGGTCGGCATGCTGGAACACGGAGCCCACGCGCCGCGCCAGGTCTTCAGGCGCGAGTCCGCGCGTGTTCCAGTCGCCCACCCGCACCGTCCCGGCCTCGGGAGCGATGAGCCCGGCGACGAGTCGCGCGAGCGTCGACTTGCCCGCGCCGTTGCGGCCCAGCAGCGCGACCCGCTCGCCCGCCGCCACGGCGAAGGACACGTCAGTCAGCGCCGCTACCCCGTCATAAGAAAATCCCACACCGTCGAACCGCAGCGCCGCGCTCACCGGTCTTTCCCCCCCCCGTGCCAACGCGATGCCGCCTCGACCACCGTCAGCGGGTACGGCGGTGGCAACTCCGCCGCGCGCCACACGCCCGCGATGGTGGCGCCGAGCCCGGCGCCGCACACGGCGTCGTCGGCGAGGAGCGCCGGCGAACCAGCGGCGCGCACGGTCCCCTCCTCGAGCCACACCATCCGGTCGGCCACCTGGGGGACCGCGTCGAGGTCGCTCGTCGCCACGAGCACGGCCTTGCCTTCGCGCGCCAGCTCGCGCACCAGTCGCCACACCGCTCCGGCGCCCGCGGGATCGAGCTCCGCAGTCGGCTCGTCGAGCAGCAGCAGTCCCGGATCCATGGCGAGGATTCCCGCGATGATCACCCGCTGCAGCTCGCCGCCCGACAACGTGGCAGGGTCGCGGGCCGCCAGGTCGCCGATCTCGAGACGCTGCAGCGCCCCCTCCACCTGTCGCCCGATTTCCCGCATCGGCCAGCCGAGGTTCGCCGGACCGAACGCCACCTCGTCCCACACGGTGAACGCCATCCCGGACGCCTGCGTCCAGGGGGTGGGGAGGACGATCCCGCTGCGCTCCGCGCGGCTCACCGTGCCCTCGAGGCGACCACTGGTGACGCGCGGCGCCAATCCCGCGGCCACGAGCAACAGGGTCGAAGCTCCTGCCCCGACGCTCCCGACGAGCGACACCACCTCTCCGGTCGCGACCTCGAGCGTGACGTCGCGCAGCGCGGGTCGATCGGTCGCCGGGTACCAGAAGCTCACCCCCTCGAGCCCGAGGGCCTTCATGCGACTCTCCGAGCCAGGGCGGCGACGCAGGCGAGCAGCAGCCCCCAGCGCGCTACCCGCTCCAACGCCGGATCAGCGGGCGGGTCGAGCGGCGTGCGCCGGATGCCGGGCACGAGTCCCCGTGTTTCGAGCGCGAGGGCACGCTCGTCGACCTCGTGTAACGCCGACAGGACGAGCGGCAGCGCGGCGGCTCGCAGCGCCCGGAATCGAGCCCGGATCCCGCCCCGGGGTGACAAGCCCCGACAGCGCTGCACCTCCACGATGCGCCGCGCCCGCGCCACCAGCAGCGGAACCGCCGACAGGGTGGACGCGAAGACATACGCCAGACTCGCGCTCCACCTTCGTGCGACCAGCGCTTCGACCAGGCGCGCCGGCTCTAGCGTCGCCGCCAGCCACACGAAGCTCGCGACCATCGTGGTGATCCGCAGTCCGATCGCGATGGTAGTAGGGACGTCGTGGAGGAGGAGCAGGAACACCCAGAACGGTGCCGCGGTGACCACGGCCGTTCGGAAGATCCCGAGGCCGCGGGTGGCGCCCGGGGTCAGCGTCAGCGCCAGCGCGATACCGGCCGTGACCGCCCCTCCCGTCGGCGCCGCGAGGATCCAGGCGAACGCGGGCAGGGCGACCGCGATGGTGAGCAGCGTGAACGGATGAAGCCGCGTCACTCGGAGCCCATGGCGCGGAGCGCCCAGGGGAAGCGCGCCGCGGTGCGGCGCGGCAGTGCATGCAACACGGAGGTCACGAGTGCGAAGGTGACCGCCTTGTCCCCGAAGTCCGCGGCGAAGCTCCCGAAAAAGCAGGCTCCCAGCGGCGGCAGGCCAAGGGCCTTGCCGAGCGCCGTCGTCAGCGCGATCCCACCGGTGGTGGTGCACCCGAACACGAGATAAGAGATCGGCGTCGACGTGACCGCCGCGATGATGCCGAGCCCGAACCCGGCGGGTACTGCGGTGCGGAAGCCACGGAATACGCGCGCACGAGCCGCGACCCATGCGTACAGGGCCACGATGACCTGCACCACCACGAACGGCCAAAACGTCGGGTTGCGGAGGCTGTTCACGGCCGACGTCACCACCCCCGTGGCGACACCGACCGCCGGTCCGGCCAGCGCCGTGGCGAGAATCGTGCCCGTCGTATCGAGGAACAGCGGCAAGGCTACGGCGTCCACCACGGCCGAGAGCGCCAGACTGATCGCCGCGGCGACGGGGATGAGGACGAGGAGGCGGATCGACAGCGGCCGGCTTCCGTGGGAGTCGCGCCAAAGATAGATATAGCCGCATGCTGGCAACCAGCCCAATCGTGCGCGTGCTGCGCGCCGCGCACCTGCACGACCAGTCGCGCCAGGAACTGCTGCGGCTCGCGTGCGAGCGGCTGCACGCGCTGGGAGCTCCCTACACCTCCGTGTACGCCTACATGCTGCACGGCGACGAGCTGCGGCTCGAAGCCTTCGCCGGGCGGGCGACCGAGCACACTCGCATCCCGGTCGGTCGGGGCGTGTGCGGGACGGCGGTGGCGACCGGGGAGGATCAGAACGTGCCCGACGTGAGCGCCGTCGGGAATTACCTCGCCTGTAACCTCGACACCAAGTCGGAGCTGGTGGTGTTGATCCGCCGCGGGAACACGATCCTGGGCCAGCTGGACATCGACTCCGACGTGCCCTCCGGCTTCGGCGACGAGCACTACCGGACCGTCAAGGACGTTGCGGACGCGTTGGCGGTGTTGCTCTAGCTACTCGACGCGCGCCTCCGTCGCTCCCTCCGATCCCAGCAGTGCCAGCCGGCCTGCGTCGGCGGTGTGCTCCAGCAGCTCGGCGTAGCGGCCCCACTCAACGATGGTGTTGAACAGCGAGTCGGCGGGAATGAACGGGAAGTAAATCGTCAGATCGGCGAGCACCTCCTCGTCTTCCACCGACCCCTCGCTCTCCTTGAGCATCACGATGAGCCGCGCGAACAGCGGCTGCTTGGACAGGCGGGTGCGCGTCACGTCTTTGCGCGCCGCGTCGTCGATCGCCATGACCTCGCGCCCTCCCTGAGTGAGCTGCACGATCTCCCCCGGCGTGTTCACCCAGCCGAGCTGCTCCGCCGCCCGCACCACCGAGGACATGCGGTCGTAGTCCACCCCCAGGTCCTCGGCCAACTCGAACACCGGTCCTTTGCCGCCGGGACGGGTGAGCAGGTGGTCCAAGAGACCGGTGACCTCCGAGACATGGACGCGCGGGAATGGAACGAGTCGCTGCGGCGCGGCGGGCGCCGGCTCGGGGAGCAGGGTCGCCGTCAGGATGGCGTGCAGCCGGTCCACCATCTCCTCGAACTCCGGGCTCCGCTCCTGGCGGGGATACGGCAGCGGGTTGACCATTTCCTCACGCACGTGACCGGGGTTGCTGCCGAACACGACGATCCGGCCCGCCAGGAACACCGCCTCCTCCACGCTGTGGGTCACCACCACGAGCGTGTTTACGCCGGTGGCGGGGTCGCGCCACAGATTCACCACCTGGCTCCGCAGGTTCTCGGCGGTGAGCGGGTCGAGCGCGCCGAATGGCTCGTCCATGAGGAGGATCTCGGGCGCCACGGCGAGCGCGCGCGCGAAGCCGACGCGTTGCTTCATGCCGCCCGATAGCTCCTTGGGGTACGCCTGCTCGAACCCGTCGAGGCCGACGAGGTTGATGGCCCGGGCCACCGCGTCACGCCGGGCCTGCCCCGCCACGCCTCGCGCTTCGAGGCCCATCGAAACGTTTTGCGCCACCGTGAACCAGGGGAGCAGGGCGAACGACTGGAACACCATGGCCGCGGCGCCGAGCACGCCGTCGAGCGGTTGGCCGCGATACAGCACCTTCCCGTCGGCCGGGCGCGCGAGCCCAGCGAGCAGCCGCAACAGCGTGCTCTTCCCACACCCCGACGGTCCGACCAGCGCCACGACCTCATGCTCGCGCACCACCAGCGACACGTCGCGCAGCGCCTCGAGGATCTGGCCGTTGGGGAGCCGGAAGCGCTGCGTCACGTGCTGCGCGTCGAGCAGCATGGTCCCGGGCGTCATTGCACTATTGCGAAGCGGGCGCGCGCCCATTCCATCAGTGAGCGCCACACGACGCGGTTCCAGCCGACCACGATGAGGCTCATGAGAGCGATGCCGCCGGCAAGCAGGGAGAAGTTAGCACGCGCGGTCGCTTCACTGATCAGGCTCCCCAGGCCCCGGGTGGTTTGCAACGCGCCGCCGACCTGGATGTACTCGGCCACAATGGAGCCGTTCCAGGCGCCTCCGGCGGCGGTGACCCATCCGGTGACGAGCGCGGGAAACGCGGCCGGCAGGTACAGCACGCGCCACCGCGCCAGATGCGGCAGCCGGAACGCCGTCGTCGCATCCTTGAGCTGCTCCGGGATCGCCGCGACCGCCGAGATCACGTTGAAGAGGATGTACCACTGGCCGGCCAGCACCATCAACGCCACCGACCCGATTCCGAGCCCGATGCCGATCCCTTCCAGCAGCAGGATGACGATTGGGAAGACCATGGGCGCGGGGAACGACGCCACCACTTGGATGATGGGCTGCAGCGCCTGGGCCAGACGCGGCGAGCGACCGATCACGACGCCGGCCGGCACCGCCCAGATGGTCGACACGAGCACCGCGGCCATCACGCGCGTGAACGTGAGAGCGCCGGCGGTGAGCAACTCGCCCCACTCCCTCCAGCCCAGCTGTGCGATGAGCAGCCACAACCGCCACGCACCCCACGCCGCCGCAGCCGCGACCGCGGTGGCCACAAACGCAGCGCCGATCCAGCGCACCACCGGATGCTCGAACACGCGCAGCGGAGCCCGCAGGATCACCGGGCTCACCGCCCGCAGTGGCGCCTCGAGGGGCCGCGCGGCGCGACGGGCATGCAGGTAGGCGCGCCGCTGCAACAGCGCCGCGCGCCGCGGCAACCGCGCCCGCCGCAGAAATTCGAGCACCCAGGAAGAGGGCGGCGGCCCACCGCCGCCGCTCTCGTCCAGCCGAAACTTCTCCACCCACACGACCAGCGGTCGCCACAACAGCTGGTCGAGGCAAACGATCATCGTGACCATCGCGACGATGGCCAGCACCATCGCGGGAACGTCGCCGCGGTCCAGCGCGACGCTCATGTAGGATCCGATGCCGGGAAGCCGGTAGTCGCGCCCGCCGAGCTGGAACGCCTCGTTCACCATCAGAAAGAACCAGCCGCCCGCCATCGACAGCATCCCGTTCCACACCAGCCCCTGCGCGGCGGCCGGCACTTCGAACTGCTTGAACATGCGGGACGGAGGCCAGCCCGCCACCTGACACGCGTCGCGTAGCGGCTCGGGCAGGCCTTTGAGCGAGCTATAGAACGAGAAGGCCAGGTTCCACGCCTGCGCCGTGAAGATCATCAGGATCGCCGCGAGCTCGAGGCCCACGTTGCGGGTTGGAAACAGCGACACGAGCCCGAGCACCAGGCCGGGGAGAAAGCCCAGCACCGGGATGCTCTGCAGGATGTCGAGCAGCGGCAGCAACAGTCGCTCCGCCACCCGCGACTTCGCCGCCAACCACCCGTAGCTCAGGGCGAAGAGATACGAGATCACGAGTGCGATCACACCGCGCGACAGCGAGTAGAGCGTATACCTCGGAAGCGCGGAGAATCGCAGATCGATTTGAACCGCGGGCGCGAACGGGGCCCGGAACTCGCGGGCGAACGCCACCACCGTCGCGATCACTCCGCCGACCAGGCAGAGGATCGCGACGTCGGCTAGCCCGAGTCGCCGGAACGCCGGCGGCGTGAGGGCGGGTGGAAAGCGCAGCAGCTTCATGGCCACCCGAACGGTTAACTTGAGTCGCGATGCCAGATTCGCCGACGGAACAGATCGTCGAGCTCGGCGACGTCCGCCTTTTTACCCGACGCATCGGCGACGGTCCCGTCGTGGCGGTGCTGCATGGCGGCCCGGGCGCCCACCACGACTACCTGCTTCCGCAATACGACCTACTGGCGCGAGGCCGCTCCCTGCTCTATTACGACCAGCGCGGCGGCGGCCGGTCATCCGTCCCGCGGGAGGTGCCCGTCGGCTGGCGGGAGCACGTCAGCGACCTCGAGGCCCTGCGCCGCCACTGGGAGCTGGAACGCCTCACGCTGCTCGGCTACTCCTGGGGTGGCCTGCTCGCCGTCCTGTACGCGCTCGAGCATCCTCAGCGGCTGGAGCGACTCGCCCTCGTCTCCCCGGCTCCCGTCACGGTCGCGTGGCGCGATGAATTCGAGCGCCGCTTCGCCGCCCGGATGGCGGAACCCTGGATCGCGCGCAGCCGCGCCGAGCTCACGGCGTCCGGCCTCGCCCGGACCGACCCCGAAAAGTATCGCCGCCTCGCGTTCGCGCTATCCGTCGCGGGCTACTTCCACGACCCGAAGCGCGCGGGTGAGCTGACGCCGTTTCGCGTTACCGAGCGAGCCCAACGGGCGGTGTGGGACAGCCTGGGCGCGTACGACCTCCGCGAGCGCATCCGCCAGACGTTCCCGAACGGGACCGGGCCCCGCTCGCTGGTCGTCCACGGCATCTACGACCCGATGCCCCTGGAAGCGGCCCGCGAGACCGCGGCGCTGCTCGGCGCCGGCATGATCGAACTCGCGACCGGGCACGCGCCGCACGTGGAGGCGACGGAGGACTTCATCCGAGTGCTAGATGGGTTCCTGCCGAAAGCAAAAGGCGACGGAAAGACGGAATGACGTCCTTCCTCCCATCCTCCATCCTTCCATCCTTCCGTCGCCTTTCGTACGTTCCCATTCATCATGGACAAGCAGGCCGTCCGTCACTCGCTGGCACAGCTCGCCGCGGTGCTCGCGTTCAAGGGCGAGGACCCGGTTCGCGTCCGGGCGCTGCAGCACGAGGCCCGGTCGGAGCTGCTGACCACGGGCCGCTCGAGCGCCCTCGATGAGCTGCGGGAGCAGGTGCCACCGGGCCTGGTGGAGATGCTCCGCATCCCCGGATTGGGCGTGGCGAAGGTCCGTCGAATCCACGAGGCGCTCGCCATCGAGTCACTGGCCGAGCTCGAGGCCGCGGCCACGGACGGGCGCCTCGCGGCGCTCCCCCGGTTTGGTACCAAGACGGCCGATAGCGTGCGCCGCGGCATCGCCGCCCTGCGGCAGGCGAGCGGGCTGCGGCTGTTCCATCATGCCCTGGATGAGATCGAGGCACTCGGGCGCGCCCTCGCCGGACTCGAGGGTGTGCTCCGCGTCGAGATCGCCGGTACGGTGCGCCGCCATTGCGACGTGATCGAGCAGCTCGACCTCGTCGTGGAGCACGGCGGAGACGGCGCCGGCGCGGCGCTGGTCACCGCGTTGGGCCACGCGCCCGGAATCACCGAGATCCCGGGCGAGCCGGGCAGCGTCACCCTGCGGTTCGCCTCTGGCAGCGTCGTGGACGTGTGGCTCACCACCCCCGCGCGCTTCGGGATCGACTGGATCCGTGCCACCGGGTCGGCGGCGCACCTCGCCGGGCTCGACGCTCGGGCGCGCGCCGCTGGCGTCTCGCTCGCGCAGTCCTTTCCCGACGAAGCGAGCGTGTACGGCGCGCTCGGCCTCGCGTGGGTGCCGCCCGAGCTGCGTGAGGGAGACGGCGAGCTCGAGGCGGCGGCGCGTGGGGGGCTTCCTCATCTCGTCCGGCAAACCGACTTGCGGGGACTCCTACACTGTCACTCGAACTACTCCGACGGCACCGTAACCATCACGGAGTGGGCGCAAGCGTGCCACGCGGCGGGCTATGAGTGGGTTGGCATCACCGATCATTCCAAGTCCGTCGCCTTCGCGGGCGGTCTCGAGAGCGACGACGTGGCGCGCCAGCACGCCGAGATCGACCGTGTGAACACCACGGGTATCGAGCTCCGCGTCCTCAAGGGTGTCGAGGCCGACATCCTCGCCGATGGTAGCCTCGACTACGGTCCCGAGGTGCTCGACACGTTCGACTTCGTGATCGGCTCGATCCACTCGCGCTTCGGTATGTCGGAGTCACAGATGACCGAGCGGGTGCTCGCCGCCATGGACGATCCCCACCTCACGATCCTCGGCCATCCCACCGGCCGCTTGCTGTTGCAACGCGAGCCCTATGCGATCGACCTGGAGCGGGTGCTCGACAAGGCAGCCGCACGCGGCATCGCGGTCGAGGTGAACGCCGATCCGCACCGCCTCGATCTCGACTGGCGCATGGTGCGGCGGGCACGGCAGCTGGGGGTGTCCATCTCGATCGGCGCCGACGCCCACTCTACCAGCGGGATGAGCAACGTGGCCGCCGGCCTCGGGATCGCCCGAAAGGGATGGCTCGAGCCCGAGCAGGTCCTCAACACCCGCCGCGCCGAAGAGTTTCTCGAGTTCGCCCGCGCCCGCCGGCGCCGCTCGCGGGCGGCGTGATGGCGACCAGGACCAAATCGCGGCGTGAAACCCCCGCCGCCCGCCGCGCCCGCGTGCGCAAGATCATCGCACGCCTCGAGCGGGTCTACCCGGACGCCACCTGCGCCCTGGACCACCGCTCCGCCCTCGAGCTGCTGGTGGCGACGATTTTGTCCGCGCAGTCCACCGACGCACGCGTCAACATGGTGACCCCCGCCCTATTCGCGAAGTACCACACGGCCGCCGACTTCGCCGCCGCCGACCCGGCGGTGCTCGAACGCGAGATTCATAGCACCGGATTCTTCCGCAACAAGACCAAGTCGATCATCGGCATGGCGCAAGCCCTGGTGGAGCGCCACGGCGGCACGGTGCCCGACACGCTGGAGCAGCTCGTGGAGCTGCCGGGCGTCGGCCGCAAGACCGCGAACGTGGTGCTCGGCACGTGGTTCGGGAAAAACGAGGGAATCGTCGTCGATACGCACGTCCAACGGCTGTCCCGGTTGCTCGGGCTCACGCGGGAGAGCGACCCGGTGAAAATCGAGCGAGACCTGATGGCCCTCGTACCGCGCGACGAGTGGACTTGGTGGTCACATACGCTGATCCTCCATGGGCGCGGGGTGTGTATCGCCCGGCGGCCCAAATGCGAGATCTGCGTGCTGAACCGATTGTGTCCCAGCTCACGAGTGTGATAACACGTCACAGGTCACACGTCTCACGTCACACGTGCGACATGCGACGTGGGACGTGCAACGTCTCATGACCACCCTCCCCCCCATCGACCGCGCCCAGCTAATCGCCACGCGCCGCGACCTCCACGAGCACCCCGAGCTCGGCTTCGAGGAACGCCGCACCAGCGCGCTCGTGGCGGAGCGGCTCGAGCGGCTCGGCTACACGGTGCGCAGAGGTGTCGGGAAGACCGGGGTGGTGGCGATGCGGGATGGCGCGCCCCCTCCCCCTCCCACGGGCGGGCGCTGTATCCTGATCCGCGCCGACATGGACGCGCTCCCCGTCGAAGAGGCCAATGAGGTCCCGTATCGCTCCAGACACCCGGGGCGTATGCACGCCTGCGGCCACGACGGCCACGTCGCCATCGGCCTCGAGGTCGCCCGCCGCCTGCACGCCGCGTTGCTTCCCGGCGCCGTGAAGTTCGCCTTCCAGCCCGCTGAGGAGATCTCGAACGGCGCGGAGGCGATGATCAAGGACGGCGTGCTCGATACGCCCACGGTGCATGGCGCCCTCGGGATCCATCTGTGGAACGATCTCCCGGTAGGCACGATCGCCCTGATGCCGGGTCCCATCATGGCCTCCGTGGATGAGTTCGAGATCGCGATCGCGGGTAAGGGCGGTCACGCGGCGGCGCCCCATCAGGCCATCGACCCGGTCTTGATCGCGGCGCACGTCGTGACCGCCCTGCAGAGCCTGGTGTCCCGCCGCCGCGATCCGTTCGAAGAAGGAGTCGTCTCCGTCACGCAGCTCAACGCGGGTCATGCCTTCAACGTCATTCCCGCCCGGGCGGACTTGCGCGGCACGGTGCGCACCTTCGGCGGCGCGTTCTACGACGCTGCGCCACAGCTGGTGGAGCAGACGGCGCAGGGCATCGCCCGCGCATTCGGTGCCGAGGCGGAGGTGCGGTACCGGCGCATGTCGAAAGCGCTGGTGAACGACGACCGGATGACGGCGCTGATGAAAGCCGTGGGCGAGGAGATCGTGGGCAAGGAGCGCCTGGTCGATGGCGTCCGCACGATGGGCGGAGAAGACATGTCGTTCTTCCTGGCGCGCGTGCCCGGCGCGTTCGCCTTCGTGGGCTCCGCGCCCGCGGGTACGAAGGGCTCGCCGCACCACAGCCCCACCTTCGACATCGATGAAGAGAGTCTGGTGATCGGGGCGGAGCTGCTGTCGCGGACGGTCGTACGGTACTTGGAGCGGGCGTCATGAGCGCGCACCCGCTCGTATCCGGGTTCTAAGAGGGCCCGCGCTTCAGCCCGGGAACCACTCCGGGCGTTAGTTTTCCCCCGATGGCCAATCTCCTCGCCTCTGAGCCCTCCGCCTATCTCAAGTCTGCAGCCCACCAGCCGGTGCACTGGCACGCCTGGAGCGACGCAGTGTTCGCTCGGGCGCGCGCCGAAGACAAGCCGATCCTGCTCGACATCGGCGCCGTGTGGTGTCACTGGTGTCACGTAATGGACGGCGAATCGTACGAGAATCCCGAGGTCGCGCGGGTGCTCAACCGCGACTTCGTGTGCGTGAAGGTCGACCGCGACGAGCGACCGGACGTGGATGCCCGCTACCAGCGCGCCGTCCAGGCACTGACCGGGCAAGGAGGCTGGCCCCTCACCGCGTTCCTTACGCCGGACGGCGAAGTGTTCTTCGGTGGCACCTACTTCCCGCCAGAGGAGAACCACTATGGCCGCCCTGGCTTCATTTCCGTATTGAGCCAGGTGGCCGGGATCTATCGGCAGCAGCGCGACAAGGTTTCAGACAACGCCACCGCGCTGCGCCGCCAGGTGGCCGAATCGCTCGACGAGGCGAAGCGCGGCGACGTCACGACGGCCACGGTCGAGCGCGCCGCCCACGACATGGCGCGGCTGTTCGACGTCCGCTATGGCGGTTTCGGCACCGCCCCCAAGTTCCCGCACCCCGCGGGGGTGGAGTTTCTCCTCGCCCGCTGGCACGACGCGCGCGAGGACTGGATGCGCGAGATCGTCGCCAAGACACTCACCGGCATGGCTCGGGGCGGCGTGCGCGACCACGTGGGCGGCGGCTTCCACCGCTACGCGGTGGACGAACGTTGGATCGTGCCGCACTTCGAGAAGATGGCCTATGACAACTCGGAGCTGCTGCACGCCTACCTGGACGGCTACGCTGCGTTACACGTGCCGCTCTTCGAGGAAGTGGCTCGGGGAATCACGGGTTGGGTCTTCGAGGTGCTGTCGAGCCAAGCGCCAGCCGCGTTTTACACCTCGCAGGACGCGGACGTGCAGTTCGGCGACGACGGCGACTACTGGACGTGGACGCCGGACGAGCTGCGAGCGACGCTGCCAGAGCGGGTGTTCCAGGTCGCCCGTCGCACGTTCGACGTGGAAGAGCAGGGTGAGATGCACCACAACCCGCGCAAGAACGTCCTGTGGTGGAAGCGCGACCCGGCCGCAGACGACTGGCCGTTGCTGACGGAGGCGCTCTCCAAGCTGAAGGCCGCGCGCGACACGCGTCGGGCACCCACCGTCGACACGACGCCATACGTCAACTGGAACGCGATGATGGCGTCCGCCTTCCTGCACGCCGGCGCGGTGCTCGATCGGCCGGAGTGCAATCGACTCGCCCTCGAGGTGTTGCGACGGATCTGGGCGGAAGCGTGGGACGAGGCACGCGGCATGAGTCACGTGATCGGACGGGCGGAGCCGCGTGGCCTGCTCGAGGACAACGTCCACGCCGCGGCCGCATTCCTCGATGCGTTCGAGGCGACCGGCGACGACGCCTGGCTGTCCCGAGCTATCACCGTGATGCACTACTGCGATCGCGCGCACTGGGACGGGGCGAGCGGTGGATTCTTCGACCTCGCTCGCGACTCGGGAGGCACGGCGTATCTCGGCACGCCCGCCAAGCCGGTGCAGGACGCGCCCACACCATCCGGCAACGGCGTGGCCGCGCTGGTGCTGGCCCGTCTCTGGGCGCTCACCGACGGTACAGACTGGCGACGCCTGCTCGACCGCCAGCTGCAGACCTTCGGCGGCGCCGCGCCGCAGCTCACGTTGTACGGGGCGACGCTGCTCCGCGCGGTCGATTGGGCGGTCAACCCGATCACCCGCATCGCGGTCTCTGGTCCGCAGGGACCCGGGGCCGCGTGTGACATGCACCTGCTCGCGCTCGAGACATACCGCCCACGCAAGATCGTGGTCCGGAAGATTGCCACCGCGCCGACCGCCACCGTCTGCGTCGGCACTTCCTGCTCGCTGCCGGTGACGACGCCGGCGGCGCTGGCAGACCTTCTTTCCCAGGAGCCCTGATGCCGAACAAGAAGGCCGTCGTGGAGACCGCGAAGGGTCGGATCGAGCTGGAGCTGTTCGCCGACGAGGTGCCCAATACCGTCGCCAACTTCGAGAAGCTCGCCAATTCAGGCTTCTACGACGGCACCAACTTTCACCGCGTCATCCCCAACTTCATGATTCAGGGAGGCGATCCCTATTCCAAGACCGGCAAGGGACGCGTCGGCACCGGCGGGCCCGGCTACACCATCAAGTGCGAGACAGACAAGAACGTCCACAAGCACGTCGCGGGAACCTTGTCGATGGCGCACGCGGGCAAGGACACCGGCGGCAGCCAGTTTTTCATCTGCCACTCGCCCCAGCCGCACCTCGACCGCGTGCACACCGTGTTCGGACAAGTCACCAAGGGGCTCGACGTCGTCAACAAGATTGCGCAGAACGACGAAGTCAAGTCGATTCGTGTCTCATGAACACCACCATCGTTGGTCTCGTGGCGGCCATCGCGTCGCTCGGCGCTCCCGCAACGCTCGCCGCTCAAACCGGCCAGTTCGTCGTGCTGCTCGGGCACGACACTCTGGCGATCGAGCAGTACACCCGCACCGCCGACCGGCTTCAAGGCGAGCTCGTGGTGCGCGCCCCGCGGACCGTCCACCAGGTGTATACGGCGACCTTCAAACCGGGCGGGGGCGGCACGATCGAGCGCTTCGAGCTCGTCACGCACAACGTTTCGGGAGCGCCCGGCCCGGCGGAGACCAGAGCCACGGCCCGAACGCTGCCCTATGTGGGCCAATCGTACGCACTCGTTGAGGAGGTCACCCGGGCAGCCCGAGCCGCAGGTGGGGCTCGCTACACCACGAGCATGCTGCCGCCCGGCGATACCGTACCGCTACCGGTCACCGTCGAGGCTCGTGGGTCTGATACACTCGTTCTCAATATCGACGGCATCGGACCGCTGCGTGCCCGCGTGGACTCGACGGGAATGATCCTCGGCGTGAGCGGCATCGGTGGGACCAGCCAAGTGATCGTCGAGCGGGTCCGCGGGCTCGACTTCGCGGCGGTCGGCAAGTCGTTCGCACCCCGCTCGCTGGGAAGGCTGTCGCCCCCCGATACCGTGCGCGCCCATGTCGCGGGCGCCTCGCTTACGCTCCGCTACAGCCGGCCCTCCACACGCGGCCGCGTGATCTTCGGGAACGTGGTGCCGTGGAACCAGGTTTGGCGCACCGGTGCCAACGAGGCCACGGTGCTCGAAACAAGCGCCGATCTCCGCCTGGCTGGGAAAGCCGTCCCCGCCGGGAAGTACAGCCTGTGGACGATCCCGGCGCCCACTGGATGGAAGCTCATCATCAACTCGAACACCGGCCAATGGGGCACCGCGTACGACGCGAAGTACGACTTCGCCCGGCTGGAGATGAACGTCGAAGCGCTCCAGCAGCCCGTGGAGCAATTCACCATCGCAATCGAGCCTAAGGGGAACGGCGGAGTACTGACGCTGGAGTGGGACAAGACACGCGCGTGGATCCCGTTCGAGGCCAAACAATGACGTCATCCGTCTCTCCGGACAACGGATAACGGACAACGGACGACGCCCATGAACCTCGACTTCGCCGTCGTCGCCGACTATGCCCTCGTCGACCAGGCGGGCAAGCTTTCGGTCCTGGGCATCTTCCAGCACATCTGGGTGCAGCAGTTCCCCGCCATGCACCCGCGGCTGCACCTGGTCCTTCGCCTCAAGGGCAAGCGCACCGAGGTCGGCGAGCACCAGGTGCAGATCCGCTTGCTGGATGAGCAGGACGTGGAGATCCTCGGAGGGAACGGCAACGTCAACTTCGCCGAGCCGCCTGCCGGTGTGACGGACATCGAGGCGGGAGCGATCCTGGTGTTCGACGTGCCGTTTCCACACGCGGGGGCCTACCGTTTCGAGATCACCATAGACGGAGACGCCAAAGCCGCTGTGCCGTTGACGGCGAGCCAGCTGCCCGCTCAACCCGCAGGCGGTCACTGACGCGTGCGGCGGGCCTGGCTGGGGATTCTCCTTGCGCTGTCGCTCGGAGCGGCGTGCCGGGATGCGCCCACCGCCCCCAGCGCGCCGGTGCGGGTCGATCTGTCGCAAGCCTGGATGCGCGCGAGCCCGAGCGAGGTGGGAATGAGCGCGGTCGGCCTGGTCGCCGCGCAGGGCGAGGCCGCCGCCGTACCCCGGTTTCGGAGCCTGCTCGTCGCGCGCCACGGCCGGCTCGTCGCCGAATACTACTTCGGCGGCACCGACTCGACCACGCTGTTCGACGTGCGCTCCGTGACGAAGAGCGTGGTGAGCGCGCTCACCGGCATCGCGCTCCGCGACAGAGTCCTCCCGAGTACGGCAGCCTCGATTGCCCCTTTTCTCGCCCCGTCAGACACGCTTGACGCGGGCGACAGCGCCGTCACCGTGCGCGACCTGCTGACGATGACCTCGGGCTACCAATGGGACGAGTCCACCGGCCCCGATTACAACCTTTGGATCGCCGCCGACGATCACGTGCAATACCTGCTCGACCGCGCGCAGGTTGCCCTCCCCGGGATCACCTTCACCTACAACTCGGCGGCGGTGCACACGCTTGGCGTCGTGTTGCAAGACGCCGCCGGCGCGCCGCTGCCCCAATACGCCACCGCGCATCTCTTCGCGCCGCTCGCGATCGACACCGTCGGGTGGGAGGCGCTCGATCGCGGGACCGTCAACGGCGGCTCGGGGCTGGCCCTGCGCGGGCGCGACCTGCTCAAGCTCGGCCAGCTGTTCCTGCAACACGGCTGGTCGGGGAACGCGAGCATCGTCCCGGACGCCTGGGTGGACTCGGTTACCCGGCCGCACTTCGCATGGCGTGAAACGGTGGGTCCATTGCGGCGAGTCACGTACGGAATGCTTTGGTGGATCACCGACGGCAGCCCCGCCGCGTTCTTCGCCTGGGGCTACGGTGGGCAGTTCGTGTACGTCGTGCCCGGCCGCGACCTCGTGGTCGTCGCCACCACCGATTGGGTCGGCCTGTCGGAGATCACGCCCGCTGCCCTCGCGACGCAAGTGATGGGCGTGATCGTCAACGATGTCGTTCCAGCGGCGGGTCCGTGAACGGGACATTGGGCCTGAACGGCGAACTACGCTTCGGTGGGCATCCGTCGTGTCCCCGTTGCACTAAAAGTGATTGTCCCACGTGTAGGTTCCATCTTTACTCACGATTCCGACCCGCACCTCAGTCTCACCACCGCCGACGTCAAAGCCCTGCAATGCTGCCCACGTCGTCTCATACATCACCGTAAACGCTCTCGCCGCAGCCCCGTGTACGTGATCGGCAAATTGTCAATCACCCCACGTCCTCGCAGTAATGATGGTTCAGGTACGAGTACGGGAAGAGCGGAGGCAGATCCATGGACGCGAACACCGCGTCACGAAGGGCACCGAGAAAACCAGCGTCGCCGGGATCCAGTCGCGTATGGGAGACTCCGTGCACCGGGCGGAGTGCGATTGTTCGTCGCGCATCAGCACCTGACCTCCCCCCCCGTAGCTTGGAGGTGCATCCGAGGCGCCGTTAGGGCGCAAATGCGGCACGAAGGATCAGAATACGACACCTCCCCAGACCCGCTCGGCCTGCCACAGATGACGATGCTGATGCCGCGGCAGGATCGAGAAGCACGAGTAGAGATTGTAGCGGACGCGCGAGTTGAATGGGGAAGTGATCCGCACCTGAGTCAGTGGCAGGCCGTCCGCCTGCGCCAGGCAATCGAGCTGCGCCGCCTGAAGCCGCTCGAATTCAGCCACCAGCACCCCAGCCCCGACCGTCCCTTCGGGGACGAACCGCGGAATGGTGTGGAGGCGCACCCGCACTGGTGGTCCCATCGACTTCCACAACAGCCAGCCGATGGGATCGCGGCGATAGCGAGCGACCGAGCGCTGCTCGAGCGCCCGAGCCCGCGCGATCGCATCGCGCAACAGCGGGAGATATTCGCGTGATGTGAGGTTCAGGTGCGCCACGCACTCACCCACGGACCACCGCTCCGGGTCCGAGCGTCGGTTCCAGCGCTCGGACGGCGTCCTCCGCACGAGGGCATCGAGACGGGCCTGCGCGCAGCGGTACTCGTCGGCAATCGGCTCCAGCTGCGGATGCATGGCCGCGTCCCTCCTAGTTCACCCTTCCCTGCAAGCGCCGCAATCCCGTCGCCGCAGGGGCGTAGCCCGGCATTTTCTCGAGCGCCCGTCCGTACTCGGCTACCGCCTCGAGCACCTGCCCCTTCTTTTCGTACACCCGCGCCAGGTTGACGTGAGGGAACTGAGGCGCTTCGTAGCGTGGCGCGTGCATCGCCTGCTTGAGCCATGGTATCGCCTCGTCCTCGCGACCCAGCGCCATCAGGTAACAGCCGATGTCGTTGTAGGGATTGCCGAAGGTAGGGTCGACCTTAATGGCGCGCTTGCACTCCGCGATCGCCGCGGCGTAGCGCCCCTCGAACGAGTACACCCACCCCAAAAACGTGTGGGCCTCCGCCGACGGGCACTCCGCGAGCGATGCCTGATACAAATGGATCGCCCCCGCCAGGTCGCCCGCCAACTGGCACTCGTACGCGCGCTCGAATAGGTTTAGCGCCCGAGCTCGATCACCCACACGCCAAGCTTATTCAGACCTCGCCCCTCCCGCCATCGCGCCCAACAACAGGGCTGCCGCTCCTTCTGCTGCTCGCGGGCCTGGCACTAGGCTGGAACCTAAACGGCTACCGCCTCCTCGATCCCGATGAGGGGCGGAACGCGGAGGTGGCGCGCGAGATGGCGCAGTCGAACGATTACGTGGTTCCGCATTTGGACGGGCTGCCCTACCTCGACAAGCCGATCGCCTACTTCGCGGCAGCCGCTGTGGTGATGGAGCTCGCCGGCCCCACGGAGACCGCGGCTCGCCTCCCGGCGTATATCGCGACGCTTGCGACCATCGCGTTGCTGGTGTCGTTCGCGCGGCGCCGCTGGGGAGAGGACGCCGGTTGGTTGGCAGGTCTCGCGTACGCCACGATGCTGCTGCCGTTGGCCTACGCGCACACCGCCATCTTCGACAGCATGCTGACGCTCTGCACCACCGCCGCCATCCTCTGGTTCGCCGACGAGCGTTCCGTCGCGGCGTGGGCAGCGATCGCGCTCGGCGCGCTCACCAAGGGCCCCATCGCCCTCGCCATCCCGCTCCTCACGCTCGTGCCACACGCGATCGTGACCGGCGCGCCGCTCCGCCGGCTGTTCCCCTGGCGCGGCCTGGCCGTATTCGGCGCCATCGCGCTGCCGTGGTTCATCGCGGTATCGATCCAGCACCCCGACTTCCCCGGCTACGTCTTCCTCCGGGAGACGCTGCAACGGGTCGCCACGCACAGTTTTCATCGCACGGCGCCGTTCTGGTACTACCTGCCCATCGTGCCGCTCGCGGCATTCCCCTGGATCGTGCCGGGGCTGGCACGCGTGCGCGCCTGGCGCCGGACGTGGGACGGCCGACGTGACCTCGCGGCCCGCGAGCCGTTGCTGCTGGCGGCGTGGGTGATCGTGCCGCTTCTCTTCTTCAGCCTCAACCAGTCGAAACTGCCCCAGTACGTGCTCCCGATCATGCCGGCGTTCGCGCTCGCCGCGACGCGCAACCTCGTGTCGCGTGATAACGCGGGCGCGCGCGCCTATGTGCCATTGGCGATCGTGGCAGGGCTCGGGCTCGTCGCGCTGACGCGCTGGCTCCCCGCGCCGATCAGCCTCACCGCGGGTGAAAAGGTGGCGATTCCGCCCACCGCCGTCGCCGTGGGCGTCGTCCTGTTCTGCTCCGCAGCCCTGGTCGCCTTCGGCACGCTCGCGCGGAGGCCGCGAGCCATCGTTCCAGGGTACGCCATCGTCCTGCTCGCCCTGCCGTTCGTGTCGAGTCGCCTGCTCGCTGCGGTGGGGCAGGACCGCTCATCCGCCGCGGTCGCCAGCGCCACGGCTGCCGCCCTGCAGCACGCCACGGGCGGCGCCGCCGTCGTCGCCATCCGCGCCTACCCGCCGTCGCTGCCGTTCTACCTCGGCCGCACGGTCGCCGTCGCGACGGAGACCGGCGCCGAGCTCACTAGCAACTACATCGTGCAGAATGTGGCGCGCTTCCGCGGCGTAGCAGGCTCGCCCCTCCTCCCCGCCGACGCCTGGCGCGACGCGCTCGGCCACTGCCCCGTCCCGACCGTGTTCGTCACCACGGGTGGCAACGCTCAGGTACGTGCCGCGCTCGGCGCCGCCCTCCCCCTCGTCGTCGCCGATGACCACTACGCCGCGTACGGCCCATGCAGACCAAGAGCCGCCGCGCAATCTTCACAACCTCCCCAACCTCCACGGGGCGGCGGGGTGGTGCGGTAGTGTGCGGTATTTTCGGGGCCGTATCGCTCTCGGGTGCTCCGCTACGTCACCCCGATTGCGTCGCCGCGATGGCCGTGGCGCTGGCGCACCGCGGTCCCGACGGGCAGTACATCGTAGGCCACGCTCGCGCGCGCCTCGGCGCCCGCCGCCTCGCGATCATGGACCTGACGACCGGTGACCAGCCGTTCCAAAGCCCCGACGGTGGCGTCTGGATGGTGTGCAACGGCGAGATCTACAATGCGCCGGAGCTGCGCCGCGAGAGCGTCGCTGCGGGCTACCCCTTCCGCTCCAAGGGGGACATCGAGACCATCGTGCCCCTGTACGAGCGCCTGGGACCGGACGCCGTGCAGCGGCTCGAGGGGATGTTCGGTCTCGCCGTGTGGGACGACCGAGCCGGACGCCTGCTCCTGGCGCGAGATCGCGCCGGGGAAAAACCGCTCTTCTGGACCGAAGTAGCGGGCGAGGTGCGGTTCGCCTCCGAGATTCAGGCGCTGCTCGTCTTCCCCGATCAGCGACGCCGGGTGAACCCCACCGCGGCGCGCCTGTACGAAGCGCTCGGCTACGTGCCGGCTCCCTACACCCTGTTCGAGGGCATCTCGAAGCTCCCGCCCGCGCACGTGCTCGTGGCCGATCGGGCCGGCGTCGCCGCGCACCGCTATTGGGACGCCGCCCGAGTAGCCGCGTCCGCAACGCACCTCGACAACGCGGGCACGCTGCGTACAGCGCTGCTTCACGCGGTGGAGCGCGAGCTGATGTCGGATGTTCCGGTGGGGGTATTCACGAGCGGCGGGCTGGACTCGTCGCTCCTCGCCGCCGCTGCCGCCCGCGTGATGCCCGGAGAGGCAATCCACACCTACGCGGTCAAGTTCACCGAGCCGGGGTACGACGAGAGCTCCTACGCGGAAGCCGTGACCCACGACATTCGGACGGTGCACCACGTGGTCAGCGCGGACGATGCCGCCCTGGAGCGCGCGTTCGACGTGGTCACACGTGCGCTCGCTGAACCCGTGGGCGATCCGGCGATCCTCCCGACCTTCCTGCTGGCGGAGGCGGCGCGACACCACGTCAAAGTCGTGCTCTCGGGCGAAGGTGCTGACGAATTGTTCGGCGGCTACCCCACATACCTCGGGCATAGAGCCGCGGGACTGTACCGCAGATTGCCGGGCCGCGGCTTGCTCAGGGCGCTCGTGAACCGGCTCCCCACCACGACAGGCAAGGTGACGGTCGAGTTCCTGCTCAAGCAGTTCGTCGCCGCTGCTGAGCTGCCGTGGCTCGAGCGTCACCTCACCTGGTTCGGCGCCCTCGGGCCCCCACCCCCTTCCGACAGGCGAACCCTGCCCGAGATCGCCGCCCGGCTCGAGGATTTTCCCGATAATGATCCCCTGAACCGGGTCCTCTGGCTCGACTTCCTCACCTATCTGCCGGATAACCTGCTCGTCAAGGTCGACCGCGGCACCATGCTCGCGTCCATCGAGGCCCGGGCGCCGTACCTCGACCGCGCCTTGATGGAGCTCGCGCTGCCGGCGCCGTCCACCCTCAAGGTGCATGGGTTCACCACCAAGGTGATATTAAAAGAAGCGGCGCGTGGGCTCGTGCCGGACGGGGTGATTCGACGCAAAAAGCGCGGGCTGTCGGTGCCGGTGGCGCGCTGGCTCAACGCCGGTCTCGCCACATTGGCGGACCGCCATCTGCTCGCGCCCCGGCTGTTCCGTCGCGCACCCACCGCCCGATTGCTGGGCGAGCACCGCGCCGGCGCGCGGAACAACGCCCGCAAGCTGTGGCCCCTGCTCATCGCTGAGCTGTGGGCGGAACGATGGGACGTCGACACGACCCCGCTGGGGGTGGACTGACCGCCATGAACCGAGCCGAAGCACTCGCCTTGATGCAGGAGCACACCCGGTCGCCTTCACTACGCCAGCACATGCTGGCCGTCGAAGCGGCGATGCGCGCCTACGCGGTGAAGGCGGGCGAGGATCCGGAGAGCTGGGGTCTCGCGGGGCTGTTGCACGACTTTGATTACGAGAAGTACCCGAACCACGAGCATTCAGCCACCGACGGGCATCCGACCTGGGGCGTTCGGCTGCTGGAGGAGGCAGGCGCGCCGGAGCCTGTGTGCCGCGCGATTCTCGGGCACGGCAACTACACGGGCGTGCCGCGTGACACCCTCATGGCGCGCACGCTCTTCGCGGTGGACGAGCTGTGTGGCTTCCTCGTGGCGTGCGTGTTGGTACGCCCATCGCGCAGCTTCGCGGACCTCGAGGTCTCGTCGGTGAAGAAGAAGTTCAAGGACAAGGCGTTCGCCCGCGGCGTGAACCGCGACGACGTGACCCAGGGCGCGGCCGAGCTCGGCGTGCCGCTGGACGAGCACATCGCCTTCGTGATTCAGGCGCTCCGTCCCGTGGAGGGCGCGCTCGGTCTCGGCACCGCGGCCGCGCCCGTGGGGTGAGCGTCCCCGCCGTCGCGGCGCCCGGCGCGCGCGACACGTTGACCCTGGCGATCGACCGCGCCGCCGGCGCGCGCCCGATCGACGGCAACCGCCTCGAGCACCATCCCGATAGCCCTGCCGCACTCGATGCGATGCTCGCCGGCATCGCCGCAGCGCGCCGCTGGGTGCACTTCGAGAACTACATCATCCGCGACGACGCGACCGGTCAGCGGTTCGCCGACGCGCTGGTCGAACGGGCGCGTCACGGCGTGCGGGTGCGCGTGCTGTACGATGCGCTGGGCTCCGTCGGGACGGCTCGGGGCTTCTGGCGCCGCCTCACGCAAGCGGGCGCCGAGGTGCGCGCGTTCCATCCCCTGCTCACGCTCCGTCCGTTCGAGCTGCTGGCGCGCGACCATCGCAAGCTGCTCGTGACCGACGGCGGCTGGGCGATGGTCGGCGGGTTGTGCATCGGCAACGAGTGGGCGGGCGATCCCGCCCGGCAGCGGCGCCCGTGGCGCGATACCATGGTCGCCGTGTGCGGTCCCGCCGCAGCCGCCTTGGACGGCGCCTTCGCCCGCATCTGGCGGCGCACCGGCCCCCCCCTCCCGCCCGATGAGCTCGACGCCGATCCGGCCCCGTGCGGCGAATCCACCGTCCGGGTGGTGGAGGGTATCCCGGGACGGGCCCGCGTCTACCGCACGGTGGAACTGCTCGCGGCGAGCGCGGTGGAGCGGCTGTGGATCACCGATGCGTACCTGATCCCGCCCACCCCCTTGTACGCGAGTCTCGTCGACGCGGCGCAGGGCGGCGTGGACGTCCGGCTGCTGGTCCCGGGCGCGACCGACCTTCCGGTGCTCCGCAACTTCACGCGGATTGGCTACCGCGATCTGCTGCGCGCCGGCGTGCGCGTGTTCGAGTACGAGGGCCCGATGGTGCACGCCAAGACGATGCTCGTGGACCGGCGCTGGGCGCGCGTCGGGTCGAGCAACCTGAACGTCTCGAGCCTCCTCAACAACTACGAGCTCGACGTCGCCGCCGAGTGTGAGAACCTCACGGAACAGCTCGCCGCGCAGTTCCGCCGCGACCTGGCATCGAGCCGCGAAATCGTGCTCCGGGCGCGACCCCTGCGATTGCCGCCCAAACTCGTGGGCACCGCGCTCGTACCCGCTGCCTCGGAACCAGGCGACGAGCCGCACAAGCGCTCGGGGTACGAGCTCGGCGCCTTTGCGGTGGTGGCGTTGCGGCGTGTGGCGGGAGGGCTGCGCCGCGCGATGGCCGCCACTGTCGCGCTGGCGTGCGCGACCCTCGGTGCGCTGTTGCTCGCGTTCCCACGCGTCATGGGGGCCGCGCTCGCAACGGTCGTCTTCGCCGTTGCTCTGTCGTTCGCGTTGTACGCTCGCGACCAGCGCCGCTCCCGCCAGGACGACGATGACTGAGCCCCCGCCCTCGCCCCCGCCCCCGGTTCCGCCCCTGGCCCAACCGGAGCGACCGGTCGCGCGTATAGCTGAGCAGGACGAAGCGGGGTTGGTAGCCCGCGCGGTGGCCGGCGACCGGATGGCGTTCGGCGCCCTGGTCGAGCGATACGCGGCGGTCGCCCGCCGTGTGGCACGCGCGGTGCTTGGCAATGCGGAGGACGCCGACGATGCAGCCCAGGATGCGATGCTGTCCGCGTTGCTGAAGCTCGATCAATACGATCCCCGCCGGCCGTTCGGGCCATGGTTGCTGCGGATCGTCGCGAACGCCGCCACCGACCGCCGCCGCCGCCGCACCGTGCGACGCGTCGAGCCGCTCGACCCAGGGCTCACCGCGGGGGGGCCACGTCCCGATACCACCGCGGAGCGCCGCGCGCTCGCGGAGCGGCTGCGGCAGGCGCTTGCGGAGCTGCCCGCGCGGCGGCGCCTGGCGGTGGTGCTGTTCGACGTCGAAGGGTACTCGCACGCCGAGATCGCGGAGATCCTCAAGATCCCGGAAGGCACCGTGCGATCGGAGGTATTCCACGCGCGGCGACGGTTGCGCGCGCTGCTCGTGGACTGGAAGGAGGAGGTATGAAGGAACCGCTGCCGTTCGACCATCGCCCCGACCGCGTGCTGGGGGATGCATTGCGACGGGCGCTCGACCCCGGTGACGACGGGAGCGCCTTCGTGACGCGCGTCCTGGCGCGCGCCGAGCGGATCGGCGCCGGGTCGTGGGACGCGGTGCTGGCGCGCTGGGCGCGTACCGGCGTGGCCGCCGCGGTGCTCGTGGCGGTCGTCGCCGGCTATCTGGTCGGTCGAGCGAGCGCGGCGCCCCTCGCCACCAGCCGGCCGAGCGTCACCGACATGCTGCTCGCGCCGCCCGCGCACCCCGGAGAGGTGGAAGTCGTTCTCGCCTCCGTCATCGGCAACTAACGAGGGATGTCCGATATGTTGAACCGTTCCACGACTTGGGCGGTGGTGCTGCTCGCCGCCACGTTCGTCGCGGGGATCGCCGTGGGAGCGGGGGGACGCGCGCTGTGGCTGCGCCGCGCCTCGGCCGCGGCGCCCGAGCGCGGTCGCGGTATCGACCACCTGATGGGCGAGCTGAACCACGAACTGCGGCTCACGCGCGAGCAGAGCGACTCGGTGCGCGCGGTCCTGCAACGCCACTGGACCCGTATGAGCGCGGTGTGGGAGACGGTGCGCCCACGGTTCGACTCGATGCGCGCCCAGATGGACAGCGACGTGTCGCGCTTCCTCACGCCCGAGCAGCAGACGAAGTATCGCGACCATGTCACCCGGTATCGGCATCAAAGGGACCAGGAGAAGGGCGACACGGGTCGGGGGAGCCAGAGGAAATGATCGCCGGGCGCGCGGGAATCATCGCCGGGACGGCAGTGGTGCTGGTCGCGACCGAGCTGGTCGCGCAGCAGCCGCAGCTCCAGATCACCTTGGCGGAAGCGATCCGTCGCGCCCTCGACGTTCAGCCGGCGATGGTGCAGGCCCGGGGCGATGTGCGCAACGCCGGCGCCAGTAACCTCGCCGCCGCCGGTGCGTTCTTGCCAACCATCAATGTGGGTGGATCTTCCAACCTGAGCTCGCCGAATCGGTACAACACATCGACGGGACAGCAGGTCTTCGCGCCCTCGAACACGTCGTACTCGGGTTCGCTGAGCCTCAACCTCAACTTGTTCGACGGCTTTCAGCGCCTGTCGTCCAAGCGCGCCGCTGCCGCCAACGAGGCCGCCGCCGACGCGGGTCTCGTGAACCAGCGCTACCAGATGTCCGCAGCGACGGCCCAAGTCTTCTTCGCAGCGCTTGCGACCGAAGAACTCGTGCGTGTTGGCAAGGCGCAGGTGGACCGAGCCAAGGAAGAACTCCAGATCTCCGTCAACAAGTTCACGGCGGGTGCGGCCACCCGCTCCGACACGCTTACGGCAACGGTCGACCTCGGGAACGCCCGGCTCTCGCTCCTACAGGCAGAGGCCAATCTGGCCACCGCGCAGGCCAACCTTGGACGACAAATCGGGGTGGACCAGTTAGTGCGCGCGCTCCCCGATACGTCTCTTCCGCCGCCACCCGACACGACCGGGTTTCGTGTCCAAGCGCTGGAGTCCTCGCCGGTGGTGGAGCAGACGGAAGCGAAGGCACGCGCCGCCGGGGCCCAGGCCAGCGTGGCGCACTCGGAATACTGGCCCAATCTCTCGGTGTCGTACTCGAACGGGTACACGGGGGTCGACAGCATGCGTCGCATCGGGTTGACGCCCTGGTCGACAACGCAGAACTACGTCAACAACTGGGCGCTCCGATTCTCGTTGAGCTGGACGATCTTCAACGGATTCAGCCGCGAGGCCGATCAGGTATCCACCTCCGTACTCCGGGATGTCGCGCAGGCCACGGCGGCGGATACCCGACGTCAAATGAACGCCCAACTCACCCAGCAGATCGCCGCGCTATTCACCGCTCACGCGCAGATCAGCATCACCGGCGCGAACGTGGCGGCCGCCACCGAAGCCCGGCGCGTCACGCAGGAGCGCTATCGCCTCGGCGCCGGCACCCTGCTCGACCTGCTCACCGCCGAAGCCAACATGACCCAGGCGCAGGTCAACGAGGTACAGGCGCGGTACAACTACCTGGTCGCGCGCGCCCAAGTCGAGGCGCTGGTGGGGCACCCGCTGTGACCAGCGCACAGACGATGACCTTCCGGACCGGCGACACGCCGCTGCCGGATATCGTCATCCTCACCCACAAGCTCACCCGCGACTACGACATGGGGGGCGAGGTGGTGCACGCGCTCCGTGGCGTCGAGATCCAGATCCGGAAGAACGAGTTCGTCGCGATCATGGGCCCGTCCGGCTCCGGCAAGTCCACCTTGATGAACCTGATCGGCTGCCTCGACACGCCCACGGCGGGCGAGTACTGGCTCAACAGTCAGAAGGTGAGCGATTTGTCGGATGACGAGTTGGCGAGGATTCGCAACAAAGAGATCGGGTTCGTGTTCCAGACCTTCAACCTGCTCCCCCGCGCCAGTGCGCTACACAACGTCGAGCTGCCGCTGATTTACGCCGGGCTGGGCGCAAAAGAGCGGCGCGCCAAGGCGGCCCGCGCGCTCGAGCGCGTCGGCCTCGCCGACCGCATGGAGCACCGCCCCAACGAGCTATCGGGCGGCCAGCGCCAGCGCGTCGCCACTGCGCGCGCCCTCGTGAACGACCCGTCGATCCTGCTTGCCGACGAGCCCACCGGCAACCTCGACTCCACCACCGGCGAAGAGATCATGCGGCTGTTCGACGAGCTGCACCGCTCCGGCCAGACCATCGTACTGGTCACCCACGAGTCCGACATCGCCGCCCACGCCCACCGTCAGATCCACCTGCGCGATGGGCTCATCGAGCGCGACGTGGCCACCCAGCGGCGCCCGTGATCCGAATACACCCCACCGTGGCGGCGGTCCTCGTGCTGGTCGCCGCCTGCCAGAAGGCCCAGACGGCCCCGCTGTACGAGGTGCTTCCGGTGGAGCGCCGCGACATCGTCGTCACCGCGAGCGCCACGGGGGTCATCCAGCCGATCCTCACGTTCAGCGTGAAATCGAAGGCGTGGGGGGAGATCATCGACATGCGGGTCCAGACCGGCGACGAGGTCAAGAAGGGCCAGCTGCTGGCCCGCATCGACCCGCGCATTCCTCGCCAGAATCTCACGGAGGCCCTGGCCACGCTCGACAAGGCGCGCGCGCAGCTCCAGACCGCCACCGCGCAGCTCAAGCGAAGCGAGGCGCTATATCAGTCGCAGTCCATCGCCGAGACGGAATATGATGCGACCAAGCTCAGCCAGGCGGTGGCCGCCGCCGCGGTGGCCAACGCCGAGGCGAGCCTCCAGACCGCCAACGACGCGATGGAAGACACCCAGGTGAGGGCTCCGATCACCGGCTCGATCCTCCAGCTCAACGCGGTGCTGGGAACCGTGATCTCGAGTCCCACGCTGGGGGGCGGCACCGTCATTCTCAAGATGGCGAGCCTCGATACCGTTCAGGATTCCGCGATGGTGGCGGAAACGGACATCGGCAGAGTGCAGCCGGGACTCCCGGTGACGATCACGGTGGACGCGTTCCCGAACCGCGCCTTCGAGGGATCCGTGCTGAAGATCGGTCCGCAGGCGCAGGTGGTGCAGAACCTCACGACGTTCCCCGTGTTCGTGAACATCCCGAACCCGGGGCACGTACTCAAGCCTGGGATGAACACCGACCTGCGAATTCATACGGGACGCCGTGACGGCGTGCTCGCGGTGCCGACCGCCGCGTTGCGCACTCAGCGCGACATGGCAGCCGGCGCAGCCGTGCTGGGACTCGACCCCCAGGTGGTCGACCAGCAGGTCGCCGCAGCGCAAGCCGCGAGCGCGCCCGTTCCTGGACCGCGCACCACCGGGGGGACCGACACGAGCGCCGGTCGTTCCACGACGCAGGGGGCTCCGGGCACGCTCACGACTCCGAATGGGCGGGTCATCACCCTCCCTCCGGGGGTAACGGCGGAACAGGTGCAGGCCGCGATCGCCAAGATGCGGAGCGGTGCCGAGCCCACTGCCGCAGAGCGCGCGCTGCTCGCGCAGGTGTTCGGCCGTATGCAGCGTGGAGGAGGAAGGGGCGGAGGGGAAGGGGGTGGTGGAGGGCGGGGAGCTCGCGGCTCGCGTGGGTCGGGGAACAGCTACATCGTGTTCGTGCGCCGTGCGGGCAAGGTCATCGCGGTGCCGATCCGCACGGGCCTGTCGGATCAGGACTACATCGAGGTCGCCACGGGCGTTACGGAAAAAGACACGGTGCTCATTCTGCCGAGCGCTTCGCTGGTGCAGGCGCAGCAGCAGTTCCGCCAGCGGTTCCAGAACGTCACGGGTGGAGGGCTGCCGGGCCTGCGTCAGCAGCCTTCGCAAGCGGGAGGAGCGAGATGAAACGCGCGTCGGTCGCCCTCGCGGTCGCGGCGCTCGCGTCCTGCCACAAGGCCGAGACCGCCCCGCCGTACGAGAAGGTCGCCGTGGCGCGGCGCGACATCGTCGTGTCCGCGACCGCGTCGGGCGTCATCCAGCCGATCCTCACGCTGAGTGTCAAGTCGAAAGCCTCGGGGGAGATCCTCGACATGCCCGTCCAGACCGGGGACGAGGTGAAGAAGGGCCAGCTCCTCGCCAAGGTCGATCCCCGCATCCCGCGGAACAACCTGGCACAGGCCCAGGCCAACCTCGCGGTGGCAAAGGCGCAGCTCGACAACGCGACGGCGCAGCTCAAGCGTAGCCAGGCGCTGTTTCAGACTCAGTCGATCACGCAGGCGGGGTACGACTCCGCTCAGCTCGCCGGCGCGACGGCGCAGGCGGCCGTCGTCACCGCGCAGGCGAACCTGCAGACTGCCACCGACGCCATGGAGGACACGCACGTCGGGGCGCCGATCACCGGCACCGTGCTCGAGCTCGACGCCGTGCTCGGCACCGTAATCTCGAGTCCCACCAATGACGTGGGAGGCGGCACGGTGATCCTCAAGATGGCGAACCTCGATACCGTGCAAGTGTCGGCGCTGGTGGACGAGACGGATGTCGGTACGGTGCAGCCCGGGATGGCGGTGACGATCACCGTGGACGCGTTTCCTAACCGCACGTTCGACGGCAGCGTGCTGAAGATCGAGCCGCAGGCGCAGGTCACGCAGAACGTCACCATGTTTCCCGTCGAGGTGAACATCCCGAATGCCGGCCACGTGCTCAAGCCGGGCATGAATACCGAAGTCGAGATCCATATCGGGCAGCGCCAGGGAGCGCTGGCTGTGCCGAACGCCGCGCTGCGCACGCCGCGCGACGTCGCTTCGGCGGCAAGCGTGCTGGGACTCGACCTGCAGACGGTTCAACGGCAGCTCGCCGCAACAGCAGGAGACCCGACGCCGCGCGCCGGCGCCGACACTCCGCTTACTGACCGCGGCAAGCTACACGCCGCCGAGCCGAAGCCCGCGGTGAAGACGTTTGCCACACCGAGTGGTCCAGCCGGCGGCACCACGCCGACGGGCCGCTACATCGTCTTCACCGCACGCGCGGGGAAGATCACCGCGGTCGCGATCCGCACCGGCCTCACCGATCAGGACTACATCGAGGTGACCTCGGGGCTCTCGGAGCAGGATACCGTGATCGTGCTGTCGGGCACGGCGGCGAGGTAATCGTGCTGCTCGGCGAGATCGTCCGGGTCGCGCTCGAGGCGCTGCGGGCCAACAAACTCCGCTCGCTGCTCACCATGCTGGGCATCATCATCGGCGTCGGCGCCGTGATCACGATGATCGCCCTCGGCTCGGGCGCCCAGAAGGCGGTGCAGGACCGGATTCAGGCCCTCGGGCCCACCCTGCTGAGCATCTACCCCGGCCAGAGCTTCATGCGCGGCGTCGCCAGCAACAACCGCGTCAGCCTCACCATGGACGACGACACGGCGCTCGCCAACAATGCCAAGTACCTGACCGCCGTCGTCCCCGAGCTGTCGAGCAATCTCCAGGTGCAGAAGGCCGACCAGAACATCAACGTCACGGTGATGGGGACGACACCCAACTATGTGACGGTACACAGTTACACGATGACGGCGGGTCGCATGTTCACCGCCGGCGACGATGCGGCCCGCCGCCGCGTGGCGGTGCTGGGGTCGGCCGTTCCCCAGATGCTCAACTCCAACCGCAACGCGATGATCGGCCAGGAGATCGCGATCCGCAACATCACCTTCGAGATCATCGGCGTGCTCTCGGAAAAGGGCTCGCAGGGCTCGTTCTTCAATCCCGACGAGCAGATCCTGATCCCCCTCCAGACCGCGCGTTACCGCGTGATGGGGACCGACCGGCTGCGCGACATCACCGTGCAGGCGCGTGACCTCGAGTCGATGAATCTCGCCATGATCGAGATCGAGCGGGTGATGCGCCGCCAGCACAAGATCCGCCCCGGTCAGGACAACGACTTCCAGATCCGCAACCAGACCGACATCCTGGCCACGCTCCAACAGACCACCGACACGTTCAAGTACCTGCTCGCCGGGATCGCCGCCGTCAGCCTGCTGGTAGGCGGCATCGGCATCATGAACATCATGCTCGTGTCGGTCACCGAGCGCACCCGCGAGATCGGTGTGCGCAAGGCGCTCGGCGCGACCCGGTTCAACATCATGTTCCAGTTTTTGGTCGAGGCGCTGGTGCTGTGCCTGTTCGGCGGCCTGATCGGCGTGGTGTTCGGCTCGCTCGGCGCCGTGGTGCTGTCGCGACTGGCGCACTGGAACACCCTCATTTCCCCCCTGGCCATCCTGCTCGCCTTCGTCTTCAGCGCGGCCGTGGGCCTGTTCTTCGGCCTGTGGCCGGCGCGTCGCGCGGCGAGCCTCGACCCGATCGACTCGCTGCGTTACGAATAG
>DATEGE010000213.1:0-10617 GCA_035280265.1 Gemmatimonadales bacterium | reverse complement strand
GTCGTCGCAGGCGACCTGGGCCGGCTGGCGGCGGAGGCCCCGCGCACGGCGGCGCTGCGGGTCGACCCTCCCCCGCGTGCGCTCGAGCAGCGTCTCGCGGAATCGCTCGACTCCGACGGACAGCTGCGGGATGGCGCGTCGCGCGAGCTGGCGCGTGCCCGCCGGGCCGTGCGAGAGGCGCGGGAGCGTCTGGTACAGAAGCTGGAGGCGCTGCTCGGCGCCCTCGATCCGACCGAGCGCGCGCCCGATGCCGCCGTGACGATGCGCGAGGGACGCTACGTCATCCCGGTGAGGAGCACCGCCCGCGCCCGGATCGGCGGGATCGTCCACGACGAGTCGGCCACGCGCGCGACGGTATTCGTGGAGCCTCCCGAGGTGATCGAGCTCGGGAACGCGCTGCGTGCCGCCCAGGCGGAAGAGCAGCGTGAGGTACTCCGCGTGCTGCGCGAGCTGACCGATGCGCTCCGGTCCCAGCGCGACGCGATCGCCGCTGCGTGGGAAATGTGCATCGCCTTCGACGATCTCTGCGCCCGCGCTCGCTATGCCGTTGAAGTGAATGGGTTCGCGCCCGCGATCGGTGGGCCCCTGGAGATTCACGGCGGTCGCCATCCTCTCCTCGTTCGTGAAGACCTCGTCGTCCCCTTCGACCTCGTGCTCGCCCCCGACGAGTACACGGTCCTCGTCTCCGGCCCGAACACCGGCGGCAAGACTGTGCTCATCAAGGCGGTCGGATTGCTGGCCCTCATGGCGCAGAGCGGCATCATTCCGCCGATAGGGCCGCAGTCCCGTCTCCCCGTATTCAGCAGCGTGTTCGCGGACATCGGCGACCGGCAGTCCATCGCCGCGAGCCTGTCCACGTTCTCAGCCCACCTCGCGGCGCTGCGCGACATCCTCGAGCACGGGGGCGGGGGGGCGGGCTCGCTGGTGCTGCTCGACGAGATCGGCAGCGGCACCGACCCGGCCGAGGGCGGCGCCCTCGCCGCGGCGGTGCTGACCACGCTCACGCGGCGGCACGCCATTACGCTCGCCACCACGCACCTGGGCGTTCTGAAACAGCTCGCGACTCACACGGTGGGGATCGTCAACGCATCGCTGCAGTTCGACGCCGAGACGCTCACTCCCACCTACCGCCTGCTGAAGGGAGTCCCGGGACGCTCCTACGGCCTCGCGATCGCGCGGCGGTTGGGGCTGGCCGCCGAGGTGCTGGACCTCGCCGATCGGGCCATGCCGAACGCCGAGCGGGCGCTCGACGCCCTGCTCGCGACGGTGGAGGCCCGCGCGCGCGAGCTGGAGGCTCGAGACCGCGAGCTCACGGCGCAGGACGAGCGGCTACGCCGCGAGGCGCAGCGTCTCGACGCCCGTAGCGCCGACGTGGCGGGGCGCGAAGCCGAGGTGCAGGCCCGCGCCCGCAGCCTGGAGCGCGACGCGCGTGAGCAGACTCGCGGCTTCCTGCTCGAGGCACGACGCAAGGTCGAGGAAGCGCTCGGTCGCGCTCGGGCGGCCGTGGACGAGGCAACGGCGCGGGAGGCCAGACGGCTCGTTGAGAAGGCCATCGAGGAAACGGAGCAGGGGGCGGGGAGCGGGGAGCAGGGGGCAGGGTGGATGTCGCTCGAGGACCTGAAGCGCTCCCGTGGCACGGCTTCCTCCACCGACCTCCACCGTCCTCCACCATCCTCCACCGCCCCGGTCGAGGCTGCGACGGAGGTATCGCTCATAGGGATGCGGGTATCCGAGGCCGAGCCGCTGGTTCTCAAAGCCCTCGACGACGCGATCCTGGCCGATCTGCCCTCGCTCCGTGTCATCCACGGCAAGGGTACGGGCGCGCTGCGTCAAATGGTGCACGACGTCCTCTCCCGCGACTCCCGCGTGCGCCGCTTCGGCTTCGCCCCTCCCACCCAGGGCGGCCACGGCGTCACGATCGTCGAGTTCAAGGCGTGAGCCTCATACCCGACGACGTGATCGAGCAGGTCCGCGAGGCGGCGGATATCGTGGGGATCATCGGCGAGCACGTCGAGCTGAGGCGCACCGGCTCCGACTTCCGGGCGCCGTGTCCCTTCCACGGCGGCACCCATCGCAACTTCGCCGTGATCCCCCGCAAGGGGATGTACTACTGCTTCGTGTGTCACGCCGGGGGCGACGTCTTCACCTTCTTCATGAAGAAGCTCGGCATGGACTATCCCACGGCCGTCCGCGAGGTGGCCCGCCGGGTGGGGATCACCATCCCCGAGCGGGGTCCGACGGGTCCCGATCCGCGGGAGCCGCTGTACGGAGCGGTGGCCGCGGCCGCCGACTGGTTCGCGCGGCAGCTCCGGGAGAGTCCGGAGGCTCAGGTCGCGCGCGACTACCTCGCCTCCCGGCACCTGGACTTGGAGGCCGTCCTGCCTCTCGGTCTCGGGTATGCCCCCCCCCCGCCCCCCCAGACCAAGACGTTCCACGACGCAATGAAAGGATTGGGGCTCGGTGACGAGGTGTTGCTCGAAGCGGGTCTGTTGGCTAAACGGGAGGATGGCTCCCTGATGCCGCGGTTCCGCGGGCGACTCCTGTTCCCCATTCATGACCTGCGCGGGCGTGTTGTCGCGTTCGGCGGCCGCATCCTCGGCGATGGCGAGCCGAAATATCTCAACTCGCCGGACACGCCCATCTTCCACAAAGGCAAGCTGCTGTACAACCTGCACGTCGCCAAGCACGCGATGCGCAAGGCGGAGCGCGCCATCCTGGTCGAGGGCTACTTCGACGTGTTGCGCGTGTCGCTCGCGGGCGTCGAGGAAGTCGTGGCGCCACTTGGGACGGGGCTCACGCCGGAGCAGGCGCAGCTCGTGAAGCGCCACGCCCCACACGTGATCCTGCTGTACGACTCGGACGAGGCGGGGTTGCGGGCCACGTTTCGCGCCGGCGACGAGCTGCTGCGGGCGGGGTTGCGGGTGAGCGTCGCCACCCTTCCCCCGGGGGAGGATCCCGACACCCTCGTGCAGGCGCGTGGTGCCGCCGGCCTCGAGCCGTTTCTCAAGGACGCGGTGGACGTGCTCGAGCGCAAGATCCAGATCCTCGATCGCAAGGGGCTGTTCGGGACGCTCCCCGGCCGGCGCCGGGCGCTCGACCGCCTCCTACCCACGATTCGCGCCGCGCAGGACCCGATCACCCGCGAGCTGTACATCTCCCGCGCCGCGGAGGCGGCGGGGGTGCGGAAGGATGTGCTGGAGGGAGAGGCGCAGGGAGCACGGAGCAGGGAGCAGGACCATCCCGTCGGAGGCAGGAACCGCTCCCCGCTCCCGGCTCCCGCGTTGCCCGCGAGCGCCGAGAAGGCGCTGTTGCTCTTGATGCTCGAGGGCGAGCCGTGGAAGTCCCGCGTGGCCGACGCCGTCGATCCGGAGGAATTCGAGTTCCCGCCGTATCGCGCGGTGTTCGAGAGCGTCGCCGACGATGCGGTCCTCGCCCTGGACGACACGTCCGCCCGCGCCTTCGAGCACCTCAAGGCCGAAGGATTGGGCGGCCGGGATCCCAACGCCCTGTACGAGCGCGCGGTGAACTGGATGGAGGCGCGGCGCCTCGAGCGTCAGCTCGAGCAGCTGGATGAGCGGCTGCCGTTCGAAAGTCCTGACGGCCAAGTGTCGTTGATCGCGGAAAAGCGCCGCGTGTTCGACGAGCTCCGCAAACGCTATCCGCGATACAAGATCGCTGCGAGGAGGAGAGGTGCACCCGGAACTTGAAGCGTTGTTGGCCTTACAGGAGAAGGATCAGGCGGTGACGGATGCGGACGAGCGCATCGCCGCGTTGGCGCCGGACGTCGCGCGGCTGGACGACGCACAAGCAGCGGCGGAACGGGTGCTCGCCGCGGCGCAGGCGGCGATCCAGGCGGCGATCGGCCGGCGCGATGAGCTGGAAGGGAAGATCGCCAACTATCGTACGATGCAGGAGCAGCGACGCCAGCGGCTCGAGTGGGTGCGCGGAGCCAAGGAGGCGTCGACGCTGATGGCGGAGCTCGATCTCGCGCGCTCCGTGCTGGCGAAGGAAGAAGCCGAGTTCATGCGCTCGGGCGACGCCGTGGGAGAGGCCGAGCGCAAAGCGGCGGACGCCGAGAAGACGCTCGCCCACGTGCGGGCGGACCAGGCGTCGGCGCGTGAAGCGCTCGCCGGCAAGCGGGAGCAGATCGCCGCCGACCGGGAGAGCGCTGTGGCGGAGCGCGAGCGGGCGGCGGCGCACATCAGCCGGCCGTTGCTCGCACGCTACGAGCGGATCCGGCGCGGCAAGGCGCCGCTGGCGCTGTACTCGCTGCATGGGGACGCCTGCGGGCACTGCTTCACGGCGGTGCCCACACAGCGGCGGGCCCTGATCCTGCGTGGCGCGTCGATCGAAGGCTGCGAGGCCTGCGGCGTGCTGCTGTACGCCAAGGAATGATTCCCGCACGCTGGGCCGTCGCGGCGTCCCCCGACCCCCATCTCACGGCCAGCCTCGTGGCCGATCTGCACATCCCCGAGCCGCTCGCGGCGCTCTTGGTGCAGCGCGGGCTCGCGGCACCGGAGCGGGCCAAGGCGTTCCTCCGCCCCGGTCTCGAGCGCCTGTCCGATCCGCTCGCTTGGGCGGACATGCCGCGGGCCGTCGAGCTCATCGTCCGCGCCGTTCACAGCGGCACCCCGATCCTGGTGCACGGCGACTACGACGTGGACGGGCAATGCGGCGCCGCGCTGCTCACGCGCGTCCTGTCCAGCGTTGGGGCGAAGGTCCAGGCGTTCGTCCCGCACCGGATCCGCGACGGATACGACTTCGGGGAGGCGGGGCTGGCCGCGGCCCGTCGCGTCGGCGCGGGACTCGTGATCACGTGCGATTGCGGCATCACGGCCGTCGAGCCGGTGCGGGCCGCGCGGGCCGCCGGCATCGAGGTCATCGTCACCGACCACCACCTGCCGGGCGACGAAATGCCGCCCGCGTCGGCGGTGCTCGACCCGCGGCGCGCCGACTGCGCGTCCGCGGACAAGGAGCTGTGCGGCACCGGCGTCGCCTTCAAGCTGGTGCAGGCCTTGGTGCCGTCGCTCGGCCTATCGCCGCACCTGCCGCTCCACTTCCTCGACCTCGTCGCGCTCGCGACCGTGGCGGACGTGGTCTCGCTCACGGGTGAGAACCGCATCCTGGTGCGCCACGGGCTCAAGCTGCTGGCCGACTCGCGCTGGACGGGCGTGCGGGCGTTGGTGGACGCGGCCGGCCTGTCGGGACGGCCCCTCAAGGCGGGGCACGTCGGCTTCATCCTCGCGCCCCGCCTCAACGCGGCGGGTCGCATCGGCGACGCCAACGACGGCTTACGACTGCTGCTGTCCGACGACCCGGACGCGGCCGCCGCGATCGCACGCGACCTCGAAACGTTGAACGCCAGACGACAGGAGCTCGATCAGCGCATCCTGGACGAGGCCGTCGAGCTCGCCGAACGCGCGCTCCGGCCGGAAGACCGGGCGCTGGTCCTCGCGGCCGACACGTGGCACCCCGGCGTAATCGGCATCGTGGCCTCGCGTCTGGTGGAGCGCTACGGGCGGCCGACGTTTCTCGTCGGGTGGGACGGCGCGATCGGGCGGGGCTCGGGGCGGAGCATCGTGGGGTTCGACCTGCACGCCGCGCTGCACCGCGTGGGGCACCACCTCGAGAAGTACGGCGGGCACACCATGGCTGCCGGGCTGACGATCAGCCGCGACCGCTACGAGGCGTTCCGTATTGCGTTTCTCGAAGTGGCGGGCGAGCTTCTGGGCCCCGACGACCTGGTTCCCGCCCAACGGGTCGACCTGGAGCTGCCCCTTGGCCTCGTGAGCGACGAGCTGGAGAAGCTGATGCGGCATCTGGAGCCGTGCGGACCGGGGAACCCGGCGCCGGTGTTCGGCGTGCGGCATGCTCGCGCGGTCGGGGCGCGCCGGGTGGGGACGAACCACCTGCGGTTCACCCTGGACGACGAGTCGGGCGCGCTGCCCGCCATCGCGTTCCAATGGGCCGACGTCATTCCCGATCATTGGCTCGGCGAGCGGCTCGATGTGGCGTTCCGGCTGGAGCGCGACGAATGGCAGGGGCGGACGACGTTGCAGGCGAGGGTGGCGGCGATGGCGCCGAGTGCTTGACAGGGCTGAGCATGATCCGCATCATCGCCGGCGAGTTCCGCGGCCGCCGCCTCAAGACGCCGTCCGGCGACACCGTCCGCCCGACCGGCGACCGCGTCCGCGAGGCGTGGTTTGCGATCCTCCAGCGGCCGGTGCGTGGCGCGCGCGTCCTGGACCTGTTCGCGGGCTCGGGCGCGCTGGGCTTCGAGGCGTTGTCGCGCGGCGCCGTCTCTGTCGATTTCGTGGAGAACTACCGGGTCGCGCTGTCGACCCTCAAGGCCAACATTACGACCTTGCGGGTTGAGGACCGCACGGCGGTGCACCGCGTGGACGCGGTTCGGTTCGTGGAGCAGCTGCAGCCCGGGCAGTACGACGTGGCCTTCGCCGACCCGCCGTACGCGAGTGGGCACGCGGCACGTCTGGTGGCGTTGTTCCGCCTGAATCCGTTCGCGCGGATCATCTCGATCGAGCATCCGACCGATCAGCCGATTCCCGGCGACGACACGCGGCATTACGGAGACACCGCCGTGACGTTCATCTACGCGCCGTGACCAGCGTCGCCGTCTATCCGGGCTCCTTCGATCCCATCACCCGTGGGCACGAGGACTTGATCCGCCGCGCCCGGCGATTCGCCGACCGGGTGATCGTGGCCGTGGCGGTCAACGTGGCGAAGCAGCCGCTCTTCACACTGGAAGAACGGGTGGCCTTGATCCGCAAGGCCGTGGACGATCCCGCGGTCGAGGTGCGCTCGTTCGACGGCCTGCTCGCCGAGTTCGCGCGCACGGTGAGCGCCACCCTGATCGTCCGTGGGTTGCGCGCGGTGAGCGACTTCGAGTACGAGTTTCAGATGGCGCTGATGAACCGAAACCTGGCGCCCGGCGTGGAGACGGTTTTTCTGGTCCCGGCGTTCGACCTCACCTATCTGAGCTCGAGCCTGGTGCGTGAAGTGGCGCGCTTCGGCGGCGACGTGTCCTCGCTCGTCCACCCTGCGGTGCAGCAGGCGCTCACGAAAAAGTTCGGGCGGTGACGTTTCGCGCCTCGCTGTACGAGCGGGCGCGCCGGGCGCGTCGTCGTATTGTGCTGCCTGAGGGCGACGACGAGCGGGTGCGAGCCGCGGCCGCCAAGATCGAAGCCCTGGGGATCGGCAGCGTCCAGCTCCTGGAGGGCCCCACCGCCCGCTCCCCGCTCCCGGACATGGTCGGTCTGCTCCGCGCTCGAAACCCTCGTCGGTTCACGAGCGACGCCACGGCCGCCGCCGCGCTCGCGCATCCCCTCACCTACGGCGCCGCCCTCGTCGCGCTGGGCCGGGCCGACGTCATGGTCGGCGGCGCCGGCTACCCGAGCGGCGACACGATTCGGGCCGCGTTGTGGGCGGTGGGAACGGCCCCGGGCATCACCACGGTGAGCGGGTCCTTCTACTTGGTGCGAGACGACGCGGTGCTCACCTTCACCGATTGCGCGGTGGTGCCCGAGCCGACGCCCCAGCAGCTGGCGGATTCGAGCGTCGCCGCCGCGCGGGATCGCCGCCGCATCGTGGGCGATGAACCCGTGGTGGCGTTCCTGTCCTACAGCACCAAAGGCAGCGCGGAGGGGCCGCGGGTCGCGCGCATTCGTCGAGCCGTCGAGCTGCTCGCCGGGCGGCGGCCCGACTTCTCGTTCGACGGTGAGCTGCAGACCGACGCGGCCCTCGTCGCCGAGGTCGCCGCGCGCAAGGCTCCGGGGTCGCGCGCCGCGGGGCGCGCCAACGTCCTCGTGTTTCCCGATCTTGACAGCGGGAACATCGGGTACAAACTGGTGCAGCGCTTGGGCGGGTGGGAGGCGATCGGCCCGATCCTGCAAGGCCTGGCGCGGCCCGTGGCCGACCTGTCGCGCGGTGCCACGGCCGATGATATTGTGGACACGGCGGCGGTCGCAGTCCTTCAAGCCCGGGAGAGGGAGCAGCCATGAGCTTCAGCCTGAAGAAGGACAAGCGTGGCGTGGTGGTCGTTGGGGTGGACGGGCAGCTGATCGTCGGTAATCGCCAAGAGCTGAAGCAGAAGGTGCTGGACGCGCTGGAGGGCGGCGGCAAGAAATTCGTGATCGACTTCACCAAGACCGGCTACATCGACTCCTCCGGCCTCGGCGTATTGGTGTCGCTCTCCAAAAAGATTCGCGAGCAGGGGGGCGACCTCCGGCTGTGCGGCTTGAACGAAGATCTGCAAACGCTGTTCGAGCTCACCAAGCTGGACACGCTCTTCGCGATCGCGCGGACGCCGGAGGAGGCGCTCGCCGCCTTCTAGCCCGTGACCAGGCGGCTACGCCTCGACCTCCGCCGCACGGCGACGGGAGGCGGCACCGAGACGGAGCTGTCGCTCGACGTGCCGAGCGACCTCGAGTACGTCGGCCCGGCAGTGGAGCTCATTGCCGACGAGCTCCCGGGCGGGCCCCTCTCTCCCCGTCGCATTCGCTTCAACTTCCGCACCGCCTTGGCCGAAGCGCTGGCCAACGCCATCGCCTACGGCAACGGGCACGATCCCACCCGCCTGGTGCGCGTGCGGGTCGAGGTAACCGCGGAAGCGGTGCGCCTGCACGTGACGGACGAGGGCCGCGGGTTCGACCCCGAACGGGTCCCCGATCCCACCCGCCCCGAGCGGCTGGAGCGGGAGGACGGCCGCGGGCTGTTCGTGCTGAGCCACCTCGTGGATCACGTCGCCTTCAACGAGACGGGCAACTCGGTGTGCTTGACGCTCCGGGCGGGCTGACCCGCGTCGAGCGGCTACTGCCGCTCTTGGCCCGGCTGGCCGGGACGCGACTCCGGGTCTGGCGCGTCGAGCCGGGCGGCGTGCGCTTCGCCGCCGGTGCGGGCGAGCCGCCCGCCTGGACGCCGCCGCTCGATGGCAGTGAGGTCGGCCATCGGCTCGACACCCCTGAAGGACCCGCGTGGTTCGAGCCGGTGCGCGACGCCGCCGGCGTTTGGCTCGAGGTACGTGAAGGGGAACGCGTACCGGTGGCAACGACCGCGCCCACCGCCCTCGCCGAAATCGTCGGATCCATGCTCGCCGCCGAACGCGACGCGGCGCAGGTGGCCGCGGAGCTGTCGGAGCGGTACGAGGAAATTGACTTGATCTACACGATCAGCGAGATCCTCGGACACACCATCCGGCTCGACGAAGCGGCGGAGCGCATCCTGCGCGAGGTCTCGACCGTGGTGGGCGCCCGGCGCGCCACGCTGCTGGTGCACGACCCCGAGCAGCAGGTGTTGAAGATCGTGGCCGCGCGCGGCATGACTCCCGCCGAAATCGAGCCGGTCGAGGTGGACGACCCGTGCTCCGTCGCCGCGCGTGTGTTTCGGGAGATGCGGATCGTGAGCTACGATCCCACCGACGCTAAGGCCGCGAACCCCGGGTGCCCCGAGGGCCGCGGTTATCGTGGGAAAGCATTCCTGTCGGTTCCGGTGCTCTACGCCGCGCCGGGACAGCGGGGCCGGCCGATCGGCGTGATCAATCTGACGGACCGCATCGGGGAGGACGCGTTCACGGCCGGCGATCGCAAGCTCGTGGCCGCGATCGCGAACCAGATCGGCGCGGCAATCGAGAATGCGCGTCTCGTCGCCCAGGATCTGGGGCAGCAGCGCGTGCGCCACGAGCTCGAGCTGGCGCACGACCTGCAGCACAAGTTGCTGCCGTCGCCGCTCGTGCTCGCGGCCCGGGCCGACGTGGCTGCGCGCTGTCGTCAGGCGGAGTCGGTAGGCGGCGACTTCTACAACCTGCTCAACCTGCGCGCCGACCGGATCGGCGTGATGATCGGCGACGTCACGAGCCACGGCTTCGGCGCCGCGCTCATCATGGCGCTGGTGATGGCCGCGTCGGGCATCCACGCGGAGTCGGCAGAAACGCCGACCGAGGTGCTGCGCCGCATCGAAGAATCGCTCACCGACGAGCTGGCGAGCACCGAAATGTTTCTCACCGTGTTCTACGCGGTGGTCGATCCCAAGGCGGGGCGCGTCACCTACGCCAACGCCGGCCATCCCCACGCGTTTCTGGTGTCGTCGCGCACGGCGCGCGCCGTCCGGCTCGAGGCCACTCGTCCACCGCTCGGGCTCGCTCCGGCGCCGGGCCAGGACCGGGTCCTCACCTGGGCCAAGCGCGAAGCCATCGTCTGCTTGTTCACCGACGGCGTGGCCGAAGCCCTGGGGTCCGACGGGGAGCGGTTCGGCGAAGACCGGGTGCTTGGTCACGTGGCACGGCTCAAGGACCGGCCGGCGCGCGAAATCCTCGAGTCGGTGCACGCCGACCTGGCCGGCTTCACTGGCGGCGCACCCCCCACGGACGATCGCACCGTCGTCATTCTCAAGGTGTGAGGCCGCGCCGGCCGCTCGGCCAGCACTTTCTCACCGATCCGCACATCTTGCACCGCATCGTCGACGCGCTGGACCCCGCGCCCGGCGATGTCGTGCTCGAAATCGGCGCGGGGCGGGGGAGCCTGACAAGCGTCCTCGCGCCCTGCGTGCGGCGGGTCATCGCAATCGAATGGGACCGCCGGCTGGCAGTCGAATGCGGAGTGCGGA